>JAENWA010000105.1 GCA_016650295.1 Desulfuromonadales bacterium | reverse complement strand
GGCGACGAGCTAAAAAGAGCTACACTAAATTCGCATGGTAAGTGTCTCAAAGTCATTGACACATTCCGCTGCCCTCTTTTTAGAAGGTCTAGGACCCTTGGTTTTGCGTCACTGGATTACTCCAGTTTTGCCTTTATCGGAGTTAAGTTTTTAATTTTTGTTACATTGGCACTTCCTTAGTTATTTGCTAAACGCTGTTTTAGAAAAACTTAACAATATCGTAGAAATATTCGCACAACGCATCAATAGATGCAATACCCTAAACAGGGTATTTTTAATCATTCTATTTACACTTCAAATGCATAATTAACAACCTCTGCCTGCTGCTGCAGATGAAGGTGGTGGGAGCCCACAGCTGGGCACGAATCCGCCGGCCGGCCAATGAAGCGGATTGAGCCACAACATTCAGCAAGTATCGACCGAACGTACTGCCAGGCTCCCATATTCTCAGGTTCTTCCTGAACCCAGAAACAACTCACATCATCTGGAAGGCACGACAATTCTTCATGGATCAGGTCTATTCGAAGCGGAAAGAGCTGTTCGACACGGATAAGAAACACATCAGAGGCACCACGCTTGTTCTGCTCTTCCCAAAGATCGTAGTATATCTTGCCGGTGCAAATTACAACCCGCCGCACTGCAGACGGATCAGCACAAACAGCAACTACTTCACGGAAAGATCCGTTGCAAAGTTCATCAACGGAAGATACGCATTCAGGGTGACGCAGTAAACTCTTAGGAGTAAAGATGATTAATGGCTTACGAAACGACTGCTTAACCTGGCGACGCAACAGGTGGAACAATTGGGCCGGTGTTGATGGATTAGCTACTATCATATTGTTGACGGCACAAAGCTGTAAAAAACGTTCAATACGGGCGCTGGAGTGTTCTGCACCTTGACCTTCATATCCGTGAGGCAACAGAAGTACGAGACCACTGGCACGGTTCCATTTTGTTTCTCCACTGGCGATAAATTGATCAATAATCACCTGGGCTCCGTTCGCAAAATCGCCAAATTGGGCCTCCCAAATAGTTAAATCCAGTGGTGATTCAAGAGAATAGCCATATTCAAATCCAAGTATGCCAAATTCCGAGAGCGGGCTGTCCCAAGACTGAAAAACGGCATTGTCACGGGTCACGGAGGTTAACGGCATAAATGTGCTTCCATTATTTATATCATGCAGTACACTATGCCGGTGACTGAATGTGCCACGCTGCGAATCCTGCCCCGAAAGTCGTACCGACACCCCCTCATTTAGCAACGAGGCATATGCAAGTATCTCGGCATTGCCCCAATCAATTTCCGTATTCTTAAGCACCGCTTCAAAGCGTTTCTGTATCAGCAAATGAATCTTTTCGTGAGGGCTGAACCCTGGAGGAACTTCAGCTAGCCGCCGAGACAGCAGCAACATCGTTTCAGCAGACACGCAGGTATCAACAGAAATTGAAGTATATTCAGAACTTAAAGAGCCCCACGCTTGATGGAAACCGATCGCTCTAATCTGAGGTGGACTTTCAAAGCACTCTTCAAGTCGCATAACGACGCGTTTCTCTATATCATTGAGCAATGGCAGAGCAACACCTTCGTCTGCCAGAACATCTGTATAGATCCGGTTAACAGTCGGGCGTGAATTGATCTGACGATACATGAGCGGTTGGGTAAAAGCTGGTTCATCACCTTCATTATGACCATGGCGCCGGTAGCAGACCAGTTCTATTACCACGTCACGGCCATACGTTTGACGATAGTCCAAGGCTAAACGGACGATATGCAAGGCTGCTTCTGGTGATTCGCCCTGTACGTGAAAAACCGGACAGGCCAACATCTTGGCAATATCCGTGGCGTACAGGGTCGAACGGGAATCCCGTGGCGCTGTAGTAAATCCGATCTGGTTATTAAGCACAATATGAAGCGTCCCGCAAGTGCTGTAACCGTCCAACCTTGACATGTTCAGTGTTTCCATGATGCTGCCCTGCCCGGCAAAGGCACCGTCGCCATGGATCAAAAACGGTAAAATCTGCCGTCTATCAGCTGGGCTACCTTGATCCTGTCGTGCGCGACACTTCCCCTCCACAACCGGATTAACGGCTTCCAGGTGGCTTGGGTTAGACGCCAATGTTACATGCACATCCCCATCTGGGAAATTCCGATCAGTTGAATATCCTTTGTGATACTTGACATCGCCATCTCCCACAAAACCTACCGCCATTGCATCACGGAATTCAGCAAAGATATTCTCGTATGGCTTGCCCAAGATATGTGCCAAAACATTCAGCCGACCGCGGTGGGACATGCCGAAAATCACACTGTGAATACCGACAGACGGGCTGAATCTAACAATAGCATCAAGAACCGGAATCAGTATCTCTCCACCCTCCAGTGAAAAACGTTTTTGAGCGGGAAAACGACGCTGCAGAAAGGACTCAAAGAGAGACGCTTCGTAAAGTTTTTCTAGTAGATGCAGCTGGTCCTCCTTACTGATTTCCGAACGATTACGACACGGCTCCATCCGGTCAATTAACCATTGACGTTCAGCCGGGTCCTGAATGTGCATGAATTCCACACCAATTTCATGACAGTAGGTTTCATGCAGCGTTGCAATTATCTCTCGAAGTGTGGCACGAGGCTTCAGATAGCGCCGTGAGGTAAAGATTACATCAAGGTCGGATTGATCGAGACCAAAGTTGGACAGGGTCAACAGAGGATGATCCAGCAAACAGGGGGAGAGAGGATCGGTACACGCCAGCAGATGGCCGATTGAACGGTAGCGGTAAATTAGTGACTGTACACCGGATATTTTAAGTGATTGAGTTTCGTTCAGGGGAGGTGTTGGTAATTTTGATCGATGCGTATCTATGGCAAAATTGACGCCGGAAAAAAAATGTTGCCAGTCTTCACCTACAGATTCAGGTTCATGGAGCCACTGTTGATAGAGCGCATCAAGCCATGGTCCAGATACAGATGAAATATTGAACGCATTTTGGATTGATTGAGGATGTGTCAAGTACTCACCTGATTGGCAAAAATTGTTTACAATCAATTAAAGTAAAACTGCAAAAGGCGCATTTCAATGCGCCCTTTGAGCATACGAACAGATTAAAGAACAGATTTTTTACTTAAAGTAATTAACTGTGATCGGTACTGAACCTCCCGCAGCATCAGAAACAGTAACTGTAGCTGTGCTAGCAACACTATTAACATTACTATTTAACAATCTAATTCTTATAGTGCCACCACCGAGGGTAAATGAATCAAATATAGTTGAATTAATATCCGCTAGTACGGAAGATACAACAGTGAATGGAGCAGTTCCACCAGTGAAATTAATGAACTTATCTGTACCAGCAAGATCACTAACTGTATAATTTACAACTGATATTGGAACAGCTAGCGTTGTAGGCGTAAACTTAGGAACAATTGCCAGTACTCCACTCGTCATACCTCCTATAGAAGCTGTAATAACAACCTGGGTTGATGTACCCAACTGTTGTGGTATACTAAATGATTGAATAACAGAATTGCTGAGGGAATTAAGTGAAGGATTAACTGATTGCGCATATCCAAAATTCGAGGTTGCAACTATTGAAATAACAACGCCTTGAGCCGTCTTTCCAGCAGGCGGTATATAAGTAGCAGTTACTGTAACAAGTGAAGTTCCATCGCCATTATCAGACACAGTTGCTGTACTTACAGTTAGAGTACCAGACGTATCGGAAGTTCCTCCTCCGCTGCCACATGCCTGCAAGCTCATGAAGATAGGAATTAAAAGTAGAACTGATATAAATCGAATTGACCTCATGAATCCTCCAAAAGTAATTATTTAGAACTCCGTATTTGCTTCTGTCATAATCTTAACACGCCAACTTATCAAACAAAAAAGACAAAATTATAAATCACAGTCAAACATTTGATGAACATTCAATACAAGAAATGCTTGACTATTAAAACTGATCATCAATAAAGCCTTTCTACGGTTATTCCAGTTCTTCTACCAAATTCTTCATCACAAATTCTTTGTGCCCTCCCATAGTCTCCACCGCGAGCATTGGGTTTATTAATATAATGTTCATATGTACTTGCATTAGCAAGTTCATCATCTATACAATCTCGATAACTTCTTTTGTTTTGTTTGTTTTTTGTCTCAGTTTTTCCATATTTTTGTGCAAGAACTTCATCATTTACTGCAATTGATGGTAAATTTAGATCTTGTCTATTCTTAGGCGTATTCACAGGTTTCGGTGGCATTCTGTTTATAACTAGATTATCTACTTGATTCTTGGTATTTAACACTTTAATAGCATGCTCACCGTATGACATTTCTAACAGGTCGTCAATCGATACAAGGTTCTTATCATCAACAGTTAGAATAATGTCACCTTGTTTCAAGCCAATCAGCTTTGCATGTGACTTATCTTTGACTATAGACACAATCCATTTGTTACCTAATACCCCATATTTCCATGCCCTTGTCGGAACATCTTTAAATTCTATAATTGCACCTTCAAAATCCATTGCTGAATATCCTGTTAAAGGATAAGAAAACACAATAAGAAACAACAATATAATAATTTTTATAATATTCATTTTTTGTCCGTTACATAAAAATAATTCTATCATTTTTGTTATATTGAATTCAGAATACGAGGAGTTATAAATATCAATAACTCTGTTTTAACCTTTGTTCTTGAATTTGATCTAAACAGTTTACCAAGAAATGGAATATCCATTAAATAAGGAACGCCATCATCAGAATCATTATCACTATCTACAAAGATACCACCAATAACAGTTGTTTCACCATCACGTAGAAGCATTTCTGTCGTTGCCTGTTTCTTGTTGATCGCAGGTGCCGTACTACCGCCTGCAGCCTGACCAACAGAATCATTCTTCGCATCTATTTTCATGCTGATTGTACCATTTGAATTTATGTGTGGCGTCACTTCCAAAGAAAGCGCAGCTTCAACAAACTTTGTTTCAGTTTTATCAGATGTAGCAGACGTGTAAGGAACCTGCTGTCCTTGAGTTATCTTTGCAGTTTTATTATTAAGTGTGGCAACCTTAGGCGTGGAGACAATATTAATTAAACCGGCACTTGCTGCTGCATTCAAACGAAGATCCAGTGAAATATTGCTTGTTAACGTCCCGAACGATATGCCCATTGCTCCACCAGATGAGCCTGATAATCCAGATGTAGGGGCAGCTGTGGACGCTTGACCTCCAAAACTGGTATCCAATTGATTGATACCCAAAAATGACGCAGAACCATCGCGATAATGGACTCCCCAATTGACACCGAGACTACGGGTGAATGTTGATGAAGCTTCAACAATCCTGGCTTCAATCATTACCTGTTTTTCAGGAACATCAATTACTTTTACAAGCTTCTCAATTTCTTCCATTAGCTGCTCAACGGCATTAACAATGACTGTATTTGTCCTTTTATCTGATGTCAATGAACCCTGCCAGTCATACCTCAACAATGGCTTCAGAGCAGTTGCAACATCATCACTATTAGAGTAATTAATAGCAAAATTTCTAGTAACTAGACGACCAGATTTTAATTGTGCTTGTCTTTTTTCCGCTGCAGCATCTATTGCAGATTTGAGTTTTCCTGCTCCTCTAATCATCACTATGTTATTTTCGTCCTTATATTCAAATCCTTTTGTTTCAATAATAATATCAAGAGCTTGAGTCCATGGCACATTAACAAGTTTAAGACTTATGTTTCCGGTTACTTCATCACCTAATACAAAGTTCTTACCGCTTACCTCTGAAAGTAGCTGAAATATTTTACGCACATCTGCATCTGCAAACTCAAGCGATATTTTTCTCCCTGTATAAGTTTTATCCGATTCTGACATTCTATTAGATTCCGATTGCCCTAGAAGTTCAGACTTGATCTTTGTCTCTTGAGTGGAGACAGTTGTATTCGCGCGACTTGCCTTTGTTTGATTTAAATCCTGAACTTCAGCCTGTACCTTTTCAGCGGTAAGCCCTTTAGGATTCAGGAAATCAATATAAAGCATGTCTCCTTCCTGCCTGAACTCATAGGGCGCAGCAGCACGCATAGCTATGCGTATTTTCGTATTATTCCCTTTACTGGTCTTAATTAATAGCGGAGTAATCCGTAACACCGGTGAAATGAATGATTTCGCTTCAAGTGAACGCTGCAGTTGTTTTGACAGCCCGGCCTTTTTAATGGTCAATGTCACAAAACCGGGACTTTTGACGGGAGGATCAACAACTACCTCGCCCACAACTTTTATGGACACGCGAGAGATGTTTTCAATCACTTGAAAGTCAATCATTTCTACACGTGCAGGAAGTACTGCTTCCGACTTAATAGAACTGGACTTTACCGGTGTAACTGGAGGGGGGGCAGGAACAGCAACAGGCCTCTCAACATTAACAGCAACAACAGGAGCAACAGCAGTTCTTTCATTTTTTGCATTGGCAGAAACTACAGATGGTGGTTCAACTTTTGTAGCAACCAGTTTTGTATTAGGATTTTCAAGCGTCATAGTGCTTAAAGCAACTGATAAACCCTGATCAGATTTTGCAACTGTAACATCAGGAAATCTTTCGTTGACTGCATCAAGAACAATACGAATTTTGTCAGGATACAAACCGATCCGAGCAGAAGCCACCCCTGCTGTGTTAAGAGGAATTATACGTGAGGAAATTGCCAATTGAGTGTCAAACAAATCAATAACAAAACGTTCCGGCTTATTGAGCCGGAATGAATTGAACTCGCTTACACCACCATCAATTTTAAGGACGATTGATCCATTTTCAACTAAAACTGCTGTCAATTTTCTTAATTTACCTTCAGATTTAATTGCTGTCTGATCAACTAACGGTTTAGTGTCAGGAACAGCTTGAAGAGGCACTTCCGGTTTCATAATGGTTTTAGTTGAGGAATCGTTATTTAAGGAGTCGATGTGAGTAGCAACCAAAGACGGAAATGATACTCTTAATTCGCCAGGATCGGTTGGAGAAGATCTTATTACTGCTTCTGCATCTTTAAGTATTTCTATATCAACACGGGTAAGAATACCGGCATCTGTATCAAATCGATTTACGGTAATTGTCTTAAAATTTCCCTTGTTAATGATGAGTGGTGTCGTAACAAAACCTTCTAATGCCTGCGACAGATCAAGAACAAGCCGCAAAGGAGCTGATGTTTTATAACTTGTAAAGGTCGCAGGCGACGTCAACTTAATTACAAGTTCCGTTGCATCGCCATCTCCCGTCACATTAATCGACTTTATTGCAGCAAGTTTACCCAAGTTGGCCTTGAAACCATCCTGAGCCGAATAAACAGTGTCCGGAGTAATCATATCGCGGCCTGCTGTCACCCCAAAGGCAAGCGCAAGAATCACCAATATCTTTGTTATCCACTTCATGCGGAACTCCTTATTGTTTCCTCGGGAGGGTTATCCTGATAATTTCCTTACGCACCCTGCCGTTATCATCTCTAAATTGTTCTACTACGTCAACCCCGCCTGCTCCGATCATAGTAACGCGTCCAACATTTTTACCTATTGTCATTCCTGTCTTGAGAACATAACCTTTGCCGTTTGGATCAATTACCATGGCTTTATTTTCTGTACTGCCGGTCACAATCCCGATCAGCTTAAATTGACTGACATCAAAACTATGAATAGGAAGCCCCGCTTGAAGAACTTTTTTAAGATTATCCGGTAGCGAAGCAGAAACGGCTTTATCAGCAATTGCCGGCTTAAAAGGGTCTTTTTTAGCGCTGAAATCAAACTGATTCCCGATAGATGGCGGCGCTAATTTAATTGCAGAACTGATCAGCTTTTGCACAGGTATAGCCTGTTGCTGAGTTGTCTTTGCAGCCAGAGCTTTATCCGGAGCTGCAACAGTATCAGGTTTTTCATTTTTGTTGCAGGCGGATAATAGCGTCATAACAAAAGTTATGGCTATAATCATGCTGCAGCGTCTATTTAGTAGGAGCAGGTTTTTTATCATCCTTAATCTCTTTCTTATCAAGGAAGCGGAATGTGGTAGCAAGACACGTTACCTTTGTCATCATCCTGTTATTGACATGTTTGATATCGCTAAATGCAACATTTGATATATTTACAATACGAGGTAAATTAGCTACTGCCGCAAAAAAGTTTGCAACACTAAAATATGAACCTGAAACTGTAATATCTACAGGTACTTCCGCGTAAAAATCTTTAGGAACTTCAGCCCTGGGCTTGAATACAAGAAAATCAAGACCTGCACTTTTGCCAACAGTGGTAATACTGGTAAGTAGTGAAGGAATTTCCTTTGAATTAGGAAGCTCTGTCAATGCTTGAGCAAGTTCTATGTTCAGCTGATCATATTCCTTTTGCAATCGTGGCAGATTTTTTGCAATTCTGGTCTTTTCATCTATCTCTGTCTGAAGTTTGGCCAACTCCGTTTTAAGGCTGGTCAACTCCTGATGTTTCGGCAGATATAGAAACCATACCATTGCAGATGCTTCAAGTATTACGACAAGAAGAAGAAACAAAATCTTCTGTTTTGTCGGTAACTTGAGTATTTTTTCTACTTGAGGATTCATACGCAATCCATCCTGGGTGAAAAGAGGCTATTTTGTGAGTCTATCAGCGGCATATAAAATGTGGCCGATTACTTAAGTTTAAACGACAAGTCAAAGCTCTTGAGTTTTGTGCCCAAGATTTCTTTTTGTTCTGAAACAACCAACTCAACACCGGTATAATCATTGGAAGACTGAACACTTCGCATAAATTGCGCTATCAGATCTTCCGAATAGGAAATACCGCTCAACTTGACATTTTCGTTGGACTCCGCATATGCAGTCAGCCAAAGTTTATCCGGAGTAATATCACTAAGGGTTGCAAGTCGTTTAGCTGGGCCGGTCTTGTTTTTACGCAACTGGGTTAACACATCCAGTTTCATCTTGACCTGTTCCTTGAATTTTTTCACCTCTTCCAATTTACCAATCTTCGCCTTCAGTTCATTAATTCTGGTATTTGCCGCAGCAATGTCATTTTTTGTGGAAGAGATTTGCCCCAGCTTTAATCCGTAAAGCACTCCTATGACCAAAAAGACTACCGTCAAAGATACGCATACTATCGCGAGTTGCTGGATAGCTGTTTCTTTCTTTTTACCAGCTCTGACCGGTAACAGATTGATCTTGATCATTTGTCCCCAACCCTCCTCATAGCAAGCCCAACCGATACTGCCATAAGTGGGCCGATTTCCTGAAGGTATTCAGGGTCAAAATCCTTTTCGTTATATTTCAGCTTGGCAAACGGATTGATTATTTCAACCGGCAATCCAATTTTAGTGCTAATTGCTTCAATAAGTTTATATCCTTTTGAAGCGCCTCCACTTACAAATACTTTTGAAATGCGAGCATCATTGGCTGTTGAATTATAGAAATCAAGAGAACGACGAATTTCCTGTGAGATTGACTCGTTTACTTTTTCAAGAACATCAAGCAATTCCACGTTATTAGTTTCATGCGACAGAATCTTCATTGACTCTGCTCCCACTCCGCTCACACCCAGCTGTTTCTGGATTTCTTCAGTGTAAAGATTGCCACCCATCTGGACATCCCGAGTAAACAACGTAATACCGCCTTTAATTACGTTTATATTCATAACGCAAGCACCAATATTTACAAGCGCAAGCACATCTTCCGCGTCAAAGTCATAATTCAATTCTACAGCGTTCTGAACAGCAAACGAATCCACATCAACCACAGAGAGTTGCAGGCCGGATTCGCTGAAAACGGAAACATAGTCATTTATAATATCTTTTTTACTGGCAACCAACAAAACATTCATCTTGGAAGGATCATAAACATCAGGCGACAGGATTTGGAAATCCATATTGACATCATTGATATCGAATGGAATATATTGCTCAGCTTCCCAGGTAATCTGATCTTCCAGTTCTTCAATTGGCATGGCAGGAAGGGTAATTTTTCGAATAATGACCGAGTTACCGGATATCGAACAGGCAACATCCTTAACCTTCACTCCAAGACTTGAAACAAGACTCTTGATTGCAACAGCAATTGAAGAGCTGTCCATAATGGTGTTGTCTACAATTGCCTCAGGCGGAAGCGGAACAATACCCGCATTCAGAAGCTGATACGAGCCCTTTAGATCCTTAAGCTGAACAAGCTTAACGGAATTGGACCCGATATCAATGCCGATAACATCTTTTATTTTGTTAAAAAGAAACATATCTCGTTCCTATTCCATTAATCCTGAAATACTCTATCCTTCTCTTCTAGTGTAAAGCCAAGCGCAAGGATTAACTTACGCATAGTCTCCATGCGGCACGGCGCTCCGCGTTCAATTCTATCGACGGTGAGCGGAGACACTCCAGCCTTGCGGGCAAGCTCAGATTTGCTCATCAGGCGTGATTCACGAATCTTTCTGACACTATTTGATGTATTCATACATTTATCCGATAGATGATATTAAGCATTGTTCCTGTCTATTTACAGCAATTACAGTGATTGTCAAGCAAATTATACATAATTATCTATACAATAAATGACCTAATAACTTTCATTCAGTATCAGACTACCCCGGTAGCACGCCACAATTGCTGGGACACATGAATAAGTAACTCGCTCCCAGCCCCCATATTCATTCCCTCTCTACCAAGAAATGTGGCGTAAGGGACTTAAGAGTCACGATGTTTGCATGGAATTATAATAGTCACTAACTAGATTAATAGGCATAAAGAACTTCAAGATTGGCCTGCGTCCCGGCATTAGACTGCCGTTCTCCTTGTATTTCGACCCGGTAGATATAAGGAAAATGCTGGGGAGTTATCACGGGCAGCGACTCGGCCACACCGGCGCCTTCAAGCTGAAGCCCGCCGAGATCGGAATTGCCGATTACGGTATCTACGATCTTGGAATAGACCAGAAAAGGATTACCTGAGGTGGCCTGCATGGTGTAGGTAACGTCGGGCCTGTCCTTGGGATTGGAATTATTATTTCCACACACCGCCGGCCAGTTCAGGGTGGCGTTTTTCAGTTTGGCCTGCAGACAGCTTTGTGAGCCAACCGAGAGACGATCTGCACCAAACGTGGTGACCAGATCGGTGACAAGTGTGGTGCTGGAGTAATTTCTCATGACAAAGGGGAGGATGTCCTTGGTAAATAATTCCGTGCCGCCGTAGGAAGCCTCCAGGGCTGTCTTGTACTTTTTGTTGAGCCCTGACACCTTGGTGCCTTGCGTGATCATGTACAACAACGACATGACAATAACCAGAGAGAGTAATGTCAGCATCAGTGAAGTAACCAGGGCAAATCCGTTATTGTTGTCTAAACATCGCATCTGACACCATTCCTATTGATTGGCAAGAAGGTTTTTGGGACGCACGATAACACGATAGACCTTCCAGCGGTAATTGAGCATGTTAGAGGCCAGCGTGTAGACCGCCGGAAACGATGTTCCACTACCGATTAGGGTTGCCTCACCGGATGATTCGTCGTAAGGAATCGTTGAAGGAGATGTGTAATTGCGATCTATTTTCCCGTCCTGCACCACAAAATAGACCTTAACGACCTTCAGGCAGTTGCGGATGTTCAGTGTCGTCGAGTCATTGATATCGTTATTAGCCTGTAACAGCGCACTCTGCACCTGGGTGGTCGTACCTGTCCCTGAGACAGCTGTTCCGCCGGCATTCGACCACGTATCTACCGTGCCGTCCAGATCGATATCCCACCCGAGAACTACCTGCATATCCGCCACGCAATCAACCAGCGGAACTGGATTGATTGTGCCGTTCGACTGGTTGATAGATGCCTTGTACAGGACACCGGTGCCTTGTGCGCAGATCGCAGGCATGTTGCTGGCGCTGTTGGTGCGGGCAACAAAATAATCCGACCGGTTGAAGGGGAATCTGTAAGAGCTGTCATCAATCCCATACGTCATAAACACAGCGTTTCCCTGACTTGTATAGGCATCGAAGGCCGGACTGGTCAAATGAAACTCGAGAGTTGAGTCAGGGATGTTGAGTTCGATGCTCGTTCGAGGTGGTGTTGAAAACTGTTTGCGCAGCACGACAAATTTCTCTCCACCTATATAATTATCCGACCCCGACGGCCAGACATTGGGAGCAATCGTGCTGCCGGTTCTGACAAGGTAGGACCACTTCTGGGCTGCCTTGTTACGGGCGAGTGTCGTGCCTTTGATGGCAAGGTAGTCGGTGCCGGTCAGCACGCTACTGGCAACGCTCATATTGCCGATCGCAGTTGTTGCCAGATTGTCTCCGGTGACCAGGGCGCGCGGGACATGAGTGGTCGCATCGTTGTAGGTAGAAGCTGGAGCTGAAGATGCTTCGATATACGTGAGCGGCGGCGCCTCCGTAAAGAGTCCAACGCCGGTTTGTTGCAAGTCATGCCGGAGCATTTCCAGCCCCAGCACTCCCTCGATATTGCTCTCTTCGGACCTGAACAGCTTTGAGGTCTGGGCAAGTATCGTATCAAATGACTTGCCGGTGATCATGATGACGATAATAAACAGTCCCATGGCGACAAGCAGTTCGATCAGGGTAAAACCTTTGTTGTTTCTCATAACAGTAGTCCGTAGTAAATCAATTTTTTCAGCGTTTGGATACGACTGACGATGCATTGTGGGTATAGCGCGAATTCTTGTGCACCCAGCTCACCGTGACATTAATTTCCATAGAGTTGTTGCCGGTAACTGTCTCGGCTCTTGCAACCGAATAGTTCTTGAATCCGTTATAAATTTTTCTGCTGACGTTCAAATTGGCGGGGCTTGCCGTGAATGGAGCGGCATCTGATGTTGATATTGCCGCGATCCTGGTAGAAAGCTGTTCATCCGCAACCACCGTGGCCTCGTTACGCATCGTGTTGGTCAAGTTGCTGCTGATGGCCAGGTTGACCGCCTGCAGCAGCCCCAACAGGCCGACCGACAGGATGACAACAGAAACAGCAAACTCGATCAGTGTAAATCCGTCATTATTTCGGAAAGCAGACATTACCGGTCCCCATTTGGCCAAGATTAGTTCTGGCCACACTTACGATGATGCAGTCAAATGCAGCCACGTTGATCGGGTTGAATCGAAACGTATTCCCGAACGGACCCGAGATAAATCCCCGGATATCGAAAAGAACGAAGGTATCCGCGTCCAGCGCGGTGCCATCAGTATTTGTCATGGCATACTTTGTGTATTTTGTCTGGATCACCGTGCCGTTGGCCGGCAACTCGTTCAGCGTACTATACCGTTTAAATACATATCTGTTCGGGGTCTGAAACACAATGCTTTGCCGTTTTTTGGTGTAGATCGACTGCAATCGCGCTTCATTCAAATCACTGAATAGCTCGCGGGTTTCTTTTTCAATGTTTGATTTACGTATCCACTGGTTATAGTTGAATACGGCTATGGATGTGCCTATCCCGATGATGGCGATGGTAACAATCAGCTCGACCAGTGAAAAACCGTTCGAAGTGGTTTTCATGAAGCCCCCGGAAATATCGGCATGCTACTTCTCCTGGATATGCAGCAGCTTCTTTGCTGGCGGCGGACTTGTGAAAAGCGCGGCCCCCTGGCCGGTAGGCGGCACACCGGTGATCGGGACAGCCAGACGCCTTTTGTCATAGCGTGTGGAGCCGGGGTTATTGAATGCATCCGAAAGTGTAATCTCCTGAAACGCACCGGTTGACACCTGCATCAGCGCCTTGCCCTTCATGGCAGAGGCCGGCGGTGTTGAGCCGGTATCATAGCGGACCGCCCAGAGCAGCGAGTTGCCGCCGTATTGACACAAGTCGGTGTTTGGTTTGTATGTTGTGAAAAATACGGCTCCGCTGGGTGCGCCCAGCGGGTCGGTGATAACCCGCTCCGTCAGAAATTGATTGGCGGTATCCTGTTGATCGAGCAAAATCTTCCATCCGGGCGCGGTAGCAGCCAGTGTTGCGGCCGGCGCGGCGCTGTCACCGGATTGATCAATCAAGGCGCTGCTCACCGAATCGTCGCAAGCCGCGTCAAACCTGTTATCCGCGACATTATTGGTCAGATTTGTATAGGGTGTGCGCGCATGTCTGTCCGTCGTGGAATAGCATGGTTCCTTGACGCCATAGAGAGCCTGCCGCACGCTGGAGGTATCGTCTTTTTTGTAAAAGAACCTGCCGGTGCCGAAGAAGACCCAGAAATTCTTGTTGTTCCGGTCCTGGATTTTGGAGATGGCCGAGGTCACCGGGCCGACCCCGTCGATCAGCTTGCTGATTGTCCAGGTAGCGGGGTCTGTGCTTTCATGGGTGGAGAGGCGCAAGACACCACCCTTGGTCCAGGTGGCCGGCGTAACCGAGGTATCCTTCTGTACGTATCCGATATAAACGGAATCATCGCTGTAAAAGCCCGGAGAGGTTGAAGAACTCCTGTCCGCATCGAAGGTGTTTGAAGCGAGCGAACCGCCAAAAGCGGTCAGAAGCCCCGCATCTACCGTACTGGCGTCGAATGTTCTCAGCAGGGTTCCGGTTGCGAGATCAACGATAAAGATCCGCAGTCGCTGATCAGACTCCCCCTTAAAGGTGTGAATGTCGGTATCGATTGGGCCGATCGGGCCGGAGGCGAACACGGCGAACCATTTGCCGTTTTTGGTGGGATCGGGATTAGTCGAAAAGGTGCCATCCGCATTCCGCACCTTGGCTGCAATCCTGACAATAGCCGGACCGGCGGTCGAAAACCCCAAACTGCCTGCAGCCGAAGTGGAGGCGTCAATCATTTGTGTACCCGGGAACTCCCACATATATTTGGGATTGGCCGGATCAGTCACTTCCAGGGCGAAATACGAAGAGTAGCCTGTCCCGGCAAGGGGAGGCTTGACCGCGGTGGATCCCGATGCCTGAGCGGCTCCGCCGATCCCCATTCCGCCGAGGACTATCGTGCGCCAGGTGCTGCCGTCGCTTGATTTCGGGCAATTGGAGACATCGCTTTCCGTGCATCCTGTGGGCAGGCCGATACTCGCATCCACCAGCAGCGGCGACTTGTCCACCGAGTAGATGTGGCCGTAGGTATTCTCCGCGAAGTATTTCAGATACGGCAGTGTATGTTTCGGGATGTAGGCCCATTCTTCGTTACCCAGGTTGCTGGATGAGGTCGCAATAGTTCCGTTGGCATTATCTATCTCGGCCTTGAAGCCCCCGGTATTCAACTCTTTCATGACACCGAGCTTGAAAGCGTGCAGCATGCCGTCGTTAGCCCCCACAAAAGCCATCCCCCTGCTCCTGTACCCGGTTGTTCGCGTGAACTTGCCGTAAGAGATGTCATTGTAGCCGGTCGGAGGATTAAGGTCGAAATTGTTGATCCGGTTATTGGAGGCAATCTTGGGCGTAGACGAGACGATGTCACCCAGCTTCCACTCCCGGTTGCAACTCGCCAGACCGCAGCCGCTGATGTACACCTTGCGGGGGCGGTATTGACCGTCGCTGGTGACCCAGGGCAGCGTGTCGTTTGGTTGATCTGTGCCATGTATATAATCAATCAGTTTTACGGCCCGCGCCTTGCGCACGGTGGTATCGCTGCTGGCGGGGATCTGAAGAAGATCCCAGGCCGTCGTGTCGGTAACAAAACCGTCGCTATCGGCCGAACTGACCTTCTGGGGTGTATTTCCCATTGTCGAGTTGTAACCGGTATAGATGGTCCGTTTGGTGCTGCTGCTGGTCACGTCCCGCTCCCACAGCTTTCTTCCGGCCTGCCAGAGGCTTTTGATTGTTTCAGGCTGCACCCCGGCCCCGCCCGTGTCGGGTGTGCTTGAATCGGCGGCGCCATCGCCATCCAGGTCGGAATATTTGTTTACCAGGGTCTTACCCTGTACGGAATCGAAATAGAACTGAATCACCTTGTCGCTTCGCAGGTTCAGCTTGAAATCCGTGGTTGTATCCTCGCGGATCGAGGTCTTCTGCAGGTTCGGATCCAGATAGTACCAGAAGCTCTGCAACTCGCCGATCCATTTGGTCGATGTGGGACTCGTATCGGTGGAGTTAATCTTGTCGAACTCTTTTTTGGGATAGAAGAGCGCCTGCAACAGGGCTGCGCCGCTCCCCTCGCTGTTGCTGAGGATGGATGCCGCCGTGCCCGAACTGGAATTGGCCGCGATCGTATCAAGGGCTCCGGTCAGCTTGTCCTTCAGATCCTGGGGGTTCTCGGCTTTTAACAGGGATGTTCCGCCGTTGGTCGCCGTTTTGGTAAGAAGAGTCGTGTTGTTACAATCCCCTGATCCTCCATTATCGGCGCCGGTAAAAACTATATAGGATGTGATTGATTCATTATTCTTCAGCGGCACGCGGAGTGGGGTCGCATCAGAGAATTTGTCGAATGTGTTGATATTCCTATGCCGTGCAAGCCATGCCAGATCATCAAGATCCTGGCTGCCCGCATACTTGCTGCAGTTCCCGGTAACATTACCCGATACGGCGCTGTAAGTATTTACCAGGTCGGTTTTGTCACTGTACTGGTCAGCAGCGGACGAACCGTCTGTTACCAGCAGAATATTATTGGACTGGCAGACATATTCAGAGGGGTTCATGGCGTCCGGAAAATCCTTGGGGTCGTTGGGATTGATCCGTAGATCGGTCCTGCTGGTTTTACCGGTTGTGTCGCTGGTGTAGTCCACGGCAAAATATCCGATGGCGTTATAAAAGGCCTCTGAAACAGGTGTCCAGGTGGCTGCCCTCAGACTGTCTATACTCCACACCAATCCGGCTGTTGTATGATCACCAACACCATCAGACACACAGTTTTCATTACTGGTGGTGCAATGAGCCTTTTTGGTACATGAGGTGCCTGTGCCAGTGCCTGCGGTTGTTAAACAACGACCTTTGCCTATCAGGGAGAGTACAGAGGCGCCATCCTTGTCAGCTGCGTAGTCGCATCTGTTGCCCGGGCCGCAGTCTATTGGCTGGGTGCAGCTTATGGTTGCATCATTGGAACAGACCTTGGTTGGAGCCAACTTACCCGCTGGCAACGGCAACGTCCTTGAAGTCTCTGAGGCCGAACCAGAGTTGTTGAAAGCCATCAGTCCGATGCGGATCTTGTTGGCGTATTCCTGGACAAGCTTGGAAGGGGGCGACGGTGTTTCTACACGTACCGGCAGTGTAAGTATTGGAGCTCCCAACTGGGCCTCGACCCCGATGCCGATCAAAATAGCGGGCAGGTTTTCAGTGGCGACTACAGCGCTTGGCGGGTTCGTAGGGTCCGTTACTGGCGGGGCGTCCATCAGGTTGCAGAATTGAGTTTGAATCTTTTTCGCACAATCTTCCACTGTATCGGTCGCCAGACAAGAACCCGGTGTGGCGGCAGGCAATACAGACCGGATTACCCAGGCGTTGGCTGCATTTTTTTCAAACAACTGACCTTCGTAATTATTCGAACATATAAGGCCCGGATTGCCCGACTGAATTGCGGCCGGGCCGTCTAGGCAAGTTCCGGCTCCGCACTCGCCGGCCACCAACCCCGAACAGATCTGATAGCCATTGTTCGAACAGGTCTTATAGTTACCGTAAATGTCGGAACATTCACCCTTAACTCCAACATATTCGTCGTGACCAATTGGCGTACTAGGAGTTTTACGAAGTGCCCAGCAGGCCTGCATGGAATGGGTAAAAGTGGTTTTTGTCTTGACCGCCGCAGCCTGTGGGGTCAGGACGCAGGGGCCGATATAACCACCGGTCCGTTCAACACAGGGTCCAACATCTAAAGGAACCGCGATAGTAGTGCAGACGCCAGGGGTTACAATTCCGCAGGTGCCGTCATTGTATGGTTTGTCAACACACGTCCCTTCACCAGAGTTGCAAGTCGCATCAGTATTACATTTTTTGGTTGTCTTTGATGAACAATATCCTTGAGCTGTCTTGACGCAGTTCGCATCCACGCTACAGGAACGGGCAGCGTTCAACGTGCAGGCTTTCACGTTGCAGGCGGTGTCGTCTGCACAGACCACACCTAACTTGCCTGCGCTGCAGGTTTTGGCGCCCGCAATAAAACAGTCAGTGGCCTGAGTGGCCACGGTACAGTTTGTTATGGAAGCATCTCCTGAACAATGGGCCGGCACTATCGGAATATCGCAGTTTGGGGTAGTCGGGCCGTAGGAAGCAGAGCAATTGACCGCTGCGTTTTGCTGACAAGTGCCAAGATTCGAACCAGACGCAGCCAGACAATTGTCTACCGCAGAAGCGACTTGACCCGTCCCGTTTGCAGTAGCAATGGCTTCAACAGCTAGCTGGCAGGCTTCATAGTCATATGAAGTGCCCGATTTTGAAAAGATCTCCAGATAGGTTTGCCCCCCCGTTGATGGCGCCACGGCATTGTAGAGGTTCTGGGGTCCCTTGACCAGGAAGGTAAGGCCAAGACCAGTGTTGGAATTTGCGGTCCCGGTCGCGTAGTTGACGAAGTTGGAGATATTGGCATCCTTGACATATCCCATCCCAACGCATCCGCGGGACTCGGGCTGCAAGAAGGCTGAAGCGGCATTACATGTATTGCCTGTGCCGCAGTCAGAATCAGCTAGACATGCCTTGTCAGTATTATTCGAGCAGACCTTGGTCACATACTTCCCACCGGTCAACACCTGCTTTTCAACGTCGAACTTTGAAGAGGTCAGCCAGTTGAGGTATTTCCCGGATGCATAAAAATATTTGGTCTGGGCAGGATTGGTCTTATCAATGTTAAGGTGCAGGGTGTTGCTTATGAGCTTGCAGTAGATCTGGTCAGCCACTGCTGCCATGGCGCAGTTAGCGGGTATCGATGGTTCTTCCTGGAACCTGTTGGTTGAAAAATTGAACTTGTAATTCTTGGTATGGTCAAAATAGCCAACGTAACTATTTGAGCTATCGAAGGTTTCATCGAAGCAATAGCTGGGGTTACGCGCCTGGGTGCAGGTCTGCCCCGACGGGCAGTCGGTAGTGACCGAACAGGACTGGCTTGTTGTTGAGGAACATCTTTTATACCCTTTGTCGTCATACGCAAGATCATACATACTGGCAGAGTTGTCTATCAGCAACAACAGATTTGGTTTGGTACTCTCCTGGATGAAGGGGGGGGTAACGCAGTAGTCATTCATGGTTGCAGCCAGGGATGCAGTGAAATCCAGAGCCACTAACATTATAAGGGCAAGAATGATTCGTACTGTTGTTTTCATGACATACCTCGTAACTTTTGATTCAGTAAATACACCGGACAAACCAATCAGCCGTTCAAGTGTTACATGGTACCAGTGATGCTTGGAATTACGTATCCTTACTCCCTGAAAACCTTCGCCATATCAATCGACAACTCCCCAAGCAGTGGGACCGGAACTGTATCGCCCTCGCCAAACACATCCGGGGACAGATATGTACCATCGCCTGAAAGCCGATACACAAGCAGCGTCCTGTCATTCGGGTAGAGAATCCAGTATTCCTTTACACCATGTCGCTGATACAGCTCGTATTTAGTGGTAATGTCTCGTTTAGATGTGCCGGGTGACAGTATCTCAACTATAAGATCAGGAGATCCCTTACAAGCGCGATCTGTAAGTTTGCCCGGATCACAGACTACGAAAATATCGGGTTGCACTATGGTATCAATTTCTTCGTCCAATTGGTTGGTACGGGAAGTAAGGCAAACATCAAACGGTGCAACAAAAATACTGCACTTATTGCCGTCAAGGTAATCTGCAAAAGGCCTTGCAAGCGCCAATAACAATTCTTGATGTCGCCGGCTCGGTCCCGGACTCATACAGAATGCCTCGCCATCAATCAGTTCCCAGCGCTGATTATCATTCCACAGAAGATAATCAGCGTAGCTGAAACGATCATCATGTTTAGCATTTGGAAGTGACATGCGGTTTATCTCCCCTGCTATTTCCCTTCCAGCATCTTCTTCATCGTCTCGGCATCCCGCATACCAACTTCGATCTTGCCGTCCGGCATGACCATGGTCGGTGTGCCGCTAATGCCATTGGCGCCGCCAAACTTGATGATTTCGTCTATCTCCTTTTTGCTGCTCTCCTTGGTCGGCTTGGGAACCTCACCGCCTTCGAAGGCCTTATCCAGCAACTCCAGGTTTTTTGTTTCCAGGACTGTTCTGGACTTGTCATAGGCGCCCGGATGCATGGGCAGCGGGAAGAGCATGATGTGAATGGCGACGTCCGGGGCGATCTTGGCCAGTTTCTTCAGTTCTTCATGCCCTTTTCTGCAATAGGGACAATCCGGGTCGGTAAAGACATACAGTTTTTTGCTGCCTTTGGGGTTGCCCATGATGACAGCCTTATCGACCGGGATCGTTTTCACATCGACGGATGTAACCTGTTTGGGTTGGGGAAGCTCCGTGGCATGGGCCGATTCCGGCTGCAGCGTATCAAGATTGACGATCATGCCCTGCATCAGGTGCTTTTTGCCGAAATCGATAAAAATGATCCCCTGTTTGTTGTCTTTTTCAACCAGCAGCTCAAAAAGCCCCTTGGCCGGGGCATGCTTGACCGATTTCACGGTGATTCCGGTTTTTTTCACAAGTTCCCCGGCATCCTTGACGCTCAGTGAATGACAGGTTGTACAATCATGGCTGCAGCCATCCTTGGACATGGCATCCATAGCAGCAAAGGACGATGAGGCGAAAACAAAACAGAGTGACACACAAAGAAACAGTTGCTTGAACATTTTGAATCCTTTCAGTTTTAATTATCGCAGATCAAATTAAGCAAAAAGAGTGCCTTGAACAATACACCAATAACCAACTAACATCATTACGTTTAATTTATTACTCACCGGCCGGCCCGCAATTTTTTCATAGCTGGAAAGAAAACAGGGCCACTACCCTGCAATTATTGCTTACTCGATGCCGAATTCTTTCAGCTTGTAGAGCAGCGAACGGTGACTGATTTCAAGTATCTTGGCGGCCTGGGTGCGGTTGCCGCCGGTCTTGAGCAGCGCCTTGCGGATCAGGTCGCGTTCAATGGCGTTTTCGGCTTGCTTGATGGAGAGATTCTCTCCAACGGGAGCAGCGACGACACCTCCCGCGGGTTCACGGAGCGCCGGGGGGAGACAATCGGGCGTTATGGCCACGCCATCACTCAGGATCATGCCACGCTCGATGACGTTTTCCAGTTCGCGAATATTGCCCGGCCAGCCATAGGACAACAGCAGGCGCATGGCTTCCGGAGAACAGCGGACCGGCGCGGTTTCGTTTTTGGCAGCGTATTTGCCGGCAAAGCAGCGTGCCAGATAGGGAATATCCTCGGGACGTTCACGCAGGGGCGGCAGCATGATGCCGAACACATTCAGGCGAAAGAACAGATCTTCCCGGAATCGACCGCTACGCACATCCGCCTGGAGGTCGCGCGAGGTGGCCGAGATGACACGCACATTGACTTTTTTTGACTGGGACGCCCCTACCCTGCGGATCTCCTCTTCCTGCAACACGCGCAACAGCTTGACCTGAAGTGAAAGCGGCATTTCACCGATTTCGTCGAGCAGCAGCGTGCCGTTATCAGCCTGCTCGAAGAGGCCGGCCTTGCCGGTGGAGGCGTCGGTGAAGGCGCCGCGCACATGGCCGAACAGCTCGCTCTCCAACAGGTTTTCCGGTATGGCGCCGCAATTGACCGCCACAAAAGGTTTTCCGGCCCTGGCTCCGCTGACGTGGATGGCCCGGGCGACCAGTTCCTTGCCGGTACCCGATTCACCCAGTATCAGGACCGTTGTCTTAAGATCGGCCACCTTGCGGATTTGACCGAAGATCTCCTGCATGACCTGGTTGCGGCTGATAATGCCGAAGAATTCGTCACGTCCCGCGACCTCGACCCGCAGGCGGCTGTTTTCGGATTTCAGTCGCTCCCGTTCTTCGGCCTTTTTGAGAACCATCACGATTTCATCTTTTTTGAACGGTTTGGAGATAAAATCGTAGGCGCCCATCTTCATACACTCCACGGCAGTATCAATCGAGCCGTAGGCCGACATCATGATGACCGGAGAAGGCACGTTCTCATCCAGCGCACGGGCAAGAAAGCCTTTGCCGTCCATCTCCGGCATGCGGATATCACAGAGGATGAAGTCATACACCTTTTCCCGCAGGCACTGCAGGCCTTGGGCGCCGTTTTCGGCGGTGTCGGCCTGATAGCCCTGCCGGGACAGCATGGCGGAAAGCATGTGGCGAAGGTTTTCTTCATCGTCAATGATCAGGATGTGCGGACGTTTATCCGTCATATAACAGGCCCCTTTACCATAGCTACCGGAAGCCAGAGCGAAAAACAGGTTCCCGCTCCCGGCCTGCTCCGGACCGTAATCCTGCCTCCGAAGCCGTCAATGATGCGGGCCGCGATGGCCAACCCCAGGCCGGTGCCCTTGCCGGGAGCTTTGGTAGTAAAAAACGGATCGAATATCCGCTGCAGATGTTCATCCGGAATACCGCTGCCATTATCCATGACATCGATTCGCAGACAGGATCTCGCCTGCCCGCGGAGCAAACAGTCATGATCGGTCCTGATCCGCACGGCGAGCTTCCCATCGCTAGACACGGCATCACGGCTGTTGAGCAAGAGATTGATCATCACCTGCTGCAATTGATGCGGGTCAACACAGGCATCCGGCAGGTTTTCCTCGTAATCGCCGGCCACACCGACGTTCTTGAAGGCGCCCTGCTGAGAAAGCATATCGATCGTTGTGACTACCAGACTGCGTACATCACATGATTCAACGGTCGCGGCGCGTGGCCGGGAATAATCGAGAAGACCGCGGACAATACGATCAATACGAGCACAATCACCGGAAATCCGCCGGGCATAATCCTGAATGACGCTGCTGTCGAGTTGCTCACCGGTGACCAGCTCTGCGTAGCCCATGATAGCCGCCAGAGGAGTGCCGATTTCATGGGCCATGCCGGCTGCCAATAGACCGATTGAGGCCATTTTCTCGGTGTGGATGGCCTCTTCCCTGGCCTGGCGCAGGTCGGCATTGACTTTCTCCAGTGCCGCAACATGTTCATTGGCTTCCTGTTCTTTCTTTAACAGGGTTGCGGACATATCGTTAAATGACTCCGCCAGACGGACAAGCTCGGCACTGCCTGAAACACGCAAATGATGGCCGTACTGCCCTCTGGTAATCTTTTCGGTGGCGGCCAGCAGGCGATTGATCGGGGTTACCACGATCCGGGACAGGATAAATGAACCCAGTCCGAGCAGCAGGATAAAATCGATGGCAAAATATGCCATGAACATCCTGCGGGAGCGTTCCAGACGGGCCTTTTCCGCCGACAGCGAGAGCACCAGTCCGGCGGTGCCTAAAGTCACATCGCCACGTTTGACCATGGTCGTGCAAATGATGGTCGCACCATCAGACGCAACAAAGCTGCCCTCCCTGTGCTGGGAATTGCCCGCAAACGGCAGGTATACGTCACCGCTATCACGACCCGCACTGAAGATCGGCTTGGAATTGACATCCAGCAAGGTCAACCGGACAAATGAGACTTCTTCCGACAGCTTGCGGGCATAGATTGCCGCCGGTTCATTCGTGGCAATCATTCCGTTCGGAAAGACGGGGAGCGTCTCCGGCAACTGGCTGGAGAAGGTTGCCAGAAGCATGCGGGCATGTTCGCCTTTTTGGGCATACAGGTCATTGGCGGCGGTCTTGAAGGCCAGCAGACTGAAAAGCAGCCAGGTCAGCAACAGCAGACAGCTGAGAAATGCAAGGATGGATACCGTAAGGTTAGGTCTGAGTGTGCGCATGGCTTATCTGCCGGCGGGAGTTCCGAAAGCGAGGTACCACTGGATGATCTGCCGACCGTAAAAAACATAGAGTACGGCGCTAAAAGCCAGATATGGGCCAAAAGGGATCGCCAGCTTTGAGTCTTTTTTCTGGACCAGCATAATGGAGATGCCGATCACAGAGCCGACCAGGGAACTGCAGAAGATGATGAACGGGATCGACTTCCACCCCAGAAAAGCACCCATCATGGCCAGCAGCTTGATATCCCCGCCCCCCATGCCTTCCTTGCCGGTCAGCCACTGGTAGGCATAGGCCACAAACAGCAGACTGCCCCCGCCCAGCAGGATCCCCAGCAGGGAATTCAGCCAGAAATGCCCTTGCAGAAAAAACGAGCATATAAATCCGATCACGATCCCGGACAGGGAGATTTCATCAGGAATGATCTGATGTTCCAGGTCGATAAAGGTGATCACCACCAATGCCGAGCAGAACAGAAACAGCACCAGAAATTCCGGCGTCGGACCGAAACGGAGAAACAGGGCCAGGGTCAGCAGGCCGTTGAGCAGTTCGACCAACGGGTACTGCAGCGAGATACGGGTACCGCAGCCCCGGCATTTTCCCTTGAGAAGAAGATAACTGATAACGGGAATATTGTCATACCAGCGGATCTGATACTCACAATTTGGGCAATGGGAGGGGGGAAAGACGACCGACTCATTCTTGGGCATGCGGCAGATACACACATTCAGAAAAGAGCCGACCAGCATGCCGATAACCAGGGCGAACAGGGGAAATATCAGGTCAGGAGTCATCAATCGAAACTCTCCGCAATGTGAGTGGTAATTTCGCTCTTGAGGTAACAATCGACCTCGGCGGCAGTGCTGAATTTCAGACAGGCGGCGGCAATGGCCTGTGCCTGCTCGCGCGTGCAGCGACGAAGCATCTGTTTGACACGCGGGATAGAGGAGCTTCCCATGGAAAGTTCATCAAAACCGAGTCCCAGCAAAATTGGCAGATAGAATGGATCGCCGGCCATCTCACCGCAGATACAGGCCTCGATTCCGGCCGTGTGAGCTACTTCGACCACACGGTGCAGCGAGCGAAGAACCGCAGGGTGCAGCGGCTGGAAAAATTCGCTCAGATGCTCATTGGAGCGGTCAACAGCCAGGGTGTACTGGATCAGGTCATTGGTGCCGATACTGAAAAAATCCGATTCAGGCGCCAGCATGTCAGCCATCATCACGGCCGAA
Organism: Desulfuromonadales bacterium; assembly: GCA_016650295.1. Lineage (GTDB taxonomy): Bacteria > Desulfobacterota > Desulfuromonadia > Geobacterales > Pseudopelobacteraceae > CAIPTY01. Next base: position 12,566 of record JAENWA010000105.1, on the reverse strand, counting down.
GGGATCTCGATCATGACGCCGGTCTGTATCTGCCTGTCAAAAGGGATACCTGCAGCAGCCAGTTCCGATTTGCACTCCTCCAGAACAGCCTTGGCCTTGCGCAGTTCATCAAGTCCGGAGATCATCGGGAACATGATGCGCACCTTGCCCAGGGCACTAACCCGCAGAATCGCGCGCAGCTGTTTTTTGAATTCATCCAGCATGTTCAATGAAAGTCTGATGGCGCGCATGCCCAGGGCCGGATTCTGCTCGGTCAGGTGCGGCACTCCATCCAGCAGTTTGTCCCCGCCGGCATCCAGGGTTCTGATAGTAAGCGGGTGCGGCGACACTGCCTGTTGCGTGGCTGCATATGCACGAAACTGCTCGTCTTCCTCCGGCATTTCCCGACGGTTCATGAAAAGCATCTCGGTTCGGTAGAGCCCGATGCCTCCCCCTCCGTAATTGAGAACGGATGCCCCTTCTTCGGGTATTTCGACATTGCCCTTCAACTGCATCCGATAGCCATCCAGCGTTTCTGCCGGCAAATCCCTGAGCTTGAGCAGTTCAAGTTCACTATACTCATAGCGTCGTTTGCGCTGAAGGCTGTCCAGAAACGTTTCGCGGTCGGGATTGACAATCACGCGACCGATCAGACCGTCAACAATTACAGATGCGCCATCCAGAGAAGGGTTCGCGATCCCGATCACCCCTGTCACGGCCGGTAACTCAAAGGCCCGCGCCAAGATGGAGGCATGGGAGGTTCTGCCGCCGATTTCCGTGACAAGACCGATTATCCGGGAACGGTCCATCTGAAGTATATCAGCCGGGGTAATATCGTGTGCGGCAATAACCGTCATTGCGTTATCAGGCACAATGTTATCATGGGACTGACCGGTCATGGTTCTAAGAATCGTTTCGATGACCGTTTCAACATCGTTGATTCGTTCGCGCAGGTAAGCATCCTCAATGGACGCAAAGGTAGTGCGATATTTCTGGAGGGTACGATGCAGGGCTCCATCAGCATTGATCAGGCCGGATTCTATGATTGAGGCTGTCTCGACGAACAGGCGTTCGTCAGCCAGAATCAGCAGGTGGGTATCGATAATATTGAGGTGTTCCTCACAATTCGACACTTCAAGGTCAAGCTTGAGGGCCTCCAGGCCGGCGCGGGTAGCAGCAATGGCCGCCTTGAGACGGGCGATTTCTGCTGCAACACCTTTCGGGCTTACGACATATTCGGTAATTGCCAGCCGCTGACGGTCAACAACCTTGAGTGTACCCACGACAATCCCGGGCGAAGCAGCGATCCCCGTGAAGACACGCATGTCATTCCTCGCCGAATCCATTGGATATCAGCTCACCAATGGCCAGCAGAGCCTCCTCTTCATCGGCGCCTGTTACGGAGAGTGAGACGGTAGTACCCTTGGAAGCCGCCAGCATCATGATCCCCATGATGCTCTTGCCGTTCACTTCGATCCCTTCCTTGGCCAGTTTGACTTCCGAGACAAAACGACTGGCTGTTTTAACAAACAGGGCCGATGCCCGGGCATGGAGCCCCAGTTTGTTGCATATGAGAAAATCTTTCTTGAGCATAGTGTTTCTTGTACCCCTCGGTATTCTGCTGAATCAAGGACTGCCGACAGTGCAGCTACTTCAGGAATGCTCCGGCAATGATAATGCCTTCACGGCCGCAGCGCTGGAGTTCGTCAGCCAGAGCAGCCAAAGGCAGTCGCTCACGCTTTGAACAGAAATCAATGATCATGGGCAGGTTGACGCCGGTCAGAACCTCGACCCGCCCCTCTTTGAGAAAAGACATGGCCATATTTGAAGGTGTCCCGCCGAAGAGATCGGTCATGATGATGGCACCATCGGCACTGACCGCCTCAACGGCGGAGACGACCCGGGCCATGATGACATCGGCCGGCTCTCCGGGGGCCACCTCCACGGAAGCACATGCTTCGATACTACCGACGATCATCTCCGCCGATGCCTTCAATGCACCGGCCAAGCCTGCATGTGTCACAAGAACCAGTCCTGTCATTGCTTCCCCTTTTCGATATCGCGGTGTGTAATTCGTACTGAAGGCCAGATTGTCTGTAGATGCATGGCAGTGATCTCCGCCAATGCCACGGAGCGATGCCTTCCTCCGGTACAGCCGATGGAAATGGTCACATAGGCCTTGCCTTCCTGCTGATATGCCGGCACCAGCATGTCAAGCATTGGAAAAAAATAGTCGATAAATGCCGCGGTCTGCGGTTTGTCCACAATAAACTCGCGCACCGCACCATCAAGACCTGAGAATTCTTTCAACTCCGGCACGAAGAACGGATTGGGAAGAAAACGGACATCCATGACGATGCTCGACTCCATTGGTATCCCGTAGCGAAACCCGAATGACTGGACCTCAACCGCGAAGGGTGACAGGCCCTCGTCTCCGCGTACAATCCGCAGGATATAGTCCTTAAGCTGGTGGACGTTGAACTCGGATGTATCAATGATCCGGGTCGCCATCTGACGCAGGCCGGAAAGTCTGTCACGTTCAATACGGATACCATCGGTTACCGAACAATGCTCATTAGCCGGATGCCGACGGCGGGTTTCCGAAAACCGTCGTACCAACGTTTCATCCAACGCATCAAAAAAGAAGATTTCTACGCTATGGCCCGCAGTAGCGATCTTCTGAAAGGCGCTTTCGTACCCTTTTAAAAACTCACGGCCGCGAATATCCGCAACCAGCACGATTCCCTTGAATGGCTCACCTGATTTACCGATTAATTCGACAAACCGCTTGAAAAGGCGAACCGGAAGATTATCTATGCAGTAAAAGCCCTCATCCTCAAGTGCCCTGACTGCCGTGGATTTTCCCGACCCGGACATGCCGGTGATCACAATAATCCGCACAGTTCTACTCCACTTCATCGCCCAGCGGGCGGACATCCATCCTGGCCAATAAACGTTCCTGGAAATCACGGGCCGAATGATAGCCCATCCCCTTGAGCATAAAGTTTCGTGCCGCGACCTCAATAATCGAACCCAGGTTACGGCCGGGACGCACCGGAATGCATATATGCGGAATTTCAACCCCCAGAATGCTTACATGCGGGTCATCAACCCCCAGTCGGTCATATTCATGGGCCGGGTCCCACTCCACAAGTTCCAGTTGCATATCGATAATCTTTTTTTCGCGAATGGATGAAACGCCGTACAAGTCCTTAATGTTGATGATTCCCAGCCCGCGAATCTCCATCAGATGCTGGATCGATTCCACGGATTGCCCAACCAGAGCCGCCGGCATCTTCTTCTTGATAAAGACCATGTCATCCGCCACCAGACGATGGCCTCGAATAACCAGATCCAGCGCACACTCACTCTTGCCGATGCCGCTTTTACCGGACAGCAGGATTCCGATACCAAGCACATCCATCAATACTCCATGCATATGGGTGGTCGGAAGCAGCCGCTCTTCGAGGAACTTTGTGATCAGGGAGATAAATGTCGATGACTGGTGCTGGGTATTGAGGACCGGAATACCGGATGCTTCGGCATGATCGAGCAGGAACTGCGGCGGAACCAGCCCCTTGGTGACAATAAAGCAGGAAATCGGGAACAAACAAAGCTTGCGAATGCTTTCGGCAGCGACCTGTGCATCGATCTTTTGCAGATACGAGATTTCGGTGTTGCCGAGCACCTGGATCCGGGAGGGATGCAGGTGCTCGGTATAACCGGCCAGTGCCAGACCAGGCTTTTGAATCCGCGGGCTCGACACGCGATGAATCAGTCCCCGCTCACCTGCCAGCAGGGACAAGCCGAGGCCGTACTCCGAATCATTCAACAGTTCCTGCAGGGAAAGGCTGATTCCTTCCACGGGCGCCTCGCGATTAGCCGCGCTGCGGCTCAATCAATCCGATATTTCCGTCTTTACGGCGATAAAGGACACTGATGTCATTGTTGATGGAATCAGTGAATACAATAAAATCCTTATGCAGCAGATCCATCTGCATGACAGCTTCATCGACCGACATGGGCTTGACCGTTTCAGTCTGGGTCCTGATAATAATCGGCTCGGAACTGGTCTCAATGCTTTCGGCCTCGAATATTTTTTTGGAGTACTGCCGTCCGCGATCATCTCCGCTGGGCTTGTGGGCCTTGATCTTTTCCTTGTAACGTTTGAGCTGCCGTTCAATCTTGTCAATGACGGCATCAATGGCGGCGTACATGTCGTTGGTCGCCTCGGAGGCCTTGGTGCTGATACCTTTGGCGGTAATGACGATCTCGACGATATGACGGATCTTTTTCTCTACGGTGAAATAGACCTGAACATTGATCGGCTCATCAATATATTTAGCTACCCGATCAAGTTTTTCCTCGGCATAAGACTTGAGGGCGTCGCTCTGCTCCATGTGCCTGAAAGTTGTGGTTACCTGCATAAATTACCTCCTGTGAGTGTCGTGCGAAATTCGCCTCTTGTGCGGCAAGAGACGCTAAAAATGTCGTTTGCGTTCCGATGATGAACCCAGCTTCAGTACCTCTCTATATTTAGTGACGGTACGACGGGCAATGTTAACGGTTTCTCCGGACAGCATGCCGGCAATTTTCTGGTCGGACAGCGGCTTTTTGGGATCTTCCTTTTCGATGATTTCCCTGATGCGGTTCTTGACGCTCTCCGATGCAACAAAATCACCCTCACTGGTTGAAAGACCGCTGTTGAAAAAGTATTTCAACTCGAACAATCCCTGGGGCGTCTGCATGTATTTGTTGGTGGTGACGCGGCTGATGGTGGATTCATGCATGCCGATGTCATCGGCTACATCGCGCAGTACCAGCGGTCTCAGGTGCTCTATCCCCCGGTCAAGAAAATCACGCTGTAATTTGATGATACTCTTGGCAACCTTGTAGATGGTGCGCTGACGCTGTTGAATGCTCTTGATCAGCCAGAGAGCGGAGCGAACCTTTTCGTTGATGTATTCATCGGCTCGGGAATCAACCAGACCATTGGTCTTGGCCTCGGCATAATAGGGGCTCACCTTGAGATTGGGCAGCCCCTCCTCGTTCAGCATGACCAGATATTCATCACCTACCTTGTAGATAAATATATCCGCGGAGATATAATGCACATCTTCGGAACTGTACATGCTGCCCGGCTTTGGGTCAAAACCTCCGATAATCTTTGCCGACATCAGGACTTCGTTGATGTCAACCGACAGATCGCGGGCGATCTGCTTGTATTTGCGGGTCTCCAGATCCTTGAGGTTATGCTGCAGAATCCGTTCGACAACACTGCCCTGCATCCCCAGGAAACGGGCCTGAATCAACAGACACTCCTGAACGCTGCGGGCAGCGATGCCGCAGGGATCAAACTCCTGAATACGTTCCAGCACCGGAGTAACAAGTCCGGTATCAATTGAACAGGCGGCTGCAATCTCCTCCAGCGAAGCTCGCAGATAACCGTCATCATCAATGTTTCCGATAATCTCTTCCCCGATGATCACTTCTTCACCGGAGAAAGGCCCCATATGGAGCTGCCAGAGCAGATGATCGGTCAAGGTCCCGCGGCGTGTCATCTGGTTCTCGAAGGAAGGCCGTTCATCATCTTCTCGGTACTGTTCACCGGAACTATAGGTGTAGCCGTCCAGATAGCTATCCCAGTCGCGGAGTGTCTCATCCCCGGCTTCAACCTCTTTGAAGTCTTCGACCGGTGCTTCCGGCGCGTCCTCACGCTCGATCAGTTCGGCTTGTTCGGTTTGTTCGGTTTCTCGAATTTCATCCGCTTCAAGTGATTCTTCCAGAAGCGGGTTTTCTTCCAGCTCCTGGCGCACCACGTCCTGAAGCTCCAGGCGTGTCAGCTGGAGTAGCTTGATAGCCTGTTGCAACTGGGGCGTCATCACCAGTTGTTGCGACATCTTCAGTTGTTGGCGCATCTCCATAGCCATGGAGTTCCTACCTCGTAAAAATCAGTTTACTTCTTGTATCAATGTTTCAGAGACGAAAATCGTCTCCCAGATACACCGCCCGTGCCTTGCTGCTGGAGGCGATCTCGTCGGGCGTACCAAACTCCAGTACCTCACCATTACACAGTATATACGCCTGGTCGCATACCCCGAGGGTCTCGCGAACATTATGGTCGGAAATAAGCACGCCGATATTGCGTGCCTTGAGCGAAATGATCAGGTTCTGGATATCGGCCACCGCGATGGGATCGATGCCGGCAAACGGCTCATCCAGCAGGATAAAGGCCGGTTTTGTAATCAATGCCCGGGCGATCTCGACCCGCCGGCGCTCTCCGCCGGAAAGGGAGTAGCCTTTGACACCGGCAATGTGGCTGATGCCGAACTCCTCCAGCAACTGCTCCATCCGGTGTTGCCGCAGTTCACGTTCCGGTTCCACCGTCTCCAGAATCGCCAGCAGGTTATCGGCCACGGTAAGTTTGCGAAATACCGAAGCCTCCTGGGGCAGATAACTGATCCCCCGGCGGGCACGCTGATACATGGGCAGAGCGGTAATTTCATCATCACCGATAAAAACCTGTCCGCCATCCGGTTGAGCCAGGCCGACCACCATATAGAAGGTGGTGGTCTTGCCGGCGCCGTTAGGCCCCAAAAGACCGATCACACTGCCCGCTTCGATACTGAGATCTACCCCCCGTACCACCTGGCGATCACCGTAGGTCTTGGTCAGCCCCCTGGTCCAGAGACGGAGTTTTTCAGAGTTTGTCTGCATTGCATTTCTTGGAACGGGCTTCATTTTTTCGGCTTCGGTTTGATGACCGCTTCGACACGGCCGCCGGTTACGCTGCTCCGTTCCTCATCAATGAAATAGGTTATGATCTCCCCGGAAACGGTGTCCTCGCCCTGCTTGACCTTCGGATTACCGCCGGTCAGCGTGATCTGGCCCTGTTTGCTGTCGTAAACTGCATGGGAAGCAAGACCGGTCCGGTTTTCCTGCACAATACGCACGTTGCCGTCTGACTCGATCTTGTCAACCTCACCTTCCGTTTTTCCATAGTAAACCGTCATCTTATCGCAAAAGATGGTGAGATCGCCCTGCTTTGCAACAACTTTTCCGGTAAAGACAGCCGTTTTGCCCTTGTTGTCTGTTGTCAAATCATTTGATTTGATGGTAATGGGCAGGTCCGCGCTGCCTTTGTGCGGTATCGACGCAGCATAGACAGCTGAAGCGGCAAGACCGGTCATAATCATTAAAGTAGCTATGGATGCTGAAAGTTTCATAACGTTATCATATCTCCGACTACTTAAATACAGGCGTTCAATGCTGCTACAAACCTTCGACGACAGCATCGACGGATGAATGAAAATGTGCCCTTTCCGTCTTCGCATCCAACTCCATACCGGTCGCCGTCAATGAAAGACGTTCATGGAGAATCTTCACTTTATCGGCAGTCCTGAAATGTGACTTCTCTGCCAGATAATCCAGTGATTCGGTATCGAAGACCATGCCCGACCCGGTCACCACATGCACTGTTCCCCGCAAGCGAATGTTCCTGCTTGCGGCAGAATAATCACCCTTGGCGGCCGTAACGGTAATAGAGCCATTTTTGCCACGTGCCGCATAGACCATGCGAATGTCCGCCAGATAGGCAATATCGCCGGTTTTATCATATTCAACCTGAGCGGCAACCAGCTCCCAGACAGTTACACCTTCACGCATTTCCGTAAAACGGGCGTTTTTCAGGGCGACATCAATATTCCGGGGAAGCTGCTGAGAAATTGTCCCCTGCAGTGGCGTGCGGGAACCTTTCAGGAAGATGGCAGCCACGATGCCGATACTCGCCGCAACGACGAGCAGAGCCAGTACAAGCCTGATGTTACGGGGCGATACCATATGGGGCCACTATAGCATTGAGGGGCGGGAGTGTCCAGCGAAACGTGATTGTTTTTGTAAGATTGGCACAGAGATTGAATGATGTCTGAATTTGATATAAAAACAGAGAGCCAGCCATAAATTTTCTGCAGGATACCGTAGTGGATTACTGATATTTTCTACAACTCGTAGCGCTCGGCAATCTCAGCCCATGCGCCACGGGCCTTGAGAATATGATCACAGACCTCTCGCACGGCGCCGCAGCCGCCATTGCACGAGGCCACATAATCAACCACGGCCCGCACTTCACAGAGTCCATCCAGCGGGGCCGCCGAAAACCCGACCCTGCGCAGCACCGGCACATCGATGACGTCGTCACCCATGTACGCAATCTGGTAATCTTCCAGCCCGGTCTTGAGTTTGATATCCTCATAGCTGACCAGTTTTTTCAGGGCACCCTGGTACACCAGGCTGATGCCCAGCTCCCTGGCGCGATTGTCCACGACGATCGAGGTCCGGCCGGTAATGATGCCGACTTCTACGCCATAGCGTTGCAGCATCTTGATGCCGTGGCCGTCCTTGACATTGAAACGCTTGGTTTCGAGACCGCTGGCATCGTAGATGATCCCGCCGTCGGTCATGACGCCGTCCACGTCCAGAAGCATCAGGCGGATATTTTTCAGTTTCTCATACATATCAGGCGATACCGGCGCGAAGAATGTCGTGCAGATGAATGATGCCGCAGGGCGTGGGTATATTTTCATCTTCAAAGACGAACAGGGAGGTAATGGAATAATGCTCCATGATCTGCAGGGCCGCCGCCGCCAGTTCCTGGCGCCTGATCCGGCGCGGGTTGAGCTTCATTAGTTCCGCAGCCTGTTGACTGAGGATGTCGAAACCCTTTTCCAGCGCCCGGCGCAGATCGCCATCGGTGATTACCCCGCGCAGCGCACCGTCGGCATCGGTGACACCGGTCACGCCCAATCCCTTGGCGGTGATCACAAACAGCGCCTCCTTCATCAGCGTGTGTTCGGAGACCAGCGGCACCGCCTCACCGGAGTGCATCAGGTCTTCCACGCGCAGCAGAAGTTTTTTACCCAGCGATCCGCCCGGATGAAAGATGGCAAAATCCTCAGCCCGAAAACCGCGCCGGACCAGCAGGGCCACCGCCAGGGCATCGCCCATGGCCAGTGCGGCCGTGGTCGAGGCGGTCGGCGCCAGCCCCAGCGGACAGGCCTCTTCCTTGACGGAAACATCCAGGAACACGTCACTGCTGCGAGCCAGCGTTGACGCCGCGTTGCTGGTCATGGCCACGACATGGGCGCCGATGCGCTTGATGGCCGGCAGGATCCGCAGCATCTCTTCGGTTTCGCCGCTGTTAGAGATGGCGATAACCACATCGCCGGTCATGATCATCCCCAGATCACCATGGATGCCTTCGGCCGGATGCAGAAACAAGGCCGGAGTTCCGGTGGAGGCCATGGTGGAGGCGATCTTCTGACCGATCAGTCCCGACTTGCCCATGCCGCAGACAACCACCCGGCCCTTGTTGGCCAGGACCAGCTCGACAGCGCGCTCAAAAGTTGCATCTATGCGAGCTGCCATAGCCTGAAGCGCGTCGGCTTCTACCTGTATGACCCGTTTGGCTTCCGCGATAACATTCATTAGACTACCTGCTTCACAACGGCATCAATGGCCTTGAGTTTCTTGAGCAACGCCGTCAGCTCACCGAGCGGTATCGAGTTGGGTCCGTCACAGAGCGCCTTATCCGGATCTTCATGCACCTCCATGAAAATGCCGTCGATACCGGTTGCAACTGCAGCCCGGGAGAGGTACTCCACAAACTCGCGCTGGCCGCCCGAGCTTTCACCCTGGCCGCCGGGAAGCTGGACACTGTGGGTGGCATCGAATACCACCGGATAGCCGCTGGAACGCATGACCGGAAAGGAACGCATATCCACCACCAGATTGTTGTAGCCGAAGGATACACCCCGCTCGGTCAGGATGATGTTTTCATTGCCCGAAGCAGCCAGCTTGCCGGCCACGTTTTTCATATCCCAGGGGGCTAGGAACTGCCCCTTCTTGACGTTGATCACCCGGCCGCTTCTGGCAGCGGCCACCAGCAGGTCGGTCTGGCGGCAGAGGAAGGCCGGGATCTGCAGCACATCCAGCACCTCGGCGGCCGGGGCGATCTGCTCGATGGAGTGGATGTCGGACAGCACCGGCAGCCCCAGCGATTCCTTGACCTTGGCCAGGATCTTCAGCCCATCCTTCAGACCCGGCCCGCGGAACGAGCCGATCGAGGTGCGGTTGGCCTTATCGTAGGAGGCCTTGAAGATCAGCGGCATGGACAGACCGTTGCAGATGGTCAGCAGACGCTCGGCATGGCGCAGGGTGGCAGCCTCGGACTCGATGACGCATGGCCCCGCAATCAGTACCAGCGGACGATCCGCGCCGATCTTGATCCGGTCGATGGAGATTTCTTTTGTCATGGGTTACCTCGTATTGCGTTGAGACAGGGCCGCTCCGATAAAGGCACGGAAAAGCGGGTGCGGAACCAGCGGTTTGGATTTGAACTCGGGATGGAACTGGCACCCCAGGAACCAGGGGTGACCGGGGATCTCGATCACCTCAACCAGGTCCTTGTCACGGTAGACACCCGACATCACCAGACCATGCTTGGTGAGGACATCCCGGTATGCGTTATTGAACTCGAAACGATGGCGATGACGCTCGGAAATGTCGGTTTGATTGTAAGCCGCATGGGCCAGGGTGTCCTTGGCGATGGTACAGGGATAGGCCCCCAGGCGCATGGTGCCCCCCTTCTTGCTGACGGACTTCTGCTCCTCCATCAGGTGAATGACAGGTTCACCGCAATCTTTGCGGAACTCGCTGGAGCAGGCCTCCGTAACACCGCAGACATTGCGGGCAAACTCGATGGCCGCCATCTGCATCCCCAGGCAGATGCCGAAAAAGGGGATCTTGCGGGTACGGGCGAACTCGATGGCCTTGACCTTTCCCTCTGTCCCGCGCTCCCCGAAACCGCCCGGCACCAGGATTCCATCCACATCGTCCAGATGCCCGTCGATACCGTCCTGTTCGATCTTCTCAGAATCCACGTACTTGAGGTACACGCGGCAGTCGTTCGAAATTCCGCCGTGGGTCAGGGCTTCGGCCAGCGACTTGTAGGACTCGGTCAGGTTGACGTATTTTCCGACCACAGCGATACGCACCTCGCCATGGCTGGGATGGCGCAGGGTTTCCACCACGTTCTGCCAGGGTGTCAAGTCGGGGGCCTTGGTCCAGATATTCAGTTTTTCAACCACCTGGTCGTCAAGCTTTTCCTTGTTGAGGGCCTGGGGCACGGCATAGATATGCTCGGAATCCACCACCTGGATAACGTCCTTCTCTTCGACATTGCAGAACAGGCCGATCTTTTTCTTCATCTCCTGGGGCAGCTCGCGATCGCAGCGACAGAGCAGGATATCGGGCTGAATACCGATCTTGCGCAGTTCCATGACCGAATGCTGGGTCGGCTTGGTCTTCAGCTCGCCGGCGGTGCGGATGTACGGAACCAGGGTAACGTGGATATACAGGGCGTTACCGTGGCCGCGATCGAATCGGAACTGGCGGATGGCCTCCAGAAAGGGGAGCGATTCGATGTCGCCGACGGTGCCGCCGACCTCGATAATGGCCACGTCAGCGCCCTTGGCGTTCTCGAGAATCTTGGTCTTGATCTCGTCGGTGATATGGGGGATGACCTGTACGGTGCCGCCCAGATAGTCGCCGTGACGCTCCTTGGTAATGACGGAAAAGTAGACCTGACCGGTGGTGAAGTTGCTTTTCTTGGAAAGTACCGCGCTGGTGTAGCGTTCATAATGCCCCAGATCCAGATCCGTTTCGGCCCCGTCATCGGTTACGAACACTTCGCCGTGCTGAAAGGGAGACATGGTGCCGGGGTCAACATTGATATAGGGGTCCAGCTTCTGCAGGGTCACCCGCAGGCCGCGAGCCTCCAGCAACGCCCCCAGTGAGGCGGCCGCCAGCCCTTTGCCGATGGAAGAGACAACCCCGCCGGTGATAAAGATGAATTTGGTTTTCATAAGATCTGCTCCTGTGGCTGAAAGGTTCGTATTCATGAGATAATCTGCCGGTAACGCTCCTGGGCCTTGCACAGGTCATCCGGCGTGTCAACGCCGATCGAGGTAAACTCCGTCTCTACAACCCGGATACGCACACCGTTTTCCACGGCGCGCAGCTGTTCGAGTTTTTCCGAAATCTCCAGAAAGGTCGGTGTCATGGCGGCAAATTCCAGCAGGAAGTCGCGGCGATAGACATACAGCCCGACATGCTTGTAACAGAGCATCCTGCCGCAGGCAAATGACTCGTCCTTGAGATCCTTCCATTTGTCACGGAAGAACGGCAGGGGCGATCGGGAGAAATAGAGCGCATTTCCTGCTGTATCGGTAACAACCTTGACCACGTTGGGAGAAAGAAAATCATGCAGGCAGCGTACACGGGTCTTGAGGGTGCTCATCTTGAGATCCGGACTGTCTAGAAACGGCGCGATGGCCTGGTCGATCATGGCGGGTTCGATCAGCGGCTCGTCACCCTGGACATTGACCACCAGATCGCAATCCAGGCTGCCGGCAACCTCGGCCAGACGATCGGTGCCGGTTTCGTGCGTCGCCTTGGTGAGCCGCACTTTGCCGCCGAAATCGCTCACGCGCGTCGCAATGCGAAGATCGTCGGTCGCGACGATGACGTCG
>JAENWA010000104.1 GCA_016650295.1 Desulfuromonadales bacterium | reverse complement strand
TTGAAAATCGCGCTTTGCAGGGCGCCCGCCTTGAGCAACGCCTCTTCTGCCTCTTTGCGCGCGGTGTTGTCGGTGCCTATCAGCAGATAGCCGATGATGCCGCCATGCGCGTCGCGCAGCGCAGTGACCGAAACGACCGCCGGAAAACGGCTGCCGTCCTTGCGGATATAGGTCAGCTCGTAGATGTCCTCGATACCGCGCGAGGCTTTGAAGACCAGGGCCTCGAAGCCTGGAGTAATCGGGGTGTCGAGTTCAAGACTCAACTCCTTGGCACGGGCGATCACTTCATCCGGATCGGAGATATCGGCCGGCGTGATCTTGTTCATCACCTCGGCGGCCGTGTAGCCCAGCATGCGCTCGGCGCCGACGTTGAAGATCTGGATGACCCCATTGGCGTCGGTGGCGATACTGGAGAAGTTGGCGCTGTTGAAAATAGCGCTCTGCAAAGCCCCGGCCTTGAGCAGGGTTGCTTCGCTGCGTCGTTCGGCGAAGACTTCCCCCGTATCGTCGGCGGCTGATGTTAACTGGTACCTGTCATTGTCGAGATCCATTGCTGCCCCTTTTTTGAAGTATTAAGTATGAAGGATGAATTATGAAAAAAACAGAAATCATCCCTCATCCCTCAACCTTCAGCCTTCAGCCTTCTACCTTCAGCCTTCACTCATCACCGCCTGCCACTGCCGCGGCCACGGTCGCGACGCAATGCGCCGGCAGAGATTATGAACGTGCCAAAGACGCCTGCAAAAACTAACAGTTCACCCAAAAAATGATGCCAGCCACCATCCGGAGCAGATATCAACGTTGAGCCGCCGATAATGAGCCCCGCAGATGCGATGGCACCGGTGAGCCGCTCAAGATTGCGGCTGACGCGACCTCCCAGGGCCTCCACAGCCGGTGCCTGCAACTGGCCAAGATTGCCTTCGGCAATTCGTCTGAGGACGCGGCGAGTGTCGCTGGGGGCATCACTTATCAAGCGCTCCATGTCGCGGGCCAGCTTGCCGGTCTTTTCTTTAATCCGTTCCAGTGAGAAGTGTTTCTCGGTCAGCCGCGTAATCTGTTCGCGAAATGATTTCAGGTAGTCATGGTCCGGATCGAGTTCCCGTATCATGGATTCGAGAATAACAAACGTACGCGTCAGCAGAAAAAACTCGCCCGGATTATGGACCCCGTGCCGGCTTCCGGCACGCAGCAGGGAATCAAACGAATCCCCGATAGAAACCTCCGCCAGGTCACTGCGGTGGATTTCATAGAGCACTGCCTTTATGTCCATCAGCAGCGCGGCACGGTTGACCTTTTCGCTCCCTTGGGGTGCCATTTCAAGATAGGCCTCGGTGACGGCCCGCGCATCGCCTTTGACAACCGCTTCGAGCAGGAGTGTCAGCGATTCCCGCATCGTTTCATCAAGTACGCCGGTCATCCCGAAATCGAGCAGGGAGAGCCGCCCGTCCGGCAAAACCAGTACATTGCCGGGATGCGGGTCAGCGTGAAACAACCCTTCTTCGAAGATCGTTTGCAGCGTCAGCCGGACCAGGGTGTTGATCAAGCGCGGCATGTTTTCCGGGTATTGCCCGGCATAGAGATCAATCCGTTCGCCGTCTGAAAACTCCATCGTGAGCACGTTTTCGCTCGAACACTCTGCCACGACTTTCGGAATCCAGAGGTCGGGGATATCAGCCAGCGCGGCTCGAAAGAGCATGATGGAACGAGCTTCGTGATTGAAATCGGTTTCCCGGTTCAGACTATTGGCAAATTCACTCACCAGAACTGGAAGGTCAAAGCCTCGCAGACGTGGAAAGAGGCCTTCCACCAGTGTTACCAGGTAGTTCAGTGCCGAGATATCCGTGGCAATCATCTCTTCAAGATCGGGCCGCTGCACCTTCACGGCCACATGGCGCCCGTCCGGAAGTGTCGCCTCATGCACCTGGGCGATGGTAGCAGCGGCCAGCGGCGTTTCACTGAAGGATGCGAACAACTCCGTCAACGGAGCGCCCAGTTCGGATTCTATCGTGGCACGCACCGCGTCAATACCCAGCGCCGGCAACTGATCGTGCAGCAACTCCAGTTCTTTGATATAGGCGTCCGGCAACAGGTCGCGCCGCATGGCGAGTACCTGACCGAATTTAAGAAAGGTCAGCCCCAGTTCCTCGAAGGTTTCCCGTACCTCTTTCGGCGGCGGCCAATGGTTCTTGCCGCGTAACGCACCCAGAAACTTGTGCTGGGTCAGCACGCGCAGGATTTGCATCAGTCGCGGCGCCGCTCGCAGCAGGCTGCTTTTTTCAGGGTCGATCATTGCAGTCATAAGTTGCTCCCATCAGTCAAAAACAACGGTTATACATTGATTATGCATATCGCCGGCCAACACCGAAGATAATATAAATTCAATTAGTTAAGGGTATTAGGATAACAAGAGAGAAAATCTGACAGTAAAACGACTTGCCTGGCCTCAGTATTTGACGGATATTCAGCCTGTTGCGGGATGCTTCGAGGGGAGGTGAACGGTTAAAACAGGATTCTTTTGTTAACGGGCGAAACGGGTTGGGCTGCTACGGCGACTTCGTCATCTTCACCGCCATCCTGATGGCCGCCAGCAGGCTTTTCTCCGAGGCCCGTCCCGTTCCGGCCAGGTCATAGGCCGTGCCATGATCCACCGAAGTGCGGATAATCGGCAGCCCGAGGGTGATGTTGACCCCGTCGTCGAAGTGCAGCATCTTGAGCGGGATCAGCCCCTGGTCGTGATACATGGCCACCACGCCGTCATAGGCCCCCTGTTGGGCAAAGTGGAACAGCGTATCGGCCGAGAGCGGGCCGACGGCATCGATGCCCTCCCGCTGGGCGGCCGCAATAGCCGGACCGATAATCTCGCGCTCCTCACCCCCGAACATGCCCCCCTCACCGCAATGGGGATTCAGGGCCAGCACCGCCAGGCGAGGACGGGGCTTGCCGGTCAAGCGTGCAACCCCGGCAGAGGTAATCCGGATCGTCTTCAGCACCTGTTCAAAGGTCACCAGCCGCGGAATATCCGCCAGGGCCTCGTGGATCGTCACCAGGCTGACCCGCAGCAGATCACCGGCCAGCATCATTACGAAATCGTTTGTCCCGCACAACTCGGCCAGCAGCTCGGTATGGCCGGGATAATCATGGCCGGCCCGGTTCATAGCCTCCTTGCTGATGGGCGCCGTCGCCATGGCAGCCGCACGTCCTTCCAGGCAGAAACGGGCGGCAGCGCAGATATAGCGGAAGGCGGCATCACCGGCAGCGGTCGTCGGTGAGCCGTACACCAGATCCGCATCCGTCAGCTGTGAAAGCGATAACAGAGCAATAGCGCCTAGAGGCGCTGTCTCGGTGTCTTCGGGGCAGGTGATCTCGTAAATTTTAAGGCCTGACCGGCAGACCGAAAGTGCGCGCTCCAGCGCCAGGCGATCACCAATCACGAAGGGCGTACAGATATTCTTTACGTCCGGTGACCGCAGCGCCGTGACGACAATCTCCGGACCCACCCCGCAGGGGTCGCCCATGGTTATGGCTATCAATGGTTTCCGCATCTGCTTCTCACTTTCGCGACGTTTCAATTACTTCCGCCACCGCCAGGGTAACATTGGAGGACTTTACCTTCTTCAGCATCAGACGGCCGCCGTTCGAGGCCAGCAGGGCGGCCGGTTCCGCTACCCCGTTAGCGCCGATAGCCGCCTGGGCATGCTCCGACGGAGGCGACGGGCAGGCCACCCGGTTGAGCGCCGCGCTTTCAAAAAATTCCAGGGGGATATCATATCGTTCCGCGTAGGCTATCAGACCGGCCTCATCCCGTTTGGCAGCAGCCGTGGCGATGCAGCGAACGCTCTTCAGCGAGACAAAGATCCGTTTGAGATGGATAGCGACAAATTCATCGATCTCATCGGCCGGGGTTCCGCGGTTGCAGCCGATGCCCAGCACCAGGTTGCGGGGACGCAGGATCAACAGGCAGTCCGGCTGGGAACGGGGCGGCAGCTGGCGGTTGGTGACAAACAGGAAACCACGGGCTGTGCTGTCCAGTGCCTCGGCAAAGGTGTCATGAAACGTGAGACGGCCGCGGCCGTGAAACCAGCAGCGCGTCTGGCCGCCGGGGTCCACCACGGCAATCTCCGCGTCGTCCAGCAGCAGGCTGTTGAGGGTCTTGACGCGGCTGATGTCATCAATGACCCAGCCCTGTTCCCTGGCCAGCATATCGAAGGAGGGCAGGTTATTGGCATCGGTGGCGGTGGTGATGACCGCCCGCGCCCCGCAGATGAAGGCACAGCGCTCGGCCAGTTCATTGGCGCCGCCCAGATGGCCGGATGTCAGTGAAATGGCAAAACGGCCGGCATCGTCCATGGTCACCACGGCCGGGTCGCTCTGCTTTGATTCCAGCAGCGGGGCGATCATGCGCACAACGATACCGGTAGCCATAATCAGGACGAAACCATCCACCTCATTCCAGAGCGAGACCAGCAGCCCTTTGAGGTCTCCCGGCTCGAATATGACCCGCTCTTTGCCGGCCTGACCGGCGTAGCGGCTGGAGACGTACAGCTCCGCGCCGGACAGACCCTCCCGCAGCTTCCTGCCCAGAACGGCACCATTCCTGGTTATGGCGACCACGGCCACCCGCATCTCAGACAACGACTCCGGCGCGGAAACCGTGGGAGAATTCGCCGTCATACAGCAGCGATTTGGCCTTGAGCCCCTCGCGGCGGGCGGCCAGCACATCCCCCACGACGATCAGCGCCTGGCGGTCGATGCCGGCCTCGCGGACCTTGACGGCGATATCGGCCAGAGTGCCCCGGATAATCTGCTCGTCATCCCAGGAGGCCCGGCAGACAATGGCAGCCGGGGTCTGCGGCGTGTAGGCCCCCTGCAGGAGCTGCTCGACCACCTTCTCGATCATGCCGACCGAAAGGTAGATCACCAGCGTGGCCCCGATCGCGGCAATCCTGCCGAGCTGTTCGTTCTCCGGCACCGGCGTGCGGCCTTCCACACGGGTGAATATCACCGTTTGGGAAACCTCCGGCAGGGTCAGTTCCTGCTTCAGGGCGGCAGCCGCGGCAAAGGCGCTGGTAACACCCGGCACAACCTGGTATTCGATGCCCAGCTCGTCGAGCGCCTCCATCTGTTCCTGAATGGCGCCGTAGATCGAGGGATCGCCGGTGTGCAGGCGCACCACGCTCTTTTCGGCAGCGACCGCGTCCGCCATTACGGCCAGAACCTCGGACAAGGTCATGCCGGCCGAGTCGTACACGTCAGCATTAGCGGCATAGCGCTTGACCAGCTGGCGATCCACCAGACTGCCGGCAAAAATGACAACATCGGCGTGCCTCAGCAGACGAGCCCCCCGGATCGTAATCAGGTCGGCCGCCCCCGGACCGGCACCGACAAATGAAACCTGTAGTGGCATGAACTTCTCCATGTAAGATCTGTAACTGCCAGGAAATCTGCGCCCGGACATCTAGTTCTTGTAGTCCGAAACCAGCGGCATGTCAAGGCGCCCCACTCCGGTATGTCACTACAGACAGAAGCTGGCAGAGCAGTAAACCATAACATGGTAAAAAGAGCCGCTTATTACCCAGCAGGGGAGCGCGGCTCAATTATTTACAACCATATAAATGGCACGGAGTAGAATATGAAGGTAACAGGTGACAAAACACCTGTAGACCAACAGTTCGAAATTACAAAGTTTGCAACGAATCAGTTTCCAGGGGAAAGGTCAATGGAAAGCCTTGATCCTCTGGCAGCTGTCGCTGCAGGATTGAGAACGATTGCGCCCTGGGTAGTATGAAAACAACACAGGCGGTCGATTGGCCGCCTTTTGAATTATGTATGGCGTCCCCGGAATTCTCAGTGACTGTGGAGCGCATGCTTGACAAATACATTATTGTATGTAAACGTACAACTAAATGTATCTATCAATGCAATTTATAGTATAAGAGCGTATATATGGAATATAGACTGAACAAAGATCACCTTCTTAACGTTCTGGAAGAGTGGAACCGTTTCCTCAGGCGCAAGGTTCATCTGATCGCGTGTGGAGGGACGGCCATGACCTTGTCAGGGGTCAAGCCATCGACCAAAGATGTTGATTTCATGGTTCCGAATATTCTGGAACATCAGTATCTGATAAAGCAACTCAGGGCCCTGGAGTATGAACCGGTCACCGGTTTTGGCTGGAAGCGTGCCGGGGAGATTTTTCAATTTGACATTTTTCGTGGCAATTTCATCCACACGACAGAGCTGCTGGCGTCTCCACTGGAAAAAGATGGCAACAGTCCGCTCAAGGAATATTCTCATCTGTACCTCGGGATTTTGAACGACTACGATCTTATCTCCAGCAAGCTGATGCGCGGGACCAGGGTTGATTTCGATGACTGTCTGAGTCTGGCGGAAGCGCACAGGGCAGACCTTGACATTGACCGGCTGGCGGGACACTTCAACGAGCTGGTCAGCTTTGACGTTGCGGAAGCGCGGCTGAGACCGCACATGCAGCAATTCCTTGAGCTGCTGCAAAAGAGAGGTCTGTATGACTGACGCAAAACTTATGAAGAGTTTGAGCAGGCTCGGCTTGCCGATGTTCGAGCCGAGTGAAGAACTGGATGTCAACGAAACGCTGGCAGAGGTGGTGAAGAGCAGGGACACCAGGCTTTGGGAGGGGTTTCCGGTACTGCTGGCAAATGCCGCTGACACCTACCAGTTTGCTTATGATCTGGTTGAGAAGCAGTTACCCGCCCAGGAAGACAAGGATCGTTTCCATCGGCTCTTGCTGTTGTCATTGTCCCTCTATTCTTTTTATCACCTGAGTTTTTCCTGGTCGAGCAAGTTCAAGAAGCAGCTCTCAAGTGATGATGCCGCTCTGGTGAAACAGTGGCGCAATGACCTTGCCCGCAACCGGACTCTCGCGTGGGGTGATGTGGATCTCGACCCGGAACGGTTGAAGGGGTTATTTGAACTCTATTTTGAGCAAAATGCCGACAAGAGCAGGCAGCGCAAGGAAAAGTACGAGGAGTACTCCCTGGCCTTTGCCATGTCGCAAATGTTTTCCCCGAAGCAGAAGGAGTTGTTTAAAAAGAGGCTGGAAGGGTTGCCCCTGACAAAGACGGAACAGGAGTATTATTCCCGTTCGGTAAAGAAAAAAGTGGTCGCGCTGGCAAATGCGGAACTGCATGGTCTTGCGAGGAAGTTGTTGGAGAAATAAGCGTTGTGGCTTGGCGTCAAACAGGAAAGATGGCCTATTGGCCGCCTTAACAATCGGTATTATGTTTGAATGCATAAGTAAGAGTTGAAATGGAAGCCCCCGGTGGTATTGAATAGCTTGTAAGCGCAAGCGGTCGGACCGGCCTAGCCGTCCGAAATCAAACTACCACGAGGAGGCTTCCATGAATGCAAT
>JAENWA010000103.1 GCA_016650295.1 Desulfuromonadales bacterium | reverse complement strand
GCGTCATAGAGAATTCAGCTCCCCAAGATAATCACAGTTACTGCCGTCTTTTCAAAGAACTGGGATTGGAAATGACCGGCTACGGCCCGTCGCTCTTTGGGAACCGCCCGGTGCGGACCCGCATGCCAGGTGGTGTGGAGGCCGGGGGAGAAAAACTCCCGGCTATCCGATTGGACATTCGGTGTTCTCGCCGTTGCTTTATCTGGTTTTGTCAAATGAGTAGGTCTGACCCTCGAAGGTTCCTTTGACCCTCGAAGGTTCCTTGTTTTTCTCTTTTCAAGGGCAGACCCCGCCGGGGCCTCCTCAATACTTCTGGCGATGACGTGGTACATCCAACAGCCAGCTTTCGGCAATTCCTTCTTATCCGTTCACCTTCAGCACCAGGCTCTTCAGCTCGAATGTATTAGTGCCCTTAAAGGTACTGGTTCCGTAGTCGGAAGTACTTCTAAAGGTGTTCCAATCACATTTTATCCTCGGTTCGATAAATAACCTGATGCTGGTATTCGGTGCCCACTTGTTGGCAGATACAACCGACATGTTCACATTGCCCTTTGTAGTTGTTGCCGTAACCCATTGTTTGCCGGATTCCATGGTGAAATACAATTCCATGCTGGACGAACCGTTACTGGCAGGTAGTTGTACGTCATAAGTGGACGTGCCCGAGAGTGTCGGGCCAACCCGCCAGGTATCTTTTTCCGGCACATCGCCCCATCCCTCGAAATAATAGTTCCCTTCCAGCCCCTCATAGTAATAAGCATGGCCATTGAGGTAATATTCAGTCCATTCTGCTCCTCCGCTTGGATCGCCTTCATTTTTGGATGATCGCTTCGGATCGGCGGAAAGAGACAACTGTGCGCTCTGAGGAAATGAATCCTGCGCGTGAGCTGAATGCTTAAGATTATCAACGTTGGTGGTATTCGCGTATACCTCTGACGGAATGCCATGTGACCATATCCCCAGACGCGCAGCAGTTTCCTTCAGGACGATAGTGGTATGGCCAAAATACATGGCAGGGCCGCCATCATTTGCTGCTTTGACTTTGCCGTCAGGCCCGACCAGTTCCATCTTCATCCCGCCCACATCACCAATCCAACTTTCAACAGTGATCGGCCGTATTTCACTGTTCGTTGTGGATATTCCATCGCTGCCGGTTAGTATGTATTTATTCATAATAAAGGAGTTTGCTCCCTTAATCGCCCCGTCGCGCTCCACTGTGCCTTTAGTCTTGTCGAGGTGTACGGGAAATTGCATATAGGGCTGTCTGGTGGTCAATACCCGAAAGTCCTCAGTTTGTGCAGAATTTAGTTTTAAAAAATCTTTATCGATTGCAAACCTTTTTTGGGTTAGATTGTCTCGGAGGGCTGAACTGTAGGAATAAAACAGCTTGCTTCTGTCCGGCTCTCCCAATACGCGCACTGCAAGAAAAATCGGAGTGCTGCTGGCTGTGCCGACAACTTTAGTTTTCAAGCTTTCCCGCGCCCACGCCGCTGTCAAATCGGCCCTTTTCAGCACAACGCTTGTCCATCCCTTGATATCAGCACCCGACTTTTCAATGTCGGCAGTATAGGCAATGTAATTTTCGACATGCTTCAGGAATGTCTTGATCTGATCATTTATCCGCTTGTTATAAACATCTTGGTACTCATTAAAATTTGAGATATTAAGTTCTTCTTTGATGGTTGGACTCTGGGGGGAGATTCTTGCATCAGGAAATTTATCCAGGTACTTGTAAGATGCTGATACTACAACCAATCCTTTGGCTTGTTGCATCAGGAGGTAACCGAAATACTGTTCCATAAGCTCATAGAAGTTGTTTGCTTCATCATCTGTAGGCGGGCGGTGTTTTGTATTCCATATATCGTCAATTTTGGATTTAATCAAATCATCCATTTTTTGTAGCAATCCAGTTCCTGTCGCGTCATCAACGATAAATCCATGAAGCATTAAAAGACTTTGCGGCACTCCGAATGGAGTGTCAGAATGATCGTTTGTCATAATTGAGCTGACCGCCAGTGGTGTATTAACCGTATTTTTATCATCTGTATAATCAAGGGTCTTAAAAAATTCATATGCATTTACAATATTCAACAAGTATGGCTTGGCACTTAAATTTCCACTGTCCATTTTAAGATCAGCAACTGCAATATTGAGCTGAGCCGCCAAATTATCCAACAGTGTCGCGATACCATTAAGCTTGGCATTGATGTCGTCTAGTTTGCTGTTCATCGAATTCAAAACAGCATTAATCTCTTCTTGTGTTTTCCCTATCTTGTAATAAGGGTCTAGCGCAAAAGCGATTTTACAGGCCGATGACTGGCCTTCATCACATTGCTGTTCAAGAGCCTGGGTCGCCACGAACTGGAATCCAGCCACAGCAAGCCCAGAGCCGGCTTGTTCGCCAGCAGTGATTAAGCCGGCTCCTTCCTGACTGCTGGTGCTCGATGCCTTATCAAAAACGCCACAACTTGTCTCGAACAGGGCAATGCATGCAAACACAATGAAGAAAAGAAAGTTCCTGCCTGTAGTAAATAGTGAATTCATGATCAAGCTCCTTTGACGATCAATCGTAGTTGACGACAAATGTTAAATGCGACAAATTGAAGGCATTGAGATTCATGATTTTTTGCCTCCTCTTCTTGGGGGTATAACATCTTATTATGTAGTTACAGCCTGTCATCTACCTGTATATGCTTGCATCTATCTGTAGATACTTGCATCTACAGATAGATGCCTTTCAGGTATATACATATAGATGCTTTTTCGGTTTTCCGTGATTATCCTTTGCATCTACCTGTATATGCTTTTCCAATGTGGTACCGACTATTTTCCCGTACTTCACAACCCAGAGTTGCTTCTCTGGGTTCCATCTTGCACCCGCTGTTTTGGCTTGTGATCGCAAGGTCATATTCGCGGCTTCAATACGGAGTGAAACAAGAGTCTCCGCTGCATAACGGGCGGGCGGAGGCGTCCAGTCACTCTTCTCGACTATTAACTCGACTGTTTTTAGCCGTGTTCGTGAATCCTCATCATAGCGGAATCGTATGCAGAGCAAAGCATCTCCGTATATTTCCGCCAGCCGTTTGGTCCCTTTTTGTCCAGGTTTGAGTATCAGCCTTGTTTTCATGCCTAGTCTCCTGTAACAGCGGAATTTATATCACAAGCGTCTACTAATAAAAATGAATTTATGAAATTCTTTCTATTGGCAACTTTACATATTGACGGTTGGGTTGTCAAATGATAACCTGACTTGAAATTTGCTGCTTTTTTATACCAAAGGAAAAGGAGAACACCATGTTTGCTATCCCGAATATTGTTATGAAACAGTATGATACAGTCCTGATAACACGTGCTATCCCGACCTCTCATCATGCAGATTACAAAAAGTGGCTGCGATTTTTTTGCGATTTTTGTGCAAAATATCCGGTTCCGGATGGCAAGGGGAAAAAGGATCGGACAGTGCCGATTCCGGAGTCGATCATGCAGGAATTGAAGGCGCAGATTGAAGTAGTGGCGAGATTGCATGACCGTGATTTGGCAGCTGGATACGATGGGGTGTTTTTGGATGAAGATATTGAGAAAAAATACCCGAACGCACCGAAGGAGTTCAGTCACCAGTGGGTCTTCCCGCAACAATCACTGACTCTAGTGGAGGAAACTGGAGAACGGCGGCGTTACCATCTTCACAAATCCCAACTGCAAGGCGCACTCTATCATGCCGTCCGCAAGGCGAAGATCCCAAAAAAAGTAACCGCACATACGTTTCGCCACTTGTTTGCCATTCATCTGTTACAGGCCAATTACGACATTCGCGTCATTCAGAAACTGCTGGGACATGCCAGCCTGAAGACCACCATGATTAATACCCATTGTGTCCCGGTCAGGACGCTGAAGGAACCGAAAAGCCCGCTGGATCTGTGAAATACAAGGATGAAGGATGAGGGATGAGTGATGAATTATGAAACACATTGCCGGTAGATGCCGACAACCTTGCCGATGATTGATACCTCGGTTTTTCCGGGGTGGATGATGATTGGTTCCATGGCCGGGTTCTCCGGTTGGAGGCGAATTTTATCACGCTCGCGGTAGAAACGTTTCAGGGTCGCTTCCCCGTCGATCATGGCCACTACGATCTCCCCGTTTTCAGCCGTAACCTGCGGCCGCACCAGGGCCAGATCCCCTTCCTGAATGTGGGCGTCTATCATGGAGTCACCCTTGACCCGCAGAAAGAAGGCGCCGCCGCTCTTGGTCTGGGAAAGGTCGATGGAGAAGAAGCCCTCGATATCCTCAACAGGCGGTTGCGGCTGTCCGACCCGGACCACATCGACAATGGGAAGTGAAGCGGCCTGTGAGGCAGGAGCCGGCATGACTATCCCCCGTGAACTGCCTTCGCGCCGGTTGAGATAGCCTTTCTTTTCCAACGCCTTGAGGTGCTTCATGATGCCCAAGGTACCGTTGACGCCGAGACGCTCCGCGATCTCCCGCAGGGTAGGGGGACAACCGGCCCGGGAGATGAAGTCGTTGATGATATTCAGCACCTGTTGCTGACGGTCCGTGAGTTGCTGCATGGCTGAGTACCTCGCTATTGCAGTGGTTGCTAAATGGTAACCTAGCAATCGGGAAGGGGCTTGTCAAGCAGGACGTTTAAAGAGTCAATGAGCCGCTGGATTTCTAAGGGCTGGTTATTGTCTGAGAGATACTTTACCGCCTGAACAGCCACATCACAAAGGACAGGAGAGCAGAGATCAGCAGGCAGGTGACCAGGGGGAAGTGGAAACCGAAGTTGTCGCGTTTGATGTTGATGTCGCCCGGCAGGCGGCCGAGCCAGGTGGGGAGCTTGGGGGCGAAGGAGATGGCCAGGCCGACGGCGACCAGCAGCAGTCCCATGATGATCAGCGGTCGGCCCAGGCCGTTCATTCGGCCTGGGCCTTCGGCAGATAGCGATCCTTTTCGCTGTAGATGCAGCCGCAGTACTGCTGGCGGTAGAGGCCGAGCTCTTTGGAAAGCCGGATGCCTTCCTGCCAGCCGGAGCGGAAGTCCTCGTAATGGAAGGCCACGCCGTATTCCCGGCCGATCTCTTCGCCCAACTGCCGGATTTCGTCATGCTTCTGGTAACGGCTGTAGAGCAGGGCGGCAGTGAAGGTGTCGAAGCCCTGCTCAGCTGCTACCTGTGCTGTGATCCGCAGGCGGGATGCGTAGCAGTAGCTGCAGCGTTTGTCCGGTTCGGCGGCTACGTTGGACAGGAAGCCTTCCAGGTCGTAATCGTCATGCATGATCAGCGGCAGTTGTTCCTGGCGGGCCATGTCAACGGCTGCATCGCGACGGCGGGCATACTCCTGGTAGGGATGGATGTTGTGGTTGTAGAAAAAGCCGGTCACGTCATGACCGGCGCTTCGCAGAGTTCGCAAGGGGTAGAGTGCGCAGGGGCCGCAGCAGATGTGGAGCAGAATGCGCATTACAGATTCTCCAGCAGGTGTCCCATCTTGTCGCGCTTGGTCTTGAGATAACCCTTGTTGCTCTTGGTGGCAACCGCCTCGATGGCGACCCGCTCAACGACGTCGATACCGTAACCCTGCAGACCGATCAACTTTTTGGGGTTGTTGGTCAAGAGGCGCATCTTGCGGATGCCCAGCGACAGAAGGATCTGTGCGCCGATGCCGTAGTCGCGCATGTCGGCCTTGAAGCCCAGCTCCAGGTTGGCCTCGACCGTGTCGCGACCCTTGTCCTGCAGTTCGTAGGCCTTGAGTTTGTTGATCAGGCCGATGCCGCGCCCTTCCTGGCGCATGTAGAGGATGACGCCCCGGCCTTCCTTCTCGATCATCTCCATGGCACTGTGCAGCTGCTCCCCGCAGTCGCAGCGCTTGCTGCCCAGCACGTCGCCGGTCAGGCATTCCGAGTGTACCCGCACCAGCACCGGTTCACCGCTTCCCACATCACCCTTGACCAGGGCCATATGGTCCAGCCGGTCCACGTCGTTCTCGAAGGCGATGGCGCGCCAATCCCCGCCGTAGCGTGAGGGGAGCTGCGCATCTGCCACAATCCGTACCAGGATTTCGTTCTTGAGACGATAGGCAACCAGGTCGGCGATGGTGCAGATCTTGATGCCGTGCTCTTTGGCGAATTTCTTCAATTCCGGCATGCGGGCCATGGTTCCGTCATCGTTCATGATCTCGCAGATTACGCCGGCCGGTTTGAGACCGGCCAGGCGGGCCAGGTCGACAGAACCCTCGGTCTGGCCGGTGCGCACCAGTACACCGCCGCTTCTGGCACGCAGCGGGAAGATATGTCCCGGACTGACCAGGTCGGCGGATGAAGCGCCGTCGGCAACGGCGGTCACAATTGTATGCGCCCGGTCAGCGGCCGAGATGCCGGTGGTAACCCCTCGTTTGGCCTCGATGGAGATGGTGAAGGCGGTCTCGAAGGGTGAGGTGTTGTCCCGCACCATCGGACGCAGGCCCAGCTTGTCGCACTTTTCCGGGGTCAGGGTCAGGCAGATCAGGCCGCGGCCGTATCTGGCCATGAAGTTGATGTTTTCCGGGGTGGCCGCTTCGGCCGCCAGGGTCAGGTCGCCTTCATTCTCGCGATCCTCATCGTCCACCAGGATGACCATCTTGCCCTGGCGTATATCTTCTATTGCAGCTTCTATGCTTGCTACGGACATGGTGTTCCTTTCGTTTTACAAAAATCCGTTTTCCATCAGCACGTTCATGCTCAATCCGCCGCTGCCGGATCGAGGCTGGGTAAGGCGCTCCACATATTTGCCGATGATGTCGGTTTCGATGTTGACCTGATCCCCAGTGTTTAATTTTGCCAGTGTGGTCATCTTGAAGGTGTGGGGGATGATGTTGACTGAAAAACTGCTGCTGCCGACGGTGTTGACCGTCAGGCTGATGCCGTTTATGGCCACGGAACCCTTGCTTATCAGGTAACGGACATTTTCTGCCGGCAGGCTGAAATCAAGTACATGGTTGCCAGATGATTCGCTGCTTCGCGCCAGACGGCCGATGCAATCAATATGGCCGGTCACGATGTGCCCGCCCATCCGGTCGCCCAGGCGCAGGGCACGTTCCAGGTTAACGCCCTGTCCGGCCCGCAGGCTTGCGAGGGTTGTGCAGGCCATGGATTCCGGCGACACATCGAAGCTCAGAGTTGCCCCCTGTTTCGCGGTAACTGTCAGGCAGGCGCCGTTGACGGCGATCGAATCGCCGAAGGCGACCTCCGCAACCGGCAGTGCCGTGGCAACCGTCAGTACCGCGGCGCTGCCGCGGCGCTCAATGGCCGTAACCCGGCCGATGTCTTCGATCAATCCGGTAAACATGATTTTTTCGGGTGCGTGGTGACAACTATGTCGGTTCCGATGTGGCTTACGCTCAGGTTTGTAAATGCCATTGCCTGGCCCATATCGGTAATGCCGGTGAACGCAAAAGGGGAGAACCCGTCACTGCCGAGCACCTTGGGTGCGTAGAAAAAGACGCATTCATCGATCAATCCGTGTGTCAGCATATATCCCGCCAGGCGGCTGCCCCCTTCGAGCAGTATCGACTGTATGCCCCTTTTGCCCAGTTTACGCAGCAGATCTTCCATGGAAACTCGCCCATCCTGCTCCTCGCAGACCAGGATGGTGGCGCCATGATTCTGATAGCGGAGATGTACGTGAGGATTGGGTTCTATTGTGGCTATAATGGTTCCGGATGAGAGTTGTTCGTTCAGCACGGTAACGCTCTCGGGCGTCCGGAGATGGGAATCAACTATCACTCGCAGCGGATTCCTGCCGCGCACATTACGAACCGTTAGTTGGGGATTGTCGGCGATAACGGTGTCAACACCAACCATGATCGCATCAGAGCGGGAGCGCATGCGATGGACAAATTTCCGTGACTCCTCACAGCTGATCCAGCGTGATTCGCCGGTTATCGTGGCGATCTTGCCATCCAGGGTCATGGCGCATTTGTAGGTGACATGCGGCATGCCGGTCGTTATATGCTTGATGAAGGGGATGTTGATAGACCGGCAGGCGTCCTCCAGCAGACCGCAGGATGTCCCGATGTCGGCCTGTTTCAGCGCCGCCATCCCGCCGCCGTTTACCCGCGGATTGGGGTCGCGCATGCCGGCAATGACGCGCCTGACCCCGGCTTTGATCAGGGCCTCGCTGCAGGGTGGGGTTGCGCCGGTGTGGCAGCAGGGTTCCAGCGTCACGTAGACATCGGCGCCCCGTGCGGCTGCGCCGGCCATCGCCAGTGCGTGAATTTCGGCATGCGGGGTGCCGGCCTTCCTGTGCCACCCCTCGCCGACGATCGTGCCATCCTTGACGATCACACAGCCCACCGCAGGATTGGGTGATGTCCTCCCAAGTCCCTTGCGGGCCAGCACCAGCGCCCGTTTCATGAATTTATCGGAATTTTCACTCATCCCTCATCCCTCATCTCTCATCTCTCATCAGAGTTTCACCGTTCACCGTTTCAACAGTTCCTGCAGTTCCTGCATGAATTCACTGATGTCACGGAACGAACGGTAGACCGAGGCAAAACGAACATAGGCGACTTCGTCCATGCCATGCAGTTCCTTCATAATCCATTCACCTATAGTAGTGGTGGAAACCTCTTTTTCGGACGATTCCTGCAGACGTGCTTCCAGTCGATCAACAAGCTGCTCAATGTTCTCCAGGGATATGGGGCGCTTTTCACAGGCCTTCTTGATGCCGGAGATGATCTTCATCCGGTTGAATGGTTCGCGGCGCCCGTCTTTTTTACAGACCTGCGGCAACATCTCTTCTACCCGTTCGTGGGTGGTAAAGCGTTTGGTGCATTCTTCGCACTCGCGCCTGCGTCGGATGGCCGTGCCCCCCTTGTCGGGACGCGAATCGATTACCTTGCTGTCAGGATGGCCGCAGAATGGACACTTCATACTGTTTCGCCTTTGTCGGACCTGAAATGAAGCACTTCGATGGCCGCCTCGCCAATCATCTCACGGGCCAGTTCATCGGCGTAGCCCTCGGCATAGATCACTTTTTTGATCCCGGCGTTGATGATCATCTTGGTGCAGATGATACAGGGCATGGTGGTGCAGTAGAGGGTAGCTCCGTCAATGTTGGTGCCGTGCTTGGCAGCCTGGATGATGGCGTTCTGTTCGGCGTGCAGACCGCGACAGAGCTCGTGCCGCTCGCCGGAAGGGACCTTGAGGCGTTCCCGCAGGCATCCGCTGGCTTCGCAGTGGCTTATCCCGGATGGTACGCCGTTGTAGCCGGTGGCCAGGATGTTGCGATCCTTGACCAGCAGCGCTCCTACCTGACGGCGCAGACAGGATGAACGGGTGGCTACCAGTCGGGTGATATCCATGAAATACTGATCCCAGGATGGGCGCTGCATTGGCTGCTCTCCACAAGAATGATAATCGTGCAAATTACCCCAATATACCGACAAGGTCAACATATCCGGTGCGGGTAGCAGATTTTCACGTTTTTGTCGTGTCCACTTAATAGTTCCGCCGATATTCCACGCCGGGGCGTTTCTTCTCCATGTATGACCGATAACGAGTTATCGGATTTACTGATTCCTGACAGCATGTACCGGAACTTTTTTTTGTGGAAAAAAAGATTTAAATGTGTGGCCTTTAACATGTGATTCTGATAAAAATAACTTTGCAGCAAGTCTCTATAGTACAGGTTCAATCTATTTGAGCAGACCTTTTTCTATTTAAAAGGAGATATACCTTTATGTTTGATCCTGTTAACACGAAAATAATGGATAAACCGCTCATTCTGGTTGTCGATGATGATGAACTGATGCGTGTATTGCTTCAGAACGCCCTGTCTGCCGCCGGTTTCGAAGCTGTTCAGGCAGAGGATGGCGACTCCGCGCTGAGTCTCTTCACGGAGTTGCGTCCGGACCTGATATTACTTGACGTCTTCATGCCGGGAAAGGACGGGTGTGATACCTGTCGGGATATTCGCAAACATCCGGAGGGAGAACATACACCTGTTCTTATGATTACCGGCAGTGATGACGCGGAGCTGATTCACCGTTCCTTTGAAGCCGGAGCAACCGATTTTTTCGCGAAACCGGTCAATCCCGAACTTCTGGTGCACCGTGTGCGATACATGTTGCGTGCCAGCCGGAATGTGAAAAAACTGGCCGAAAATCAGGGCCGGCTGGAAGTGCTCAAGGTGGCTGTGGATAGCCTTCCGATCGGCATTACCTTCAGTGATGTCAAGGGAGTTATCGTCTACTCGAATCCTGCCGAAGCCCGGATGCATGGATATACGGTCGAGGAGCTGATCGGCAAGGAAGCCAGGAAATTCTCCTCTGACAGTCGCGGTAGACCTCTGGCCACTGAGCAGTTCAAGAAAATCGGCCTGTGGCGGCGCGAGTGCGTAAACGTCAGAAAAAACGGTGAGAAATTCCCGGCCCAGCTTACATCGATACCTGTCCGCGACAGCGAGGCTTGCTGTCTGGGGATTATCACTACCTGTGAAGACATCTCCGAGAGAAAAGAGTCGGAGGAAAAAATACACCAGTTAGCCTATTATGATGTGCTGACGGGACTGCCTAACCGAGGGATGTTTCTTGAACATCTGCACCAGGCACTGGCCAAGGCCCAGCGTGACCGGGGCAAGGTCAACCTGATTTTTCTTGACCTGGATAATTTCAAGGATGTGAATGACACGCAGGGACATGATGTCGGAGACAGGCTGCTTCGTCTGGTTGCGGATCGGCTTTCCGCCTGCATGCGTGAATCGGACGTTTTGGCCAGACTTGGCGGGGATGAGTTTGTGGTGGTCTGTCCTGTTGTTGCGTCCCAGGAGAATGTTGCTTCTGTTGTCAAACGGATACAGGCAATTTTTTACGAACCCTTCGAGATTGAAGGTCACCAGATTTACAGCAGTGCCAGTATCGGCATCGCAGTCTACCCTGATGACAGTCTGGATGCATCAGCCCTGTTCAGGTGTGCCGATACGGCCATGTACCAGGCAAAAAATGAAGGGAGAGCACAATTCAGGTTCTTCTCGGCCGAACTGAATCAGAAAATTCTGAAGAGGGTTGCTCTTGAAAACAGCCTGCGTAACGGACTCGATAAAAAGGAGTTCTTTCTGCATTATCAGCCGCTGTGGGATCTGAAAACTTCAAAAATGGTCGGTGTCGAGGTGCTTTTGCGCTGGCAAAGTTCTGATTATGGTTTGATGCTGCCGTCAACGTTTATCTACATCCTTGAAGATTCCGGCCTTATTAACAAGATCGGAGAGTGGTTACTGCGTGCGGCCTGTACGCAAGCGCTGGACTGGACTCTGAAAGGTCATAGTGATTTGAAGGTTGCGGTGAATATCTCCGGGAAGCAGTTGAAACATCCCGCGTTTCTTGAAATGCTCGCCAATATAATCCAGGAGACCGGCGTCGATCCGCGGAATCTTGAGTTGGAATTTACAGAAAGCGTTATTATGGATAATGTTGAAAATACCATCGAGATATTACGCAGGCTCAAGGAGATGGGTATTCAACTGAGCATCGATGATTTCGGCACCGGGTACTCATCTCTGAATTATCTGAAACATTTTCCCATTGACCGGATCAAAATCGATCAATCATTTGTTGCCGACGTTAATCGAAACAACAGTGATTCAGCGATAATCGAAGCTATCGTGTCCATGGCCCAGAGTCTGAGTATGCGGGTTCTAGCGGAAGGTGTTGAAAACAGCGACCAATTGCACACGCTTACATTGCTGGGCTGTGACGAAGTCCAGGGCTATTACCTGGCAATGCCGATGCAAGCCGAGGCTCTGACTGAAAGTTTGGGAAAGAAACACGGAAAACGGGTCGAAAAACTTCCGGAAACGGAATGGTTTGACCGCCGTAAGGTTTAACAGGCTGTGTTTGCTTAATAGTACCAGATCCATTCCCAGGGGCTCTAATGGGCCCCTTTTTCTATGTTTTCATACAATTACCCACCGTTCATTCCCACGTCAAGATAATCTACACGAAACTCCATTTCAATTCCCGTTCTCAGGCAAAATGCGAGGCCGTTAAGAACAAGTCAATCAAATGGGTGATAGAAAATACCCTACTTAGGGTATTGAATCTTATTGTTGAACTGTGAGAATCTCTCTAACATGTCGCCAAGCTGTTATTATAACAGCGCTCAATGAATTAACTCAGGAAATACTAATGTAAACTTGCAATTAAAACCTAACTCCGATAATGGCAAAACTGGAGTAATCCAGTGACGCAAAGCCACGGGTTCATGACCTTCACTTACAAGAGAGGCACATGGATAGCCGGGTTACCGAAGAGCTTGCGGAGTCAGGCACGTTTGGACATTGAGAAATGCCCAATGAAACTAAGCGTCCAGCTCTGCCAAAGAGTTGGACGCTTTTTTTATTACTGGTCATTACTATTTGATTCACGTGAGATAACAAAAATATAATAAACATGCTGTATACATGTTAAGTCAAGCAAAATCAATAAGTTGGTATTGAATTTGCTTTAAGTTGTCAAGGTTTCCCTACAAAACTGGTAAATAATAACTTGTAGCTTTTTAATGTATATAACAGGCTAAAAAAATGTGTTTTTTTTGTCAAGCCCTATTTTTTTGTCCGGTGCTTGGCAGCAAATCTTGTCACCCATTACGTCATATCACGAGGAGGGGGATAAACGTTAACTGGAAACGGTCTGCCGAGGGAAAATTCTGGCATGAGAAAACAACATCAACCGGCGGGAAAGGGGAGCCCTTTCCGGCTAAACGTATTTCTATAATTTTACCGTGCAAAATAAGAGAAATGAAAAAGGAGATCACCATGAAAAGTAAGGTATTCGTTGTTATTGCTGCTGTTGTGCTGATGGCTGCCACGGCTTTTGCCAAGCCCCTTGTTTCGGTAAGCATCACCGCTGAAAAAGAGGTCAAGACCGTCAAAAACGGCGAAAAGGTGAAACAGAAGGTACCAGCCACCTCTGTTGACCCGGGAGATGTCGTTTTCTACACCATGAGCTATGTCAACAGCGGTGACGAAGCAGCTACCGCAGCGGTCATGGACGACCCAATCCCCAAAGGGACGCTTTATGTCTCCGGCAGCGCCTATGGCGAGGGGGCCGAAATAACTTTTTCCATCGACGGCGGAAAGACCTTCAAAAAGCCGTCTCTCCTGACCTACGAGTTCAAAAGCCCTAACGGCGCTATTGAAAAACGGAGCGCTTCTCCCGAGGAGTACACCCACATCCGTTGGACAGTCAGCGTCATTCCACCCCGCGTCAGCGGCAAGGTTGGTTTCCAGGTTCGCATGAAATAGCCGGTTAGCCGGTTCGAATACAGAGCATAGCCCACGAAAAAAAGGAGGAACGTATGATCTGTCCAAACGCCAAAAAACGTAACACAGAACCGAATAATCGCAGGGCCGGACCTCAGGGTGGTCTCAGGCAGCCCGGCACATCGCCGGGGACGCCGGCCTGTTACAGTGGATAACGCTCACAATTTAAAGACGGATACGAATTGATCTGCAGAGAAAAAAAACAAACAACTCAAGGAGGAAGTAAAAGATGAAACAGCTACGAAACAGCAGTATGACAGCGGTCAAGACCGTGTTCGGCAGCCTGGCGCTGCTGGCCTGTCTGACCTTTGCCCTGCCGCAGGCCGCCCAGGCCGCGGGAACCAGCGGTAACGCCACCATCTACAACACGGTCAAGGTGACCTACCAGTCCGGTACGAACACGCTCTTCGCGACCGCCAATGTCAGCGTTACCGTCAATACCGTGACGGTTCTGCCGACGATCACCGTCCCGACCGGCCAGACCGTAGCGGCCGGCGCCTCTGTCACCTACGACTACATCCTCAAGTCAAACGCCAACGGACTTGATACCTACACCACGTCGGCCCTGTCCAACGCCCCGACCAGCATCAGTGCGGCAACCGCCACCTCCGTTACTGCCAGCGTTCAGCTCTGGGGCGGTATCGCACTCGGTTCGGGAGCCGGCACCATCACGGTTCCCTTTAACACCACCGCCGGCCTGTCGGCAGGCACCTCCACCGTCCAGATCGGAGCCAACAAGTATACGGTTTCGACTATAACTGCCGGAACGGCAGCCTCCACCGATGGCTCGGGTAACCTGGTGGCCGAGGGCCCGACCACGCTGACCCTGGCTGTGATTGGCGCCAGTCCGGCCATCACCGCCGGTTCTGTAACCGCCGGTACCCAGGTCGGCGAATTCAAAAATACGGCCCTGACGGCAGCTCTTACCGCCGGTACACCAACTACCGCAGGAACCGACGGCTCGTACGTCACCAACTTCGTTATTACAACGGGAGCGTTGCCTTCAGCACTGAGCACCCTTGCTGCCGCAACCAGCGTGACAACCACCGTGTCCTCACCACGCGTAACGATCACAAAAACCGCCAACGTTGCGAACGCCAGTCCGGGCGGCACGATCACCTACACGATCACTGTGACCAACACCCACCCCACAGCCTCTGCCAACGCCGTCACCGTTATCGACCCGGTGCCGGCCTACACGACCTATGTGGCCAACTCCACCCGTTTGAACACGATTACAGTGGCTGGTGACGGAGGCTCTTCACCGCTGGTCGGCGGAGGCCTGCTGGTTGACAACGACGCTGGTCGTACTGGAGGTGTGGCAGCTTCCGGCATTCTGCCGGCCCTCGGGGTTGCAACCATTATCTTCAATGTAACGGTCCAGTAACAGCAGAAATTGGAACGGAAGCGGCGGCAGGTGCAGCGCCGCTTCCCCCATAATTTTGTAATAGTGTCCATTCACAAATAGCGAGGGAATCAACCATGAAATTCAGTTTAAAACCATATTCAGCCTTGCTCTGTATGGCTCTGCTCGGCGCCCTGTCAGCCGCACCGGCCCGGGCCAACATGGCGGCCAACACGCAGATCATCAACCAGGCCCAGCTGTCCTACAGCGACGGTGTCTCCACAAAGACCGCCTCTGCCAGTGTTACCGTGACAGTCGGACTGGTTGCCTCGGCGCCCAATATCATCCCCGGACCGCCTCAGAGCACCTCGTACGCAGGCGCCGCGACGATCCTCACCGACAGCTACACCATTACCGCCGGCGCCAACGGTCCAGACACCTACAACCTGTCAGCAGCGGTGACCGGTTCCACCAACACCAGCGGAGCAACCGCCACCTCCACTGCCGCCAGTGTCGCCCTGGGCGCATCGGTTACCACGGTCGGCAGTACCACAACGACCATTGTCGTACCCGCCGACGGGAACCTGCCGGGAGAGATGTCGGGTGTCAACGGTATCCAGGTGGGGGACACCGTGGTCATCAACGGCGAAACCCGCACGGTTATCGCCATCACCGACAACGCCAGCGGAACCTCCACCATCACCCTGAATTCAGCTTTGGGAGCCGCGCCCGGCGTGGGTGTGCTGGTGGCTGAACAGAAGGTGGTAACGACCACGGTCACCGCCGGGACCATCACAGTTACCGGCACCGACGTGACGGTCTCTGACTCCCTTACCGCAACTTCGGTCAGTTCCGCCGGAGCAACGGCGACCTCCGGCTCCATCCTCAATAACTACACCAGCGGTGTGGCAACCCTGAACAAGTATGTTCGCAATGTCTCCGTAGCCAGCGGCAGCGGGGTGCCCTACATCTACACCGGCATCAATTACTACCCGAATGGTGTCACGGCAAAACCGGGCGAGACCCTTGAGTACATCCTGGTGGCCACCAATAGCGGATCGGGAGCAGTCAACGCTTCTGTTGTCAACGACGTTCTGCCGACCAGCTATGTTACCCTGCGGCCCAATGCCTACGGCATCGGCAAGGAAATTACCTATGTCAGTGATACGAATGTCGCTACGACTCTGTCAGCAGCCGCTGATGGGGATAATGCCAAGTATGATGCGGCAACGAAGACCCTCACGGTCAATATCGGCAGCGGGGCTACAAACGCCGCCGGCGGTTCGATTCCGGGCGGCAACAAGAGCGTTCTGGTGCTCTACCAGGTAACCCTTAACCCGTAACACTGATTGAGATATCACTGTAGTTTTGTGCTGCATACCAACTGAGCAAGGCTGAATAATGATTCTTGGCTATATACACAAACTGAGCAACAGGCTTCCCGGTCGAAAGACCGGAAAGCCGGCTTGTGCGCCCTTGACAGGGTGCGGAGGCGCACGCGCCTCGTTCAGTTTCGGCCTGAAGAATCTCCTTGCGTGTCTGCAAACAGCCGCCGTCACTGCTGTATTGCCGGCTCTGGTTATGCTTTCCCTGGCTCCGTCTGTGGCCTTCCCGCTCACCCCGTCTCCGGGCGATCTGGTCGTCAACAGCGCCAGTCTCACTTCAGCGGGTATCACAACTTCAATATCCACGGTAACAGTAACCGTGGTTGTCCGGACACCTTCCACCATCGAGTTTCTCACGTATGCGCCGCTTTTGTCGGGAGCCGAACTGATAAACGTTGCCCCGAGCGCCTACCGGACAGGCGGCGCCGCCGGCGACCCGTTTGTCACTATGCCGGCCCCGGTCCCGGTCGGGTCCACCACCCCTATCGATTTGAGCAGGCCGGTTCCGCTGACAGCAACCTCTCAGCTTCACCAGGGTGAGCCGCTCTTTATCCGCCTGACCGACAAGGATCAAAACCTTAACCGTTTAGTGGCTGAAACGGTTTTTGTCACGATCACCAACCCGGCTAACGGCGAGGTGGAGGTCATCCGCCTGACCGAGACCGGGCCTGATACCGGCGTGTTCATCGGCTATCTGCCCACCTCCTCTGTTCCGCCGGTTCCCTACAGCGGGAATATGTCGGTTGTCGATGGACAAGTTCTGACCGTACGTTACGTAGACATCGTGGATGGCAGCGACAGTTCGACGACGGCCATCATGATTGACCCCTTCGGCATCGTCTTCAACAGCGGAAGCGGTCTGCCGGTCAATGGCGCTTCCATTACCATGATCAATAGCGCTACCGGTCTGCCGGCCACGATTTTCGGCGACGACGGCGTCAGTATTTACCCGGCAACGCTCATCAGCGGCGGTTCCGCCAAAGACAGCAGCGGTCGGGAGTACGCATTCCAGCCGGGAGGCTACCGCTTCCCCTTCGTTCTGCCGGGCACATACCAGTACAGGATCACGTCGCCGGCCGGCTACACGGGACCAAGCACTGTGCCGTCCGCAACCATTCAAACCTTGCCGGGCGCACCGTTTGCACTCGTCAGCGGGTCCCGCGCCGAGGCGTTTACCGTCAATCCGGGGCCGGCCCTGCGCATCGATATCCCTCTCGATCCTTCAGCAGGGCTCTGGCTGCAGAAGACGGCCGGCAAGGACAGCGTGGGGCAGGGCGATTTCATCCCCTACCGACTGACGCTGACAAACAGCAGCTCCATAGCTACCTCCAGCACGCTACGGGTGGTCGATACCCTGCCGCCCGGTCTCAGGCTTCGCAGCGGATCGGTCAGGATTAACGGCCTTCCGGCCGCTGGACCGACGGTCTCCGGTGATGGCCGAACCCTCTCCTTCGATCTCGGTATACTGGCGGGCAGCTCTACGGATACTATCGATTACGTAGTGGAGGTCACGGCCGGAACGCGGCTCGGACCTGCCATCAACAGCGCGGTAGCTCTATTTGCAAACGGAACGAAAACCAACAGCGCCTCGGCCACGGTTACGATCAAGGATGATTTCCTGCGAACCCGTTCGACCCTGATGGGACGCGTTTCGAGCGGCGCCTGCAGCGACGAAACCGGCGAGGGCCCGGACGGTATCGAGGGAGTCCGTGTCTATCTCGAAGACGGTTCATTCGTTATCAGTGACAAGCGCGGACTATTTCATTTCGAAGGTGTCCGTGCCGGGCTGCATGTCGTGCAAATGGACCTGGACTCGCTGCCGGACGGATACGAGGCCAATCCCTGCACCGAGAACAGTCGTTTTGCGGGGCGCGCCTATTCACAGTTTGTTGAAACCCAGGGCGGCACCCTCTGGCGCACGGATTTTCATATCCGCTCAACCAAGGTAAAACCTGTCCCTGCGCCGGTTGTTGCCGTAAAACCGGCCGCCGCACCCGCGTTGCCCAAAGGCGAGATCATTCTGGAACTTGCCAGCACGGTTGAAGGCCAGAGCATTACCTACCATGCGACCATGCGGGGGAACGCCATGCCGCTGCAGGCGGCCCGGCTCAACGTGACCCTGCCGGAAGGCGTGCTCTATGAGCCGGACAGCAGCCGGATGGACGGCGCCGTCATCGCCGACCCATCGCAGAACGGCACTGCCGGACTCGTATTCAGGCTCGATGGCCTGCCCGCTGTCTGGCGTCACGAGATAACTTTCCGGGGCCGGCTGTCCGGCTCCGTCAAAAACAGTAAACTCGTGACACAGGCCTATCTGGCCACTGATGGCGATTCCAGGACCGGTCTGCTGACACCGCCGGCCGAGACAACCCTTCAGTTGAACAAGGATATAGAGATCCAGCAGATGCCCGAGATTGTCCTGCGTCCGCACTTCCCGGTCATGGGTGACGAATTGAGTGTTGAAGACCGGGAGCGGCTGGACGAAACGGCCCGCCTGCTGGTCGGTCTGAATACCGAGAGAATCCATGTCACCGGGCACACCGATAACGTTCGTATCGCGCCGCGCAGCCGTGATCGCTACAGGGACAATCAGGCGCTCTCCATGGGGCGCGCCAGGAGTGTTGGCCACTATCTGATGGATAAGCTCCACTTCCCGCCCGAAAAACTGTCCCTGGACGGCAAAGGGGAATCCGCTCCGATTGCCGATAACCGTACTGAAGCGGGCAGGGCTCTCAATCGGCGCGTCGAGGTCCGGATTAGCTCTACTCGTATAATTGACCGGTCACGCTTGCAGATTATCAAGGCTTTTAGTGGTGAGCAGCGAGCCGAGACCGCCGCACCGATTGACGCGGTTGTTCCGGCTGCTCCTGAAATGCAGCCCGCGAATGCTGCTGTGGCCGGGTCTCCCGCAAGCGCCGCACCCGTTGTACAGAACACGGATACCGCGCCGGCGCGACCTGAAACCGGCGGCACTGCCGCGATCACCGCTGGGGCCGCATCCGCTGTGACAACGGCCGGTGTGCTGACTTCAGCGCCAAGCGCTGTCCCGGCCGCTTCTGCTCCGGGAAAGGAACCTGCCACTACCATCAAGGATGCCGATGGGATCCTTTCACCGGCGGAAAACGCCATCATCCTGGACAAGATCAATGGTATCCGCATCTGTCTCAGTTCCCGTCTGACTCCGCGTCTGCTGGTAGACAACAAGGAGGTTCCGGCGGAGCGCATCGGATTCTCGATGAAAGACACCAAAGCCGAAAAAACACTCTACAGCTATATCGGGGTCGATTTCGGCGAGCGTGGGGATCACGTGGTTCAGCTTCAGGGGATGGACCCCTTTGGCAATGCCCGTTTCAAACAGACCATCACGGTCAAGCGCAGCGGTGAAATCGCATCCATCCGGCTGAAATCGGCCGAGGGCAATGTGGCTGACGGCAAGACACCCGTCAAATTCAAGCTTGAACTGTATGACGTCGATGGCGTCCGCATCCCGGCCGAAACCGCCCTGGAAATCCGTGGCGGCACGCTCAAACCGATCAAAGAGAATGACCTGTTCGCCAGCGCCCCGGTTGCCGGAAGCTTTACGCCGGTGCAGATGAGCAGGGATGGTGATGTCCTGTTCCAGCCGGTCACCAGCAGCGGTCTTTACCGGATCGTACTCGGATATAATGCGGTTGCCATAGAAGTGGAAACCTATGTGCAGCCCAAGCTGCGCGACTGGATTCTGGTCGGCCTGGCTGAGGGTACGCTCGGTTACAATACCGCATCCGGCAATATGGAAAGCCTGCAAGGCACCAATATGGCCGAAGATCTCTACAAGGATGGCCGTGTTGCGCTGTTTGCCAAGGGGCAGGTCCAGGGCAAGTGGCTGCTGACCATGGCCTATGACACCGCCAAAACAAAGGCTGACACTGGCGACGGCCTGTTTCAGACGATCAATCCCGATACATTCTACACCCTGTACGGTGATGCCTCCCAGCAGCAATACGACTCGGCCAGCGCCAAAAAACTGTACATCAAGATCGAGCGGGAACAGTTCTATGCCATGTTTGGCGATTATGACACCGGTCTGACCGTGACCGAACTGTCGCGCTACAGCCGCCGCATGACCGGCGTCAAGACCGAGCTGCAGGCCAGAAATTACGAGGTCAATGCCTTTGCCAGCGAGACCGATCAGGCTTACGTGCGGGACGAGATCCCGGGTGACGGCACCTCGGGAATCTACCGTATTTCCCGCAGGAATATCGTGCCTAACTCCGAGATCATCACCCTGGAGGTACGCGACCGTTTCCGCAGCGAGGTGCTGGTCTCATCCCGCCTCCTGAGCCGATTTGCGGATTATTCCATCGATTACGATACCGGCGCCGTGATCTTCAAGGAGCCGATTCACGACCGTGACGAGAAGTTTAACCCGATTACAATAGTTGTCGAATATGAGGTCCGTTCCGCGGCGGGACAGGACTACACCTATGGCGGCCGTGCCGGCGTCAAGTTGCTGGACAACCGGCTCAAGGCCGGTGGAACCTATATTCACGAAGGACAGGGCGATCGTGCCGGCAACCTGTATGGAGCGGATGCGTCCCTGAAACTGGGAGAAACGACCAAACTGCGGGCCGAATTTGCTTCCAGCGACTTTTCCGCCGGAACGGACCGACGTAACGGCAATGCCTATCTGGCCGAGCTGCTGCACACCTCAAAGCAGTATGATGTCAAAGGCTATTTCCGTGAGCAGGATGCCGGTTTCGGTTTGGGACAGCAGCCGGGCAGCGAGGCGGGCACCCGCAAATTCGGAGTTGAAGGCGCGTATCGCTTCTCCGAACATACCGGCGTCAGTGCCAATACCTATCGGCAGTACAATCTCCTGACCGGCGCTGTGCGTGATGTGGCCGAGGGAAAACTGAATTATACCGACAAAAAATACGGAGCCTCGATCGGAGTCCTGTACGCGAACGACCGTCTGGGTGACTCCAGCAGCAGGCAGTCAACCCAGGTGACCATGGGCGGAAAGGTCCTGACCTTGTACGATCGTCTGACCTTGACCATGGACCATGCCCAGTCAATCGGCAGTAACAGCAACAGCGACTTCCCGACCCGCACAACCCTGGGGGCCGAATTCAAGGCCACCAAGAACGTCTCCCTGCTGGCTGCTCAGGAATTCACCTGGGGGACGGGCGCCATCACGCAGAATACCCGTCTGGGCATGCGTTCCACGCTCTGGGAGGGCGCTGCGATTACCAGCAGCGTCGAGCGGCAGTTCAATGAAAATGACGAACGCGTCTTTGCCAATGTCGGACTCAAGCAGAGCTGGAAGATCAGCGATGCCTGGAAGATCGACGCCGGTCTGGACAGAAGCCAGACACTGGCCAAGGCGTCGCACTATCAGTTCAATACGTCGGTACCCCCTGCATCGGGAACCAATGAGAACTTTACCGCTGTTTCCAGCGGTGCAAGCTATCAGGTTAAACATCTGACCTGGGACAATCGTCTGGAATACCGTCTGGCGGCATCGGAGAGAAAATGGGGTCTCTTGAGCGGTTTGGTCGCCGAGGTTGACAGTCGCTGGGCCTGGTCGGGTCGCGCCCAGATTTTCCAGACGCATGCCGCCGGTATCGACACGACCAAAGCCAACCTGCGCTATGGTCTCGTATTCCGTCCGCCCCAGACAAAATGGATCCTGCTCAACCGTCTGGACTGTTTCCTCGATCGCCAGAGCGGCGGAGCTTCGAGCACGAATACATCATCTTTGCGGTTTGTGAACAACCTGAATGCCAACTATCGGCCGCGTAAAGATCTGCAGGTTTCGCTGCAGTATGGCGCCAAGGTTGTTCGCGAGACCATTGACGGCAGTACCTACAGCAGTTTTACGGATAATATCGGTGTCGAGACGCGCTACGATATCACAAAAAAATGGGATATCGGAATGCGCGGAAGTCTGCTGCATTCCTGGCACAGTGGACAGCTGGCGTATAGTTTCGGCCCTTCACTTGGATGTAATATTGTAGAGAACACCTGGGTCAGCGTCGGTTACAATCTCCTGGGGTATGAAGACAAGGATTTCTCCAGCGCCGCCTACACCGCCCAGGGGCCGTTTCTCCGCTTCCGGATGAAGTTCGATCAACAAACGGTCAAGGATGCTGCCTCGTGGATAAACAAACAGTGAAAAAATTCTCAAGGCTGAGTTAAAAACTATGATCAGACAAACTTCAAAAAAACATATACGTAAGAGTAAATTCATTGCGATTCTGTTTGTACTGATCTTCCTGGTCGCGGCGGAGGCGCGGGCCGCTATAACGGTAACGCGAACATCAGGGCTGAACTTCTATACGGACACGAGTACCACAGCCCCTGGTGTGCCAAAATGCAGTTATGTGTCGTTCACCATTGACAGTTCAACAACTATCACTGATGCTTGGGCAACTATCGGCGGATTCACCGGCGGGTATTTATCGCCTGGCGGGGGGGATGACGGAATTTTCCACATCGGACTGTTTACAGCGGGACAAACCAATGCGGCGTTCTTTTATCTCTGTTCATCCTACACTACCCTCAACAGCTCACCTTCCCAGACTTATGATGTCAAGGTCTATAACGGTAACCCGTCCGCGGGGGGCTCCCAGGTGAGTTCAACAACCCTGTCGACGACAATTAATAACAACGTCATCCAGGCCAATCCCAATCAGGTCAACGTGATCATTTCCGGACCCAACCCGGCTACCCTGGGGGGGATCGTCACCATGACCGTCGATGGCGACACCGGGACTACCGGCTGTGTTAATCCGCCATCTGCCTGTGCAGGCTCCTCTGCCGGCCCGCTGGCTTTCACTCCGGCCACCTTCGCCAGCTGGCGTGCGGATGCCTACGAGATGGT
The DNA here is from genome assembly GCA_016650295.1 of Desulfuromonadales bacterium. GTDB lineage: Bacteria > Desulfobacterota > Desulfuromonadia > Geobacterales > Pseudopelobacteraceae > CAIPTY01. The sequence goes on along the minus strand of JAENWA010000103.1, from coordinate 12,958 downwards.
CGGCAGCAACGTCACTCTTTCAGGAGGAAACTCCGGGACATACAATAATACTCTCTACATCGATAATGTTCCGGCATCCTCGACCTCCCATTATATCGCGACGTACTATTTCCGGGCGATCGGCACGACCGGAGTCTCAACGTCGCTCTCCCCCGTCTCCTACCTGGCAAGCGGCTCGCAGATCAAGCACACCAGCCTGACGAACGGAGCGTATTCAAGCGGCAGCCTGCCGCCGATCTCATCGGCCCAGGCATCAGTACTGCTGACAAAGACAGTCAGCCATGCCACCCTGCCAACTCAGGGGGGACGGGTTACCTATACGGTGAACGCCACCAACTCCGGTCTGGATAATACGACCCTTGACAGCTTCATCGATGTACTCCCGGCCGGCGCAAGCTACGTGAACGGTTCAACCACCTTCAACGGCGCCGCGTTCGCTGATCCCGGCATTGTCGGCACGACTCTGACCTGGTCGTCGCTGTTCACCGTCCCGGCCGGAACAACCCGTTCCCTGGTCTTCCAGGTTGATCTGTCCGCTACGCCCGGCACTTACACTAACTCCGCCACGGCACGGATCGGATTGATCATTATCGACAGCACGCTGCAGGTCACGGACAATGTGCCTGCCACTGCCACGACTCTGGTGCTGCGTGCACCGACCATCGCCAAGTTGTTTACCCCTAATTCGCTTGCAGTCAACGGGATAGCGACCATGACCCTGACGATTGCCAACCTGAACGGCAGCCAGGCTCTGACCGGCATTGCTGTTTCAGATACCCTCCCTTCGTCTCCGGCTGGTCTGGTCTTCGCCGTCCCCTCCGGAGCCGTAACTACCTGCCCCGGCGCCACGTTGACCGTGACCGGCACTACGATCGGGATCACGGGGGGTACCCTGGCTGCCGGGCAGAGCTGCACCATTATCGCAAATGTCACCTCGGCAAGCGCCAACACCAGCTACACCAACTCGACCGGCACCGTGTCGTCAGCCAATGGCGGTACCGGCGGCACTGCATCGGCCACGGTCACGTTTACCACCAGGCCCACTGTCACCAAATCCTTCTCTGTTCCAACGATCCCGCAAAACGGGACAGCGACGATGACCATCGCCATCACCAATAACAGCACCGTAGCGCTCACCGGGCTGACCTTAGACGATCTGTTCCCGGCCGGGCTGGTCACAGCCAATCCCCCGGCATTGGCCCCTGCGGCTCCCTGCGGCGGTACGCTCAGCTCCTGGAACGGGGTTGCCGCGGGTGTCCTCAGCGCCACCGGCGGCGATCCCGGCATCCGCCTCGCCGGCGGCGGTATTGCTGCAGCTGGTGGAATCTGTACCTTTACGGTCAATGTCAGTGCCTCGACTGCGGGCGTGTACGACAATACCACCGGTGGAGCCACCGCCAACGAGACCAGTCCGGCAGGACCGGTCAGCAATACGGCGACGCTAACGGTGCTCGCGCCCCCCACGGCTGCCAAGGCCTTCTCGCCGTCGACCATCGGCAAGGGGCAGATTTCAACACTTACCCTTACGCTTACCAATGCCAATGCCACAGCCATAACCGGAGCCACCTTCACCGATACCTATCCGGCAGGTGTGACCACCGCTGCCATTCCCAATGCCTCCATGACCTGTCCCGGAGGCAGTGTCAGTTCCACTGCCGGTTCCGTCTCCCTGTCCGGAGCAACTATACCCGCCAACAGCAGTTGTACGGTCACGATTGACGTTACCTCGAACGTGGTGAACAATCCGGGCTATGTCAACACCTTCGGCGTCGGAGCGGTGACTACAGGCAACGCCGGCAGCAACAGCGCCAGCGCTTCGGCAACCCTGATCGTGAACGCCACGCCGACCATTACCAAGAGTTTTTCCTTCAACAGTTTAACCGGCGTATCGACCATGAACATCACCATCACTAACAATCATACGGCGGGCATCAGCGGTCTCTCCTTCACCGATCTCTTTCCTGGCGGCATGTGGACCGACAATCCGCCGGTACTCTCTCCGGCAACGCCGTGTGGTGCCGGCAGCACTCTCCAGTCGTGGGACGGCTCTACCGCCGGGCCGCTGTCCGGCACGGGCGGAGATAGCGGAATCAGGCTGACTGCCGGCCAGATCACGACTGCCGGAGGAAGCTGCACATTCTCGATCAATCTATCCGTTACCTCGCTGGGAGTGTATGCCAACCAGACCTCCGGCGTATCCCTTACCGCACCGTTCAGTGGCACCGGCAGCCCCAGCAACAGCGCCGCCTGGATCGCCCCGGCCATCAGCAAGACCTTTACCCCCAACACGGTCGGTCCGGGTGATATCTCACGCATGGAACTCCGCATCACCAATCCGAGCCTGACCATTCCCCTCACCGGGCTGGCGCTTGGCGACAGCTACCCGACGACGGCGACTCTGCCAAACGGCAACCCGCTTGCGGCAGCCATGACCAACTCGGCTACGCCTAATGCAACCTCCACCTGCGGAGGGACGGTCACGTCCGCTGCCAACGGCACCGGCACCACACTGACCGGCGCTTCACTGGGAGCGAGAGGCGTCTGTACCATCTCGGTCGATGTGCATGCCGTCAACACCACGCCGGCCACTTATTACAATACGACCGCACGGGTATCATCTGTTCAGGGGATCGGATCCACGGGGTCAGACGCCCTGTATGTCGTTACCAAACCAACTGTCAACAAGTCGTTTCTGACCAACCCGGCCACCCTCTCCGGCGGTACGTCGAGCAGCGTGATGCGCATCACAATCAAAAACAATGCCGGCATAAATATCACGGCGGTTTCGCTGACTGACTCATTCCCGTCCACCCCCTCACAGATGAGATGGGTGAATACAGTTGCCAACAGTTGCGGCGGCGCCTTGACCGATGCGGCCGGTGCGGCGCTGGTGTCCAACAACTCAACCGGCATCAAACTGACCGGCGGCGCAATTACTGCCGCTGCGGTGACCTGCACCATTGACGTCACCGTGTCGGTCTCCGCTACCGGCAACTACGATAACGTCACCTCAGGTGTCACGTCATCGGCCAATCCCTCTCCCGGCCCGAACAGCAATACGGCAACCCTGACGGCCTATCTGTCAGCGCCCGCCGTCACCAAAACATTTGCAAATGGTATCTTCCAGACAGGCGGCACCAACCGCCTCACCATCACGCTCACCAACCCGAACACGGCTGCCATTACCGGTTTGACCTTCACTGACACCTATCCTGCCAACCTGTTCAATGCCGCTGCTCCCAACCTCACCAGCACGTGCGGGGGCACGGCTACGGCGGCTCCCGGCTCGGGTACGCTCAGCCTTACGGGCGGAACAATTCCCGCATCAGGTTCGTGTTCGCTCTCTGTTGACGTTACAACTACGTTGCCGGGCAGTTATACCAACATGTTGACCGCCGGCACTATTATCTCTACCAATGCTAACACGGCTCCCGCGGTGGATGTGTCAGCGAACAGCGTCGCTTATGTACCTCCAACCGTGTCCAAGAATTTCGCACCTTCCAAGATCCCGGTTGGTGGCACGTCAAACATGACCATTACAGTGACGAATCCTGCCGCCAACCTGGGTAATCTGACCGGTGTAATCATTAACGACATCTACACGGGCACGCTGCTCAATAACGCCGGCGGCAGCGTCGTTTGCGCCGGCGGCAGCGCCACTCTCACCGGTGGCGCCGCCGCCGGTGGCAGCGTCGGCTTCAACGCCGGCTCCATCGCACCAGGCGGCTCCTGCACGATCACCCAGAGTGTCACCGCTACCGCTACCGTCAACAACAGCACCACCGCTCCCACCGCGAGCGGTCCTGTTGTACTGACCGGCGCGCCCGCCGGCCCGATTTCCCTGATGGCATTTAGTTCTCCGACCATTGCCAAAAGCTTTGTAGCTGCGACGATTGATGTCTATGAGCCTTCAGCCATGACATTTACCCTGACCAATCCGAACGCTACAAACCTTACCAATGTCAATTTTACCGACACCCTGACCGGATTTTACGTGCGTTCAACTACCATTGGCGGCACGTGCACCGGTGTAACCAGCGCCCCCGCGCTTGTGGTCGGGGCAACGGCGCTGAATCTGACCGTTCCGACACTTTCAGCGGGCAGCTGTACGATCACTATTTCGGTAACAGCTTCTCTACCCGGCAGCTACAACAATACCACCAGCGGTTTAACCGCAACCGAGACAGGCGCCGTGGTTGGGCTTGTGAGTAATACCGCAAATCTGGTAGTAAAACGGCTTCCGTTGCAGGTAACCAAGGTTTCCAACGTCTCTAGTGTAAATCCCGGCGGTATCATCAACTACACGATCGGTTACACCAATCCTAACGCTAACGCTTTTTTTACAAATGTTGTCATCAGCGATCCTCTGCCTGCCTATACCACCTTTGTGAGCGCATCCTGCGATACGCCGTTGCCCGCAACGATTACAGGTTGTGTAATCGCCGCACCGGCGGTGGGTTCGGCCGGCACGGTCACCTGGACCCTGGGAGGTAACCTCGATGCGGGGGCGTCAGGGATCGTAAGGCTGTCAGTACAGGTGGATTAAAAGACCGTTTGCTGTTAATGACAATCCGGAAACGGATGTGATATAGTGTGCCTCATACTCATTTCAAGGAGACACGCACTGATGAAGAAGTTACTTGTTATATCCCTGATCGTCACAGTACTATTTCCGCTGATTGCAGCCGCTGCCGCACCGGCCCTGCCCAAGGGGTATACCGGCTGGAAGAAGAGCGAGCGCAAGCTCGTGACCGACAAGAGTTCCCTGTTCTACGGAATCCACTATATATATGCCGACAAGAAGGCGCTGCAGGGTTACAAGACCGGCAGCAAGTTCCCGGAGGGGAGCACTATCGTCGTTGATTACTTCAATATCAAGGCCGGTTCCGAAGCAGACGGCCCCAAAAATATGGTTGTGATGATGCGAAAGGATAAGCGTAACAAAGAGACCGGCGGCTGGCTTTTTGCCGGTTACGGCGCTGACGGCAAACCGAGCGGTCTGGATCCCGTCAGCACCTGTTTCGGTTGCCACCAGAAAGATGCCGGACAACGTGATTTCGTCATATCGACGGTCAAGGATTTCAAACTCTAGTCTGATGTATCTGCAGCTGCTACAATGCCGGCATGGTTTCATGCCGGCATTTTTTTGCGCCGGTGGCTGTTGAGCGATTTGGTCTGCCGATTTCAAGGGAGTTATGCATGGCGCGCTGGGAGCTGGAACTGCTGAAAAAGTATTGTCAGGGAGAAGCACTGGCCGTCATTGCCGCCCACGGCAGGGTTGTTGCAGACCTTGCACTGAACGTGTGCCGCAGTTTGGGGCTGCCTGATGCAGAGTGCAAGTTCGTGGAGGAGGCCGCGCTGCTGCACGATATCGGCGTCAGTCGCATCTGTCTGCCCAAAATCGGGCTGACGACAGGATTTCCTTATATCATGCACGGCATCCTCGGCCGGGAAATCCTCGAAAACGAAGGGTTGCCCCGGCACGCCCTGGTGTGCGAGCGGCATATCGGCGTCGGCCTGACTGTGGACGACATCATCAGTCAACATCTGCCCCTGCCGCAACGTGACATGACGCCCCAATCCACCAATGAACAGATCATCTGTTTTGCCGACCTGTTCTATTCGAAGAATCCGGGCAGGATTACGCATCAAAAGTCGCCGGAACGGGTCCGCAGCAAGCTGGCCGGTTTCGGCGATCAAAAAGTTAAAATATTTGAACGCTGGATGGAGCTGTTCGGGGCGGGATTGGATATTAACTAATCCTTGCAATTCAGGCGCCTTTGCAGTATATAAACCTTCCATTTCAGACGGTACAGATTCAATCCTCCAGGTGATCCTCTTGAAGAAAAATACGGCGACAATCGAAGAGCTTCGCAGTGCCATAGACGGTATCGACGACCGCATCGTCGAACTTCTCAACGATCGCTCACGGGTCGTGTTGGAGGTCGGCCGCCTGAAGTCCGGCAGCAACCAGCAGTTTCACGTCCCCGGCCGAGAGCGCCAGATCTATGAGCGCCTGCTGAACAGCAACCCCGGTCCATTTCCCAACGACGCCCTGCGCAGCATCTACCGTGAGATCATATCCGCCTGTCTGGCCCTGGAATCCCCCATGAAAGTGGCCTTCCTGGGGCCCAAGGCCACCTTCAGCCACCTGGCCACCATGCAGCAGTTCGGTCTGTCGGCCGAGCTGGTGCCGCAGAAATCGATCCCGGCGGTCTTTGAAGAGGTGGAGAAGGGCAAGGCGCTCTACGGCGTGGTGCCGGTGGAAAACTCCACCGAAGGGGTTATCTCCCACACCCTGGACATGTTCATGGAGAGCAGCCTCAAGATCACCGCCGAGATCCTGCTGGAGGTTCATCACGATCTGCTCTCCCGCACCGGACGACTGGAGGACATCAAGAAGGTTTATTCACATCCCCAGCCGCTGGCCCAGTGCCGCCAATGGCTGGATGAAAACCTGCCCGGTATTCCGGTGGTGGATGTGGCTTCAACCGCTGTTGCTGCCCAGATCGTCAGCGACGATTATTCCGCGGCGGCCATTGCCAGCGAACTGGCCGGTTCGATGTATGACCTCAAGACCGTCCGCAGCCGGATCGAAGATCAGGTCAACAACTTCACCCGCTTCCTGGTGATCTCACGTACCGGTATTGAACGTTCCGGCAACGACAAGACCTCGGTCATGTTCTCGGTCAAGGATGAACCGGGGATACTCTGTCGCATGCTGGAACCCTTTGCCAGACGCTGCATCAACCTTTCAAAGATCGAATCCCGGCCGTACAAGAAGAAGGCTTGGGAATATATCTTCTACCTGGACCTGTTCGGCCATAGTTCCGACCCGGATGTGTCGGCAGCCCTGGAGGAACTGAAGGAATGCTGCCAGTTCCTCAAGATCCTCGGATCATATCCGCGGTCAATGTAGGAGTGGCCCAATGACTATAATGATCGAACGGTTGGCAATCATCGGCGTAGGGCTGATCGGAGGCTCCCTGGCCCGCGCCCTGCGCGAGGCGGGCGCCGTGAAGAGTGTCGTCGGCATCGGCAGATCCCGCGCCAATCTTGAGGATGCGCTTTCCCTGGGGATTTGCGACGAGATTACCCAGGACTCTCTCGAAGGGGTCCGGGGGGCGGACCTGGTGTTCATTTCCGTGCCGGTCTGCTCAATTCCTGCCGTAGTGGCCGAAATCGCTCCGGCCCTGGCTCCCGGCTGCATCGTCACCGATGGCGGCAGTGTCAAGACCGCCATTGTCCGGGAATGCGAGGCGCTCATGCCGTCCGGCTGTCACTTCGTCGGCGGGCACCCCATCGCCGGCACCGAGCACTCGGGGGCGGCCGCTTCGTTCGCTACCCTTTACAACGGCAAGCGCTGCATCCTGACACCAACGGAACGCACCGATAAGGCAGCCCTGGACCTGATCGCCCGCCTCTGGCGGTTAACCGGCGCCGATGTCTGCATCATGGAGCCGGGACATCACGACCGGATCTTCGCCGAGATCTCGCACCTGCCTCACGCCGTGGCCTACGCCCTGGTGCATGCGGTGGGCACAGCCGACGTGGAGGGTGAGAACGTCCTCTCCTACACCGCCGGCGGTTTTCGTGACTTTACCCGCATCGCCTCATCAGACCCAGTCATGTGGCGGGACATCGCCCTGATGAACCGGGAGGCACTCCTGAAGAGCATCGATGGTTTTTCTTCCAGCCTGGCCGAATTGCGGCAGCGCATCGACCGTGGCGATTCGGACGGCCTGAACGAGTTTTTCACCACCGCCAAGCAGTTCCGCGACGGAATTGTTTAATACCACCTGAACCTATTGGAGTATCCGTGACAACCATAACCATCAAACCGGCAGCATCCGTCAAGGGCGAAATTACGGTCCCGGGCGACAAATCCATATCGCATCGTTCCATCATGCTGGGCGCTATTGCCAACGGCACCACCTCCGTACGCGGCTTTCTGCGCGGAGGTGACAATATGGCCACCATGGGCGCCTTCCGGGCCATGGGTGTAGATATCTCCGACGACGGAGAGACTGTAATGATCCAGGGCAAGGGGCTGCATGGCCTGTCCGAGCCGACCGATGTCATTGATTGCGGCAACTCCGGCACCACCATCCGGCTGATCACCGGCCTGCTGGCCGGACAGTCGTTTTTCTCGGTTGTGACCGGTGACCAGTATCTGCGCAAACGCCCCATGAAACGGGTTGTGGAGCCGCTTACCCGCATGGGTGCCCATATCCTGGGGCGCAACCAGGGCAGTCTGGCCCCGCTGGCTATCAGTGGCGGCGCATTGAACGCCATTGGTTACGAAACACCGGTCTCCAGCGCCCAGATCAAGTCGGCCATCATGCTGGCCGGTTTGTACGCCGATGGTGAGACCTCCGTGCGCGAACCGAGTCTTTCCCGCGACCATTCCGAGCGCATGTTCCGCCTGTTCGGGGCCTCCCTGGAGGTTTTCAACAACGGTGTGACCGTCAGGGGCGGCATTGAGCTGCAGGGGCAGGATATTATCGTTCCCGGTGACATCTCTTCGGCCACCTTTTTTATCGTGGCGGCCCTGATTACCCCCGGTTCCGAACTCCTGATCCGCAACGTGGGGGTCAATCCGACCCGCACCGGCGCCCTCGATATCCTGCGCTCCATGGGCGGAGACATCACCTTGCAGGACCAGCGTGAAGTCTCCGGCGAGCCGGTGGCGGACATTCTGGTCCGTTCATCACACCTCAAGGGATGCGCCATTGCCGGTAGTGTCGTGCCGAGGGCCATCGACGAATTCCCGGCCATCTGCGTAGCGGCTGCCTGCGCCGAGGGCGTTACAACCATCCGTGAGGCGAAGGAACTGAGGGTCAAGGAGACCGACCGCATCGCCGCCATGGCTACCAATCTGCGTGCGTTGGGGGTTCCGGTCGAAGAGTGCGATGACGGCATGACCGTCACCGGGGTGGAGCGTCTTTCGGGCGGGACTGTCAATAGTTTCGGCGACCATCGTATCGCCATGTCGCTTTCGGTGGCGGCCCTGGTGTCAGCGGGCGGAATAACCATTGCGGATACGGAATGCGTCTCCACCTCGTTCCCCACCTTCTATCCGCTCCTGGAAAAGGTTGCCCGTGGCTAGCCCCGGCAACGGACGCGCAGATGGCCTGGTGATCGCCCTGGACGGCCCTTCGGGCGCCGGAAAGAGCACCGTGACAAAGCTTTTGGCCGGGCGTCTGGGGTATCTGCAGATCGATACCGGCGCGATGTACCGGGCGGTGGCATGTCTGCTGCAGCAGGCCGGCATCGATCCCGATGATACCGAAGCTGTGGAACGATTCTGCCGGGATGTGGATATCCGCCTGGAGCAGGCTGACGGTGTTCTGCGGGTATTTGCCAATGGACAGGATGTAACGGACCTGATCCGCACCCCGGAGATGTCACAGTTGACCTCGCGCATCGCGACCCTCGGGCCGGTCCGTGAAGCCATGCTGCAGAGCCAGCGCAGGATGGGCGCCCGAGGCGGCGTGGTACTGGAGGGGCGTGATATCGGTACGGTTGTCTTTCCGGATGCAGATGTGAAATTCTTCCTTTCCGCCAGTGCCGAAGAGCGCGGCCGGCGGCGTTACCTGGAACTGGTCGCAAAGGGTGAACAGGTCACCCTGGAGGATACGGTCCGGGCGGTCATCAGTCGTGACCGGCAGGATTCGCAGCGTGACCTGGCGCCGCTCAGGATGGCCGGGGATGCGATTGCCGTCGATTCGTCCGGCAGGTCGATCCAAGAGGTGCTCGATATCATGCTGACTGTTTGTCGAAAAACCATTACACAACGGGAATTGAGCCAATGAAAGTAATACTCGCAAAACGGGCCGGGTTCTGTTTCGGCGTCAAGCGCGCCACCCAGATGGCCTTTGAAGCCGCCGCGATAGACAAGAAAACCTATACCCTCGGGCCGATCATCCATTCTCCCCAGGTGGTTAACAAGCTTGAGGAGATGGGGGTCAAGGTACTTAAAGACCTGAACAGCATGGAGAGCGGCACCATCATCATCCGTTCACATGGTGTGGCTTCGGGCGAGATTAATGAGGCCATGCAGAAAAAACTGGAGATCGTCGACGCCACCTGTCCGTTTGTCAAAAAGGCCCAGGAACACGTCAAAAGCCTTTCCGAATCGGGCTACGGCGTGGTCGTGGTGGGTGATGCCGACCATCCCGAGGTACAGGGCATCGTTTCCTATGGTGGCGACAAGGTTTTTGTGGTGGGGTCGGGGGATGAGGTCAAGAAACTCCCCAAGATGAACAAGATCGGTGTGGTGGCCCAGACCACCCAGTCCTTCGAAAACCTCAAGAATGTTGTTTCGGAATGCCTCCTGCGCGGGGGTGAAATCCGGGTCTTCAATACCATTTGCGATGCAACGGCAGTGCGTCAGGAAGAGGCCAAGGAACTGGCCTGCCAGGTAGACTGCATGCTGGTAGTGGGCGGCTTTAACAGCGCCAACACGCGGCGTCTGGCGGAGGTTTGCGTGGAAATTCAGCCGCGCACCCACCATATAGAAACCGCGGCAGAGATTGATCCGTCATGGTTTGAGGGGGTAGAGCGGGTCGGGGTGACGGCCGGGGCCTCGACTCCCAAATGGATCATCGACGAGGTTGTGGCAAGAATTGATGAACTTAATAAAAGCGATTGAAATATTTTATATGATTGTGATACAGTACCACGCTTGATACGCGACACCATCGCGAACACAGTAAAAGAAAACGTCCAGGGGGTATGGTTTAATGGTTGATTTCAAACGGCTCGATGCTGCAGACAACGGTGAACATGATGATTTGGATACCGAGCAGCAGAGCAACGAATTTGCAGATCTCTACACTGAGAGCCTCAAAGAGAGGCCGGAGAAAGATAAAATCATAGAGGGAACTGTTGCTCGTATTGACCAGGAAACCGTACTCGTTGATATCGGTCTCAAGTCGGAAGGGCATGTTAACGCCGCCGAGTTCCGCGACGCCAACGGCGAAATGAATGTCAAGATCGGTGATCGCATCAAGGTGCTCATGACCCGTGAAGACGGCAAAAAGGGCTATATCCTTTCCAAACGCAAAGCCGACTACCTGGCAGCCTGGGAGAAAATCGGCGACGCCGGCCAGGAGGGCGGCATCATCGAAGGCACCATCACCGCCCGCGTCAATGGCGGTTATACCGTCGATATCGGTCTGCAGGCCTTCCTGCCCGCATCACAGGTTGATATCCGTCCCTCATCCGATGCCGACAGCTACATCGGTTTCAAGGGCAATTTCAAGGTCATCAAGCTCAACCAGAAGCGCGATAACATTGTCCTTTCCCGTCGTGCGATTCTTGAAGAAGAACGTTCCTCCCAGCGTGATGTTACCCTGGAAAAAATTGAAGAAGGACAGATAGTCGAAGGCGTTGTCAAAAACGTCACCGATTACGGCGCCTTTGTTGATCTGGGCGGTGTTGACGGTCTTCTGCACGTTTCTGACCTGTCTTGGGGAAGAGTCGGCAAACCGGCCGACTTGCTCAAACCGGGTCAGCCGATCACGGCCAAGGTGCTCAAGTTCGATCGCACCAAAGGCAAGATCTCCCTGGGAGTCAAGCAGACCCTGCCTGATCCCTGGATCGATGTGCCTGCCCGCTATCCGGTGCAGACCCGTATCAAGGGCAAGGTTGTCAGCCTGATGGAGTACGGCGCCTTTGTTGAACTGGAAGCGGGTGTGGAAGGCCTGATTCATGTCTCCGAGATGTCATGGACCAAACGGGTTCGTCGCGCCTCTGATATCCTCACCGTCGGTGAAGAGGTTGAAGCGGTCGTGCTCGGTATTGACCTTGGCAACCGCAAGATTTCCCTGGGCCTCAAACAGATATCCGATAATCCCTGGGCCACGATTTCCGATCGCTATCCGGTCGGCACGAAGATCGAAGGTCAGATCAAAAACATGACCGACTTCGGCATGTTCATCGGCATTGAAGAGGGCATCGACGGACTGGTGCATGTCTCGGATATCTCCTGGACAAAACGCATCAAACATCCCGGTGATGTCTATGCCAAAGGCCAGCTGGTTCATGCGGTTGTGCTGAAGGTTGATATTGAAAACGAGCGCCTGTCGCTGGGCATCAAACAGCTGGAGCCCGATCCATGGAGCCTGGCCCCCGATACATACCGCCCAGGAAAAATTGTAACCGGCAAGGTTACCTCGCTGACCGACTTCGGCGTGTTCGTGGAACTGGAGGAGGGCATTGAAGGCCTGATCCATGTCTCCGAGCTTTCCCGTGAAAAGGTCGCTTCAGCCAAGGAATTTGCGGCTGTCGGCGATTCCCTCGAAGCGGTCGTACTCAGCTGCGATTCGCGCGAGCGGAGGATATCACTCTCCATCAAATCGATGCACGCAGCCGTGGAGAAGGCGGAATTTGCGCACTACATGGGCTCGCAGGGTGAGGCAACCTCCAACCTGGGCGACCTGATGAAAATTGAAATCGAAAACAAGAATACTAACTAAGCTATATTGCAGGAGGCTACAATGACCAAGAGCGAGCTTATCGAAAAAGTAGTACAGACACACGGCATGTTGAACATGAAGGTCTCCGAGATGCTGGTTAACACCGTTTTCGATTCCATCGAAGATGCGTTGAGAAGCGGTGACAAGGTCGAGATCCGCGGATTCGGCAGCTTCACCATCCGGGAGCGGAGCGGCCGTGAAGCCCGTAACCCCAAGAGTGGCGAGGTCGTGCGGATTCCGTCCAAGAAGACCCCCTTCTTCAAAACCGGTAAAGAACTCAAAGAACGGGTTAACTGCCAGTAACCTGCAAGCGGTCTGTGCGGGCCAGGCCCGAATGGTGGAACTGGTAGACACAAGGGACTTAAAATCCCTCGCCAGCAATGGTATGCCGGTTCGAGTCCGGCTCCGGGCACCAATAAATACAGGGGTTTACAAGAGATTGTAAGCCCCTGTATTCCGTGTGCGCCCAGCATGGC
>JAENWA010000102.1 GCA_016650295.1 Desulfuromonadales bacterium | reverse complement strand
CCATAATTCTTAGTTATCCTTCATTCCCCCATCCCCATATCCATCCCCCTTCTCGGATGCCTTGCCTCAATCGCCACCCTCTGAAACTCCTCCGTCACCTGGGCATATATCTGCGTCGTTGTAATGGAGCTGTGCCCCAGGAAGGTCTGAATGTAGCGGATATCCACCCCGTTCTCCAAAAGCTGGGTGGCCACCGAATGCCGGAACATGTGCGGCGTGATTCGGTCCGGTATCTCCGTCAGACGCACATACTTACGGATCATCAGCCGCACCGACTGTTCCGAAAATCGCCTGCCGTCGCGGTTGATGAAGAACCATCCCGCCTGGCTGATCTCCGCCCTGTACAACTTTTCGTACTCCCCCAGAGCTTGTACTATCTCATCCCCGCACAGCGGTATCATCCGCTCCCTGGTCCCCTTGCCCATGATCCTGACGCTTCCGCGCTGCAATTCCACGTTATCCGCCCGAAGACTGCACAACTCCGCCACCCGCACTCCGGCTGAAAACAGCAATTCCAACACAGCGATATCGCGCACCAGAGTTCGTACGGCATGCCCTTTCACATTGTCGGTTTTCTGCTTCAAGACGTACAGCGATTGGAAGAGACCGGCAATGTCTCGGCGCGGGATGGTACGGGGCAGGCTCTTGCCTTCCTTGATCCTGATTCTTATCTTACGGAAGGGGTTGACGAGGATTGTGTCCTCGAATTCCAACTGATTGAAGAACGCTTTGAGGGTGGCGAGCTTGCGCTTGATGGTCTTTGGTTTGTTCCCAGTCGAAACGTTTTTGATGTATTCCCGCAGGATATGCTTGTCTACCAGATCGATTCGGTTACCGGGGTGATCGCGGTCGAGAAATTCGGCAAACTGCCTGAGGTCGATCCGGTACGCCTTGATGGTCTTTGGATTCAAATTCTTTTCGTATTGGCAGTGAAATATGAACCCCTTGATATGCTCCTGCATGCTCTGCATCGGTAACTCCTCCAATTTTCATTAAAACAAAGGAGTGAGTATAAGCAAAAAGGGCAAGAGGGCGTCCGAATTTTTTCGGTCAGGTGTGACTATGGCCGAAACGTAATGTTATGGGAATCAAAGCGAGGGGATAAAGGGGTATGACAACATGTCCGACAGAGACTGGCGGATCTTCCTCGCCGGTGTCGCCGTCTCCAACATCCACTGGACCCTGACGGCGTATATGGGGATTTGGGCGGTGGAGTGGGTTTGGAAGACAGTAAACAGCGGGGTGTGGTGATTCTTGTTTCTATGCAATGATTGGCTACACTTTGCCAACCCAGATACCAATCTCGACCGTCATTACATCTCCCGTTATCCTGACTCCATGCTGCACTCTGCCACTGCCAGCACCAGACTTAATAGTGCGGTTGACCGGACGATGGATTCTTTTCTTCCTGGTCGTTGCGGCGTTCCAGGTTGTCCTTGATCCGCTGGCTTTTTGTCCGGGGGGACTGCAGATCATCACTCGGCTTTGCAGCCGGTGCAATCTCCAGCGGCGCGGGAGCCGGCACGTTGTCGGGTTTCGTTATTACCTGCGGACGGGAGGCCTCCTCCTGTCGGATACGCTCCTCCCGTTGTCTGGCCTCTTCCTTGATCTTCGGGTCGCGGATGGTGATATCCGGTTCTGTAACGACCTTCTGGCGAAGTTTGGCAGGCACCGATTCCAGGCTGTCGGTGTAGTGCAGCCCCCCTTGAGCATCGGTCCAGCGGTAGGTCTCGGCAGCGGCAGTCAGGACGACTGAAAGAATCACGCAGACCGTCATGATACATATTTTCATAGTGCACCTCCCGTGCAACTGTTCCGGCCGGATTATCCTCTTTTCGTGACTACTATCTTACCACTCATCCCGGAACCTGATCAACAGATACAGGCAGGCCACGCCCGCCGCCAGCATCGCCAGATCCCGAACCCAGGGGATCGGCTTTTCGAGCATGCTGTACATGAGCGGGTCCAGTAAAGCCGTGGTCAGCAGGCCGACTCCACCCCAGGAAAGCAGTTTTTTCATTGTCTGGGCCTTTCTTTCCGCATCCGTGTCAGCTCACGGTCAAGAGAGGAGGCAAAGCGCTGCCGGTCGGTGGTACTGAAAGGTCCCGGTCCCCCCTGAATCATCCCGGCACCGCGCAGTTCCTGCATCAGGTCGCGCATGGAGAGCCGCTCTCCCACGTTCTCTTCGGTGTACAGCTCACCGCGCGGATCGAGGCCGAGTGCCCCTTTTTCAACAATGCGGGCTGCCAGCGGGATGTCGGCGGTGATCACCAGATCCTGCGGCGTGGCATGTTCGGCAATGTAGTCATCGGCCATATCAAAACCATCGGCCACAACGACCGAGGTCACCAGTGCGGTATGGTGTTTGGCCAGCGGCTGGTTGGCCACCAGGCAGACCGGTATTTCCAGCCGTTCCGAGGCGCGGAAGACGATCTCCTTGATGACCCTGGGGCAGGCGTCGGCATCGATCCAGATTTTCATATTTGATTGGTCCCCCCAGCAGATGTCAAACAATAGAAAACCCCGCAGGATTGCGTCCGGCGGGGTTGTGTTTCTCATGCACGTATTTGATCAGACCCCAATGACTTCTTTGACACCCGGAATCTGCTCTTTCATGGCACGTTCGATACCCATCTTGAGGGTCATGGTGGACATGGGGCAACTGCCGCAGGCGCCTTTCAGACGGACCTTGACAATGCCGTCATCGGTCACTTCCACCAGTTCCACATCGCCGCCATCGGCCTGCAGACCGGGACGTACCTGCTCAAGGACTTTCAGTACTTCTTCTTTCATGACTATTCTCCTTTGGGGTTTTAGTAAGTTAGAAGTAATTTTCTGTCTTTCCGGAAAATTACTTCGTTAACGCACTTATCCTGTTTTACAGGGTTATTAATTCACCGCAATAAACGGATCAGACCGTATTATTCGTGATGAAGTTCTATTTTTCACCCAGCGGCAGGCCGGGTTCGGTCAGATGTTCCGGCCGCATGGCCGCTTCCAGATCCGCTGCCGACATCAGCTTCCTCGCCAGGACAATCTCGCGGATCGAACGCCCGCTTGCCATGGATTCCTTGGCAACATCGGCGGCCGCGTTGTAACCGATGGAAGGAGCCAGAACCGTCACCAGCCCCAGAGAATCCTCCAGGTAGCGTCGGCAGCGCTCTTCATTGGCTACAATTCCAGTAATACATGAATCGGTGAATTTCTGCACGCAATTCTTGAGCAACCCCAGCGAAAACAGGAGATTATAGGCGATCAGCGGCATCATCACGTTCAGCTCCAGCTGACCGGCCTGGGTCGCCAGCATAACGGCCTGGTCGCACCCCATGACCTGGTAGCAGACCATGTTGGTCATCTCGGCCATGGAGGGGTTGATCTTGCCCGGCATGATCGAGGATCCGGGCTGGACCGCCGGCAGACGAATCTCGTCCAGTCCGGTGCGCGGGCCGGACGAAAGCAGGCGCAGGTCATTGGCGATGCGGCCCAGGCTGACCGCCGTGCGGCGCAGGGCCGAGGAGAGCGCCAGGAAGGGGTCCATATTCTGCATGGCCTCAAACAGGTCGGGAGCGGCAACTGCCGGGAAGCCGGTTGCAACCGCCAGTTCCTCGATGATCGCGGTGATGTAGGCCGGCTCGGCGTTCAGGCCGGTGCCGACCGCGGTGCCGCCGATGCCCAGTTCCAGCAGGGCCGGGATGCTGGATTCCAGCCCCTCGCGACTCCTGCGGATGGCGGCGGCATAGGCCCCGAATTCCTGCCCCAGGCTGATCGGCACCGCGTCCTGCAGATGAGTGCGTCCGGATTTCAGGATATGATTGAATTCACCGGCCTTGGCAGTCAGGGCCGACTCCAGGCTCTCCAGTGCTTCCAGCAGCGGGTCGAGCAGCTCCAGTGCAGCCAGACGGATGGCGGTCGGGATCAGGTCGTTGGTGGACTGGGCCATATTGACGTGATCGTTGGGATGCAGGACCGAAAAGTCACCCCGCTGGCGACCGAGCAGTTCCAGGGCGCGATTGGCCAGCACCTCGTTGACATTCATGTTGTGGGAGGTTCCGGCCCCGGCCTGGAAAGGATCGACCACAAACTGATCGGCCAATCCTCCACCCAGAATTTCGTCGGCGGCCGCCACAATGGCGTTGCCGATCTCGACTGAAAGCCTTCCGGTGGACATATTGGCCCGGGCCGCGCATTTCTTGATGATCACCACGGCCCAGACAATGGCCGGATGGGGCTTAAGGCCGGAGATGGGGAAGTTCTGCACTGCCCGGGCCGTCTGGGCGCCATAATAGGCTGATGCCGGTACTTCCATCTCGC
The DNA here is from genome assembly GCA_016650295.1 of Desulfuromonadales bacterium. Lineage (GTDB taxonomy): Bacteria > Desulfobacterota > Desulfuromonadia > Geobacterales > Pseudopelobacteraceae > CAIPTY01. The sequence goes on along the minus strand of JAENWA010000102.1, from coordinate 27,419 downwards.
CCAGGGAGTCTTTTTCTATGCGGGTGGACATGGTTACCTCCTGCCGAAAATCCGGAAATTTGGTTGTGAACAACCAATATTGTTGCTATTGTTTCTGACTGTTTTTAGCATACAACCAAATTAAAATAAAACATATCGTCCAGAACAGACTTTGAATTTCCAGGAGGGAACAATGCAGATAAAATTCGGAACTGACGGGTGGCGCGGAGTGATCGCCCGTGATTTTACCTTTGACAATCTTTCCCTGGTGGCGCAGGCCACCATGGATTACCTCAACCGCGAAGGCCTGGGCGACAAGCCCCTGGTGATCGGCTACGACCGGCGTTTTCTGTCCCGGGATTTTGCCCGGCGGGTAGCAGAGGTGGCCGCCGGAAACGGCATCCGGGTCCGATTGACGGATGACTACGCCCCCACACCGGCGGTTTCCTGGGCGGTTCATGACATGCAGGCCGGGGCCGGGATAATGATAACCGCCAGCCACAATCCGCAGGAATACAACGGCTTCAAGCTCAAGGAGGCCTACGGCGGTTCGGCCCGCCCTTCCACCACCAAAATCCTGGAAGAGATCGTTGCCTACAACGTGGCCAATGGCCGGCGGGTGGTCGAATGCCCCTTTGATGAGGCGATCCGCAAGGGGATGATACAGATGTTCGACCCCTGCGAGAGCTACTTCCACCAGATCAACCGCTATGTGGATCTGGGACTGATTGCCAGGGCCGGTATTGCTGCGGTGGTTGATCCGATGTACGGGGCCGGCAGCGGTTTCATCCCGCGCCTGCTGAGCGGTGTCGACGAGATCCACAACAGCGAAAACCCCTCTTTCGGCGGACTGCCTCCCGAGCCGATCGGTGAAAACCTTCAGGAACTTTCCGCCCTGCTGAAGGCGGGGAAATACAAGGTCGGGCTGGCGCTGGATGGTGATGCCGACCGGATCGGCGCCGTGGACGAGACCGGCGAGTTTTTCTCGTCCCACTGCATCTTTACCGTCATCCTGCGCCACCTGATCGAACACAAGAACCTGCGCGGCGGGATCGTCAAGACCGTTTCCACTACCCGCATGGTTGACCTGCTGGCGGCGAAATACGAGCTACCGCTGTTTGAGACCCCCATCGGCTTCAAGCATATCTGTGAAATGATGCTGGAGAAGGACATCCTGATGGGAGGCGAGGAATCAGGCGGCCTGGGGGTCAAGGGGCACATCCCCGAGCGGGACGGCATCCTGCTGGGGCTGCTGCTGCTGGAGGCCATGGCGGTCAGCGGCAAGGGACTTCGGCAGATGCTCAATGAAACCATGGACGAGATCGGGCATTTCTTCTACCGGCGCATCGACCGCAGGATTGAAAACGATGCCAAGGAGGAGTTGATCGCCCGTCTCACGGCGCAGTCGCCGTCCGAGATCGCCGGCAGAAGGGTCAGCGCGACCAATTTCAGTGACGGGTTCAAATTCATCTTTGAGAACGGCGACTGGCTGCTGATCCGTCCCTCCGGCACCGAGCCGGTGCTGCGTCTCTACAGCGAGGCGGCCGAGTCCGACCAGGTGGATCGACTGCTGCGGGCCGCCGGTATGATCGCCGGTCTGTAATCATGCGGATCGGACACATTCTGTCGTCATCACTGCTGCAACAAACCGAGTATCAGGAAAATCGGAAATGATCACATGCGGCTGTCAAAAATGAGTGTTATACCTGAATGAGTATATCAAGGTACTGCTCCACAGTTACCATGCCGGAAGCCGAACGGCCGTATCCTTCGATTCTGGGGTTTTTGACCTCGAGGTTTCCCCGTGTTCGGCAGAGCCTGTGGGAGCAGCGGATTCTGGCGGGCAAGGTTCTTGACGACGACGGAAATCCCATAACACCTGCTACCGGGTATGTCCCCTCCAAAAGAATCTTTTATTTCAGGGAGGTCGAACAGGAACAGGTCATTCCGTTTGCCGAGCAGATCATCTTTCAGAATGATGAACTGCTGGTTGCCTGCAAACCTCATTTTCTTCCTGTCATTCCGGGCGGCCCGTATGTGGCGGAATGTCTGCTGAACCGCTTGCGCACGAGAACCGGAAACGACGATCTCGTACCGATCCACCGCATCGACCGTGAAACGGCCGGCATCGTGCTGTTTTCCGCCAACCGGAAAACCAGGGGCCTGTACAATGAACTTTTCATGCAGGGGAAGGTGGAAAAGACCTATCAGGCGGTCGCGGAGTGCACCACAACGCCCGAAACCGCGGAGTGGATCGTTGAAAACCGGATAGTCAAGGGTGAGCCGTGGTTCAGGATGAAGAGTGTTCCGGGAGAATCAAATGCCCGCTCAATCATCAGGTTGGTAGAACTGAAGGAAAACAGGGCGAGGTTTCTATTACAGCCGCTGACCGGTAAAACCCATCAGTTGCGGCTGCACATGAGCAGTCTCGGATTTGGAATCCTGAACGACCGCTATTATCCCGAACTGCAGCCGGAAAGAGCAGACGACTTCAGCATACCGCTGCAACTGATCGCCAGGACCGTAAAATTCCACGATCCGGTCGGCGGTGCAGCCATGGAATTCACATCCGAGCGGGAGCTGCTCTGGTAGAAAGCCGTGCAGTCACATGCCATCCGCGAGGATTCCCAGCACGATCAGTCCAGCATTTGAAAATTCCCGTTTCAGACTTTCCATGGCTCACCTCGCCCCGTGCAGCTAGGCCCGTTCCAGTCCGGCAAAACGCAGCATAAGCTTCTTCGGTCCGGCCGAGCTGAACCAGACGACCGCCTTCTGCCCTTCGCCAACCCCTTCGATCTTCCGGATGGTCCCGACGCCGAATTTGGCATGGCGCACCTTCATGCCGATGAAAACCCCCTCATTCTCCTCCGGCGGCTCCGGTACAACCTCGATCTCGTCGAAGGCCGAGCTGACGGCGGACAGGTTGTGAGATTTCCCCTGACCCTCAGGGAGAAGGTCAGGGTGAGAATGGGTGTTTTGTTGCCGTGGATATGGAGCCGCGAACCTGTGCCCATCCCCACCCCGACCCTCCCCTTGAAAGGGAGGGAGTGAACCACCGCCGTCATCCATCAGCTCCTTCGGTATATCCTTCAAAAACCTCGACGGCTGATTGGTCTGCTCCTGGCCGAACAGGTAGCGCCGCCGGGCGTTGAGCAGGTAGAGCCGCTCCCGGGCGCGGGTCATGCCGACGTAACAGAGTCGGCGCTCCTCCTCCATGCCGTCCAGGTCGTCCAGGGCCCGGACATGGGGAAAGAGGCGCTCTTCCATGCCGATCATGAAAACCGCCTTGAACTCCAGTCCCTTGGCGGCGTGCAGGGTCATCAGGGTCACCGACGGCTTGCCCTGATCGCCCTGCTCCAGGTCGGAGACCAGTGAAACCTGCTCCAGAAAGCCGGACAGACCGGCCTCGGAGTCCTTTTCGACAAACTCCTCCATGGCCGCCAACAGCTGTTCCAGGTTCTCCAGCCGCTCGGCATCCTCCGGATCGCGGCTTTCCTTCAGGCGGGCCAGATAGCCGCTTTCCTGCATGACGGTCTGGGCCAGCTGCGGCAGTTCGAGGCTGCCGGTCTGTTCCCGGAAATGGGCCAGCATCTCCGCGAAGGCCTGCACCTTGCCGCGCGGCCCGGCCGACAGGAGTCCTCCCTGGACAGCCTGCTGCATGGCTTCGCTGAAGGTGATGCCCCGGATGCCGGCCAGTTCGGCGATCCTGTCAATGGTGGTATGGCCGATGCCGCGGGCCGGCACATTGATGATGCGCTTGAGGGAGACCTCGTCGGCCGGGTTGTCCAGCACCCGCAGATAGGCCAGGATGTCCTTGACCTCCATACGGGCGTAAAACCGGACGCCGCCGACGATGTGGTAGGGGAGCGCCTCGCCCACCAGGGCCTCTTCCACCAGCCGCGACTGGGCATTGGTGCGGTAGAAGACCGCCACCTCCTCCAGCGCGACCGCCTGCGAGCGCAGCCGGCCGATCTCCCGGCAGACGAAGCGGGCCTCTTCGCGATCCGACTCGACCCGTTCATAGCGGATCTTCTCGCCGGCCGGGTTCTCGGTCCAGAGTGTCTTCCCCTTGCGTCCGTAGTTCTGTTTGACCACCTCGCCGGCCGCCGCCAGGATGGTGGACGTGGAGCGATAGTTCTGTTCCAGCCGGATGACCTTGACACCGGGGAAGTCCTTTTCGAACTCCAGGATGTTGCGGATGTCGGCCCCGCGCCAGGAATAGATGGACTGGTCGTCGTCGCCGACCACGCACAGGTTGCGGCGTTCGCCGGCCAGCAGGCGGATGATGTTGTACTGCACCGGGTTGGTATCCTGGTATTCGTCCACCAGAATCCACTGAAAGCGCTCCTGGTACTGGCGGCGCACCTCGGGAAAATTTTCCAGCAGCCGCACGGTCTGGATCAGCATGTCGCCGAAATCCAGGGCATTGCACTTCTTCAGGCGTTCCTGGTAGGCGGCATAGATCTGGACTACCTTGGAGTTGTAGATGTCGCCGGTGGATACCGAGTCGATATCCTCCGGAAACAGGCCGCGGTTCTTGTAGTCGTCGATCTTGGCTCCGACCGCCTTGGGGGCGAACTTCTTGTCATCCAGGTCCAGCTCTTTGAGGATGTCCTTCAACAGCCGTTCCGAATCGCGGTCGTCATAGATGGCAAAGCTGGACTGGAAGCCCAGGTGATGGATATCCCGCCGCAGTATCCGTCCGCAGGCCGCGTGAAAGGTGGAGATCAGCGGCATATCGCCGCCCCCCAGCAGCTTTTGTACCCGTTCGGCCATCTCGCGGGCGGCCTTGTTGGTAAACGTCACCGCCAGGATATTCCAGGGGCGGACGCCATGGTTGTGAATCAGGTGCGCGATGCGGTGGGTAATGACGCGGGTCTTGCCCGAGCCGGCGCCGGCCAGGATCAGAAGCGGGCCTTCACCGTGCAGCACGGCATCTTTCTGGGGCGGATTGAGGTGGGAAAGCAGGTTCGTGGTCATAGGTTTTTGGGTGGTGATAAAGGGATTATATTGATGGTAACGGTCATAGGGAGCCTTGGTATTTCATTAATAGTTCTGCTTGGTGAATTTCCTGCCTGCGATTCATTATCGCCCAACGGCTTTGCCACTTCATCCGCTTGTCGGGTGAAGTGGCGTGTTAGGCGCTACCAGTCAATTGTTATAAATACTGGAAATACTTCACAGAGAATAAAGCTAAAAGTAAATATTTCTGCGGCCACTAAGAAGATAATTGAAAGGATTGACGATACGGTTTTGTCATATGACTTTGTCCGAAGAATCAAAGCCGTATCAATGCATGCAATAGATACTAAAATAATTACAGGGTGCTCACCCCACGCCTGCACACGATAAATCCAATCAACTGCAACCAAGAGATGCAATAGCGAAAGCAGTACAATCAACGTTTTTCGAAATTTCATGGAACTGTTCTTGCCATAAAACAGCCACCAACTTAGAAAGGCAGCAAAGCAAAGAATTATTGCAGCACCAACCAAACCGATTGGACTATGACAATATGGATATATGAGTTTGTGATATTTCGAGACTATTTGTGAGATCATCTTTTATCGCCTAACATTGTTGACCAGTTCTCGTGCGCGCGCCTGAACCACTGATCCACCCAAACGGAACATTTATACCGGGATTGATTTCACTCGCCCAACAATCCCAATCTGAAAAGTTTCTTCGCCAGACTATAGATATCATCTTTGGCCCCATCACGACGAATACCAACGGCCACAATTACCACAATGATCTCGTCACCTCTGATCTGATAGATGATACGATACCGTTGCCCGACAGCCCTTATACTGCGCAACCCTGATAATTCACCGAGCAGCGCCTTACCCTGTTTTTCAGGGTCTTCAGCCAAGCGATCAATCACCACTCCTATTTTCTCCCGGATGCGCCGGTCGGAAATATCCGACAACAGCTTCAATGCTGTTGGTGTAAGCAGAATCTGCCACTTCACAGGCCAAGTTCCTGTTTGGCATCCTGCCAGGAGACAAGCTTGCCGGAATCCATCTCCAGTATGCTTTGACGTAATTGCGCCAACAGCTCTTTATCACCCATCACTTCCAGCGTTTCCGACACCGCTTCGTACAATTCCCACGGCAGCACAGCCAACACCGGCTTGCCCCGGCGAGTGATTTCCAGAACATCAACCTGCCCGTCGTGCATAAGCGTCTCAGGCAGGGACGTAAGCTGTTTTCGTGCTTCCATAATCGATAATGTGTGTGTCATGGCAACCTCCTCATCTGTACTTCTAAGGGTACAGTCAGGCGTTAACATAGTCAAGCGCCATCAAAACATCTTACCGGCTCTTGTCGGCAAGCGTGAATTACGTTACGCGGTTTGTTTTCCATCTCGTTGCTGACCGGGATATTTAAACCGTGAACATTAAAATACCCAGCCACCCACAGTCGAAGGTATTAATGCGAATACGGAAAGGTCTCTGCGGTTGCAGACGTATTATTGCCGTTGGTTCGATCTTTGATGAGTGCACACAATTTTTCAGATATTTCTGCCGAATGACGCGCTCCCAGCTCAATATCTTTGAGCGCCATAACCACCTGGCTGCTGGCAATCTGCTGCTGCTGGATGGAAAGAGAGATCTGCCGTGCGGAGTTGGTGGTCTCCTCCACGCCATTTACACTTTCTATTAGCATGGCGACTGTACGGGATGCATATTCCTGTCCTTCCTGGATAAGCTGGAAGCTCTTTTCTGATGACATCACCAGGCGATTAACCGAACACAGAATCTCGGTGATTTTCCCCTCTATTTCAGTTGTTGACTTGACAACACTGTTCGCAAGACGCCGGATCTCAACCGCTACCACGCCGAAGCGCTTGCCAAACTCACCTGCGCTGGCTGCCTCAAGAGCAGCATTGAAAGCGATCAGTTTGGTCTGATTAGCAATATTGTTGATTATTTCCATCACCTTGGTTATCTCCTTGGATTTCCTGCCAAGTTCAACGATATCGGTGATATTCGCCTGGATATTGATGCTGATGTTATTGACCTTGCAAGCCAGGTTTTCTACTTCGGCGGCGCCTTTTTTTGTGCCCTCCAGAGTATTGTTCGCCCGTTCAACCACCCCTTGGCTGTGCTGGGCTATTTGGCTTGCAGTGGAAGTAAACTCTTCCATGGTTGATGCTATCTCTACTACCGAACTGGAAAGCTGTATTGCTAACTCTGATTGCTGATCAATTGTCTGAGCAATGGTCTGCTCCGCATTTTTTTGGTCTGTGATGTCCTGCAAAGTTTCAATAGCCCCAAGCAGGTTTCCGTTCGGATCTTTCATTGGTGCAGCAGTAAAGAACAGCCATCGACCGTTCCTGCCGAGTTGCGGAAAAAAGCCCTCAGCTTCAAATGCCCCTTCAATCAGTGCTGAAGGAAGGTATTTTTCTTGGTAAAAATTATCTAAATCATTATTCATAGTGCTGTTAATAATCACATCAGCCATCACCGGTCGTTTAGATTCATAAAAGGCCCGCCACGGTTCTCTGGTGCCGACAACTGCTTTTGCATTCAAACCAGTGATTATTTCGCAAGCTAGATTCCAGTGTGTTACAACGTGCTCATGATCGATGACAAAAGTTGGAATAGTACTTCCTTCAACTATCTGTTTGAAGTAAGCCTGACTTCTGGAAAGCTCGCTGATGAGGGGATCTATTAGCTGTTTTGCCAACAGTCCCCCGATAATCGAAAACACAGCAGCGACAGATGCCATCATGATTGGCGGAAGCTTCAGTAAAGCCGCGACCACGATAGCCACTGTTACAATTACTACGTTTATCATAATGAACTTAGTTGTCAGCTTCATTAGCATCCCCTTCTTGTTTCAATCGTTTTTAGGGCATTCTTCAGCAGGAGATGAAAAACTACAAGTAGAAACATCTGTTCTTTGTGCTTCAGGATTCACCACAGCATGCTCCGGCCAGACTTATCTAGGTACAGTCAGGCGTTAACATAGTCAAGCGCCATCAAAAAAATTTCCTGTGCCGACGGCAATCCATGCGATCATTTTTAGACGTTCAGACCGGCAGCGTCAAGGGGATTGAAACGAAACAAGGCCGGAAGAAGATTCCTTCCGGCCTTGCAGGTTTCAACAAATGGATTTGCTATCAAACCTTCTCGAAATAGGCCTGGGGATGTTTGCAGACCGGGCAGACCTTGAGTGCGTCCGTGCCTTCGTGAATGTGACCGCAGTTCAGACATTTCCAGAGCACCTTCTCAGTGCTGGAGAAAATCGTCCCGGCCTCCAGTTCTGCCAGCAGGGCGCTGTAGCGCTCCTGGTGATGCTTTTCAATTTTACCAATCGCCTCAAACAGGAAGGCGATGTCCGCAAAGCCATCTTCCTTGGCTTCACGAGCCATGCGCGGGTACATGTCGGTATATTCATCCGTTTCGCCAGCTGCGGCGGCACGCAGGTTTTCGGCGGTGGAGCCTATTCCGGAGAGATGTTTAAAATGAAGCTTGGCATGCTCCATTTCATTATTGGCTGTTTCCTGGAAGATGGCGGCGATATGTTCATAGCCTTCCTTTTTGGCGGCCGAAGCGAAATAGGTGTACTTGTTGCGGGCCTGGGATTCCCCTGCAAAGGCATCTTTGAGGTTCTTTTCCGTTTTTGTTCCTTTGATGTCAGCCATTGATTCGATCTCCTTTAGTGGTGTTTGGCGCCGCTTGGTAACGGCTGTCAGCGATAATACGTGAACGAGCAGTCAGGCCGGAATCCCGGAAATGGCAATCCCGAGGGCGGCGGCCAAGAGCTGTTTAAAGCATATATTTGTTCTATCAGAATAATGCCTATTTAGCGTTTGTCAAATTGCCGGACCGTTCTCAGCGGCATTCTTACCACACCCCAAAAAAAATATTGACACCTCTTTTGCTCTCCTGTAATGATATTGAAAATCAATTGCAGCAAAAAGGAGCAACGATGGCTTTTTCCAAACAAAGTACCTTTAAGAGCAAGCCATCCGCCCGGCCCTTTCAGCTGCAAATCCTTGAACGTTTCAGCAATCCGCTTGACTGCCTGACCGCGCACCTGATGCTGGAATGCTCGGAGGTGCTGGCCGGGGTTAAGCCTGCCAATCTGATCTCCCTGGTTAACCGTACCCGCTCTTGCGGCCGAAACCTCTACCAGCTATGGCAATCCCACCACGACGAGCTTTCCACAAGCCTTACGGGTATATCCTTCAAGGTTCTGCAAACCAGGGAGCGTGCCCTGCTGCTCTTCTGCTACAACCCGGACCATCTGGAAACCCATCTGGCCCATGCCGGTATACGTGTTATGCTGAAAAAAGCCGGTTATGACTCCACTCTGTCCAGCGAAGCACTGCTGACGGAGCTCTGCCGCCGCATTGGAAACTCCGACACCTTTCCGCATGAGATCGGCCTGTTCATCGGCTACCCCGCCAAGGATGTGGCAGCCTTCATGGGGATAGTTAACCTGCCGTTTGCCTGTCAGGGTCCCTGGAAGATCTACGGCAATCCCGGCGAAAGCCTGCGTCTGGCAGAACGCTTCCGACACTGCCGCAATCTGATGGCCGAACATCTTTCATTGTGCGCTTCGGCTGTCCAATACCTGGATTGCCTTGCAGGTGACACTAATGGTCTTTTTGTGTCAGTGAATTGATAATAATATTCTGAATCATCAATCGGGGCTTTCTATAGACAATGACAGGTTTGTGTTAACCTGCCGTCGTTTGAATGTATAAACCGCTCCAGGATCATAACGACTAAATAGGAGGAAGAAAAGATGCTTAAGAGAATGTTGGTGGTGCTTTCTATCTCGATAATGGTGGCTGGTACGGCACGTGCCAACGAGGGTGAGGGGAAAATGGAGAACGTTTCCCATGCCGGACACAGTCATGAAGAGCACGACAGCGGAAATGATGCTGATCGGCAGATTCCTGAACAGGTAACCAGCGAGCACTGGGCATACCAGAAAATCGTAGAGCTTCTACAGAAATACGTGGTTAAAAAGAAGCTTCCCGAAGGCAAGTCCTGCTCCAAGAGCGACTTGGCCGAATGCCTCCTCGAGGTAATGATCAGGATTGTGGAGCAACACGAAAAAGGAGGAGGCCAAGCGATTAACCGGGATGACCTAAAGAGCATTGTCACCCTCTATGCAGCACTGGAGGCGGACCTTGCTCAAATGGATGGGTACCGCCTGAGAAAGAAGACCATAGAAGACATACTTGTCCTGATCGAACCAGAGGCGCCGGCATTCGAGTACAAGGCCGGCGTGAACGGTTTTCTTCGGAGTGACGTAGTGGGCAACTTCAGGCTTCCCAATTCCAGTTATACACCCGATCGCAGCGAAGGACGTTTCCTCTATCGGGTTAAACCTTACGTGTATTGGCATCCCACCGATTACCTGGACATCCACCTGGAAGGTCAAGGATACGGCTTTACCGGCGGAGACCAGTATTCTGGCACATTTTCCCTTTATCAAGGTTATGTAGAAGCACGACTCCCCGAAAGTGACCGTCTTGCACTGAAAGGGGGACGGCAGGAATTCAACTATGGCAGCGCCTTCGTGCTCGGAACCGATTCATTCTATAACGGCTTGTCTTTCGACGCGGGCAGGCTGAGGGTGAAGCCGCTGAAAACAGTTACAGTTGACCTTTTGGGCGGAAGTTACGCGGCCCCCTTTGCAGACGGTGTCAAGGGGAACCTGCTGGGAGCTTATGTAACCTATGCCCCTTCGGAAGACAACTCCATCGAGGCCTATGTGTTCCGCGACACAGGCTCTACCGAACGTCATGCCGGGGAACACCTGGAAACCTGGGGACTCCGCAGCACCTCCAAGCTGGGGCTGCTCACCCTGGAGTTCGAGCCGATCTACCAGTCCGGGAGGGTCTTCAACTCCACAACCGGCGCTAATGAAGATATAAGCGCATACGGAGGGCATATAGATCTGACGGCTGCGGTCGAGCTGGGAGGGCACAAGAACACGATTTTCCTGGGCTACGCCGTGGGCTCCGGCAACAAGGACGCGGCCAACGGACTTGGATCCGGAAAAGAATTCCGTAATCCCAATAATGACACCTCCCTGATGGGTGACATGGGAGTGGTAGGGGACCTTTCCGGCATCAACGTCGCAGACCACCACGCCAGCGGTATCCAGATCTTCACCCTGGGATGGGGGATTGATTTCACAGATTACCTGAATTTTTCCGCAACAGGCCGCAAATTTACAGCCATTGCAGTTGAGGACGGTTTTAGCCGAAGGCTGGGTGTGGAGACCGATTTTACCCTGACCTGGAACATAAACAAGGATTTCTCAGCCATCATTGGCTACGACCGTTTTTTCACCAACAAGTTTTTCCGCGACGCCTCCGGTAGCGACAAGGACATCGATTACGGCTATGCCATGCTCGTCTTCAATTTCGAAAAGACCAAGCTGAAGGCTCATAAAATGTGAAAAAGCGGCGAGCTGACAAGCCTCGGGTGCATTTATTTCACCGGCAAGGATGCCCTCGACTTGTAAATTCAGGAAGGTGCGGTATCTTTTATCAGGATGTCCAGCTTATACCCGCAAGGGATTATCGAAGGGAGGAATTACTATGCTGAGCAAGGCCATGGTTGAAAATCTTAACGAACAGATCCAGCTTGAGAGCTATTCGTCCAACCTCTATCTGCAGATGAGCGCCTGGGCGGAAGTCAAGGGATTGGAGGGGTGCGCCGCATTTCTCCGGGTGCAGGCTCAGGACGAGCTGGCGCACATGCAGCGGCTTTTCAAGTACGTTTATGAAACCGGTGCGCTCCCCATTATCGGCACGATCAAGGCGCCGCCGACAAAATTCAAGTCAATCAGTGAGCTGTTCCAGCAGGTCTTCGAGCACGAGAAATCCATCACCGGCAAGATCAACGCGCTGATGAGCCTGGCTCTCAAGGAGCAGGACCACTCGACGGCCAATTTCTTGCAGTGGTACGTGTCCGAGCAGCACGAGGAAGAGCACACCATGCAGAAGATCCTGGACAGGATCAAGAACATCGGCGAAACGGGAAGCGGGGTCTACTTCATTGACCGGGCCATCGGCCTTATGGCCGGAGAAAAATAACACCTCACAAACTGCACAAGGCGGCCAATGGCCGCCTTGTGCGTTTTTCTTCCGTTGTTTTTTCATCGGTTATCCGGGAAACAGCAAACAAAAAGGGGGACACACGGTCCCCCTCATTGAAATCTGTCCAATTGAATTAACTATTTCCCGAGTTCGATCTCCGCTTCCTTGATTGCCGCGGCAGTGCTGACGAACGGGTCCCACCTGACCTTGACGATGGTCTCATTGGCAATCAGTTGGGCGAAGAAGGCGGCCTTGGTAACCGCCGCTTCGGTTGCGGTGCTGCTTGCTCTCCACTGGGTGTTCGCATCGGAAGTGACCGTGATGCTGAAGGTGACCGGGAGGAAGCTCAGGGTTCCTGCAGTGGCATCAAAGGCCGAGACCGGCCCCTGGAGGAACGCCTTGGTGGATGCGGAGAGCACTCTGACGCGTGTGGCAAGGAGATTGCCATTACGGTCAGCGACGACACGTACTTCCACATGGTTGCCGACTACCGGGAGGCCGGTGTCGAACCTGGTGAACTGATTGGTGGTGATGGTTTTACCGAGAACCGTCAGGCTGGTTGCTGTGACGGCGGACGCATCCCCCTCGAACCTGATGCTGCTCCGGAACGAGATTTTGGTGGCAGCGATGGTGCCATTGGCATCAACCGGGCCTTCGGCCTCCAGCTTTACCCCGACGGCGAAGTCGGTGCTCAGTCCGCCCTCGAAGACGGTTGCAGCGCTGGTGGTCACCCGTGTGCCGTTGACGATGAAGTCGGCGACGGTGCCGCTCAAGACGATCCCTTCCACCTCGACCTTCTCACCGGCAGCGCCGAGTCTATCCTCAGCATGGATAAGGGTTGCCGTGACAGCGCCGGCGACCGGTGCGGTTGCTGATTTGACCTCGACGATCGCATTGGCTACGACTGCGGCTGCCCCGGGAGTAGCGGCAGTGAAATTAACAGTCATGAAGGAAGCCCCACCCTGGGTGAGGGCCAGGCCGAAGGATGTCGCCAGAGGGTTGACGACGAAACCTTTGGCTTCAAATTCTTTGTTAGGGTCGGCGTTCTTTTTCACAATCCTCGTGGCGCGCAGTCCGCCCTGATCGTCGATAAATCCGTGCACTTCAACGTGATCGTTTACCAGGAAATTTGCGTCCGCAAAGACTTTCTGCAGGTTGTCGTCATTGAGGCGGGTTACGTTGTCCTCGACTTTGACCGTCTGTCCCATGACGGTGATGGTGTTGTTCGCGGCATTGACGCCCGAGATGGTTCCCTCAAGAGCATCCCTGGCCTCGATTTGTGTCGCGGTCCCTTTCTTGGTGGTGTCGTCTTTTGTCCCCCGGACCTTGACCACCATCCCGACTTTCAGGTCGCTCTCGGGGTGGACAGTGTCGTCAATCTTGATGACCGTTGCGCTGTTCGAGAAGTACTCGATCCCGTTGACGAATACGCTTCCCGTGGCCGTGATTACCCCCTGACTGGCAACCGATGTGGCCGTCGTTGTGGCCGTCGGAGTTCCGCCACCTCCACCACCGCCGCAGGCGGCAAGGCAGATTACCGCGAGCAGGGCAAGAATGCTGCTGGTCGCTTTTCTTACGTTTTTCATGATGTTTCTCCTTTTTCCTTTTGTTGATAAAATTCTGTCCTGAGTGACCGGTTTCATACGATATACATGGAATTATTTCTTTTTCGTTTTAATTATTACCCGCATACCCATGGACGCAATTAGTAGAACTACGGCATTTAGAATAAATAGCATCAGTAGAACTACGTAATGGTTCGAGTCCATGACAGCAGTTGCAGCATCTGTCGGAACTGCAATACTGAACACTGAAACCGGTTGTCGCCTTTACATGTAAGCGATTAACGATAGAATATATTTGTTAACAAGAATGTCGCTGCATTTACGGTAACAATCTTCAAGGAACGTATGGTCTGTTCAGGGAAATCATGGAAATGGTGTTGGATGCCGACACTGACCTTTTTGATCGGGATACTTTCACTCATCCTGCTTCTGTGGGTCGAGCGGATCAACGAGGGCGGAGTTCTCGAACTATGGAGCCGGGACGGGAAGGGCACCCGCGTCTCCTTTGCCATCCCTGTTGCGGACAGAGGTGTGTGATATGGATAAGTACCGGATTATACTAGCCGACGACCACGTATTGATCAGACATGGGTTAAAATGGATCATCCAGGGGGTTGACGATCTGGAAGTGATCGGGGAAGCCGGCGACGGCATCGAACTCCTGTCGCACCTGGCCACAGTTGTCCCGCAGATGATTCTTCTCGACATAACGATGCCGAATCTCGGCGGCATTGACACCATCCGGGCAATAAAGAACAAATATCCCGAGGTTAAGATACTGATCCTGACCATGCACAAGGAATACCTGCACCAGGCCCTGTCCGTGGGCGCCGATGGATACCTCCTGAAAGAGGATGCCGACCGGGATCTCTTTTCCGCTATAGAGAATATACGTCAAGGGAGAATCTATATCTCTCCCCGCTTGACGGGAGAGCTTTTGGGAAAGCGGGCGCGCTCGTCGGCACCGCTGTCGTCTCGCGAAAAAGAGGTCGTGAAATTGATTTCCGCCGGAAAATCGAACCGGGAGGTCGCTGAGGCGCTTTTTATCAGCATCCGAACCGTGGAGAGTCACCGTGCCCGGATCATGGCCAAACTGAATCTTCACAGCACCTCAGAACTTGTAAGATACGCCATACAAATGGAAAATACCTCATCACTCTAAGGTGGAAATGACTGACGTTGCGGACCTGGCAGCAGATTAGAACGATTCACATCATTTTTTCCCGGCAGGGTGGCAAAGTGCCGCAGGGATGTTTATAGTGTAACAATGGAGCATACGGACGAACATTCATTGGACGGGCATGATCAGTGGCAGGAGATTCGCTATGAGGCACTGGGAGCAGAAGTCCCGGTCAGACAGAGTGAGTGGCATGTCCGCCAGTGTGCTTTGGTGCTGGACTCAAGGGCTGTTGCCTGTCAGATAGAAGTCCATGAGGGGCGATGGTGCCTGCTGGTGCCGCCGGAACAGTACGAATCCGCCCTGCATGAACTGCGCAGCTTTCACCGGAACAACCTCAACTGGCCGCCACCCCTGCCGCACGGCCATCCGCTGGTGGAGAACACGCTGGCGACGGTCTCGGTCCTGATTCTCCTGGCGACCTTCCACAATATTACCCAACTGGATGTTTCAAGCACCGGCATTGCCATGCCGGACTGGGTCGCTCTCGGCAGCGCCCAGGCCACTAAAATCCTGGATGGCCAGTGGTGGCGGCTTGTTACCGCTCTAACCCTGCATGCCGACTGGGCCCATCTTTCCGCCAATCTGGCCATAGGCGGGATCTTCACGATATTTCTCTGTCGGGAGATCGGCTCGGGTCTGGCCTGGAGCCTGCTGCTGAGTGCCGGTGCCCTCGGCAATCTGGTGAATGCCCTTGTTCAGCCGCCCGGCCACAGTTCGGTAGGCGCTTCCACCGCTGTCTTCGGTGCTGTCGGCATCCTGGCGGCCATCAGCCTGGTCCGCTACCGCCATAACCTCCGGCATCGCTGGCCGCTGCCGATTGCAGGCGCCCTGGCGCTGCTGGCCGTGCTCGGCAGTGAGGGGAAGAATACCGACCTGGGCGCTCACCTGTTCGGCTGTATCTACGGCAGTTTCCTGGGGCTGATCGCGGAATATCTGATCAACCGGCACGGCAGACCGGGAAGACTGGCAAATGCCCTGCTGGCATTGGCCAGTGCTGCTGTCGTGGTGGCTGCCTGGTGGCTGGCACTCACTTCGGGAGGGTAGTACACTGTATCACTTTTTTTAGTAGGTCGGGTTAGCAGCCTCATTGCGTAACCCGACAGCCGCCGTCGCGTTACGGCATAAAACCGCCTAACACGACCTACCAGAACGCGAAAAATATCCGGTGCAGACCCTTCTGTTCGTCTGGAATATTTTCAGCGCATTAAAAAAGCCCGGCGGGAAGCCGGGCTCGTCAGTCGGAAATATGTTCACTGTTTCAGGATCAGACCGCGACCTTGAAGGTTTCGTGCAGAACGCGCACGGCCAGATCGGTATATTTCTCGTCAATAGCCACCGCTACCTTGATTTCCGAGGTTGAAATCATCTGAATGTTTATATTGTTAAAGGCCAGGGCGGCAAACATGCGGGCAGCCACACCGGCGTGATTCTTCATCCCCAGACCGACGATGGAAACCTTGCTGATGTTTCTATCGGCAATTACCTCTCGCGCCTGGAGCTCTTCGGCAATTTTCGCCGTGATACTCTGGGCCTTGTCAAGATCGGTCTTCGAAATTGTAAAAGTAACATCGGCCAGGCCCCCCTGACTGACGTTCTGCACGATCATGTCGACCGAAATGTCGGCATCGGCCAGGGCCATCAGGATTCTGGCCGCTACACCCGGTTTGTCCGGCACACCCAGCACTGCGATCTTGGCCTCATTCTTGTCGTACACGATCCCTGTAACCACAACACCTTCCATGACTGTTTCCTCCCTGGTTATCAGCGTGCCGGCTGTTGAGCTGAAACTCGACCGGACGTGAATCGTAACATTATTCTTCTTGGCATATTCAATGGCGCGGATCTGGACGCCGCGCGCCCCCTCGCTGGCAAATTCCAGCATCTCGTCGTATGAGATCTGCTCTATCTTGCGGGCATCGCTGCAGACCGCCGGGTCGGCGGTAAATATCCCTTCCACATCGGAGTACAGTTCACACTGCTCAGCCCCCAGCGCATGCGCCAATGCAACGGCCGAGGTATCGCCGCCCCCCCGT
Organism: Desulfuromonadales bacterium; assembly: GCA_016650295.1. Lineage (GTDB taxonomy): Bacteria > Desulfobacterota > Desulfuromonadia > Geobacterales > Pseudopelobacteraceae > CAIPTY01. Next base: position 10,587 of record JAENWA010000102.1, on the reverse strand, counting down.
CCGAGTGTCGTTATGTTTCCGTCCCCGTCAATCCCCTGAAATCCGGCCACAATGACAATGGCGCCCATTTGGAGATCCGTGTTGATCCTGGCCGGGTCGATGTTTTCGATTGAGGCCCTGCTGTGCAGCGAATCGGTGATGATCGGCACCTGCCAGCCGAGATAGCTTTTGACCTTGTAGCCCAGGGAGGTGATGCAGAGCCCCAGAAGGCCGACCGACACCTGCTCACCGGCTGAGATCAGCAAGTCATATTCGCGACCTTCCTGGCCGGGGCACATTTCATTGGCCATCTCGATCAGGCGGTTGGTCTCTCCCGCCCTGGCCGAGATCACGACGACGACATCATTGATCTCATTATAAGAGTCAACGACGCGCTGGGCGATGTTCTTGATCTGATCCGGTGTGGTTACCGCGGTACCGCCATACTTCTGGACAATCCGTGCCATGCTGAACTCCTGAACGTATTTCTGAACTGTCAGTAGGTATTCATCGAAAAAATACCCGGCCGAAACAGGGCCGGGCAACTATAGCAGATTCTCCGGTCATGTCCAGACCGGATCAGACCAAGGTTGACGTACGTGCCGTGCAGCATATAGTATGCGCTGCGGTGACGGGCTGTGCACCGAAAACGTATCTATAAGCCCGTGCTGCCCAAATTTCAAGCATCATTGCTGAAAACTTGCGCCGGTTGACCGTTCAGATTTTCCTGATAGAATATATCATATCCAGGCATGCTTGCGGCGGCCGGGGAAATTACTTTTACATTTCCGACGGGTTAACTGTTTTGTCGTTGTATTGGTTTTATTGACGCCCGTCAAGTCGGCACGTTTTCTGCTCATGCTATCCTGCTCCTGTCATTGAGCAGGATGTGTGGGCACCGCTGCCCGGCATAGAACTGTGCCGGGCTTTTTTGTTTTTCATATCACACCAGGAGAGCGCTTCCATGCTTGTAGTTGTCTGCATCAAACAGGTTCCCGACACCACCCAGGTGCAGATCGATCCTGTTACCAACACACTGGTCCGTGAGGGCATCCCGTTCATCGTCAACCCCTACGACACCCATGCCCTGGAGGAGGCCCTGCGCCTCAAGGACCGCTTCGGCTGCACGGTGGCCGCCATCTCCATGGGGCCGCCCAACGCCGAGGCCACCCTCAAGAAGGCCCTGGCTCTGGGGGTCGATCATGCTATCCTGCTCTCCGACCGCGTCTTTGGCGGCGCCGACACCCTGGCCACCAGCAACGTGCTCTCGGCCGCCATCCGCAAGCTGCATGACGAGGTCGATCAGGTCGGCCTGGTGCTGTGCGGCAAACAGACTATCGACGGCGATACGGCCCAGGTCGGCCCCGGCATTGCCAGCCGCCTTGATTACCGTCAGCTGACCCTGGTGGACAAGATCGTCAACCTGGATCTTTCCGGCAACCGAATCCGCGTCAGCCGCAAACTGGAGGGGCGTCACGAGATCGTCGAAGCGCCGCTGCCGGCCATGCTGACCGTCGTACGCGAACTGAACCGCCCCCGTTACCCCAAGGTGCCCATGCGTCTGGCTGCACTGGACGCGCCGGTCACGGTCTGGAACAACCAGACCCTCAAGCTCGATGAACAGAAGATCGGCCTGAAAGGCTCCCCGACCTGGGTCTCCAAGATTTTCTCCCCGGAACGGGCCAAAGGTGAGATCCTGGGCGACGGCTACGCCGACCCTGAGGGAACGGCCAGTCTGCTGATCGAGAAACTGCTGGCCAAGGATATGCTGCCAATCTGAAAATCAGGAAGAGGTATTCGCTCGTTACACTCGCAGGTAGAGGTACAGGGCGATTTTTCTCTATCTTTACCTCTACCTTTACCTGAGGATACGTTATGACTGAACCCAAACAAAAACCGAAGAAACCGCGCGGCGTCGCCCAGTTGCTGGCGGGTGTCTGCATTGCCTGCGGCGCACGCTGCCAGAGCGTCTGTCCGGTCAACTGTATTGAAATGACTGACGACGGTGAACCGATCATAGATGCCCCCAGGTGCATCGGCTGCCAGAAATGTGTCAAGGTCTGCCCGGTCCAGGCCCTGGAGATGTACTTCACCCCTGAAGAGCAACAGATCCTCGCCGAACTGGCCGCCTCAGCCGCACCCGTCGAGGAAGAGATCGACCCCGAAGCCGCTGCCCTGGCCAAGAAACTGGCCGCCTATCGCGGAGTCTGGGTCTTTGTCGAACAGACTGAAGGTGAACCGGCCAAGGTCTCCTGGGAGCTGCTGGGGGTCGGCAAGGAACTGGCCGCGTCGCTGGGTGTCGAGCTGTGCGCCATGGTCATCGGCGATCAGGTCGAGCATCTCTGCACGGAGGCCTTTGCCCACGGGGCATCCAAGGTCTACCTGCTGGATCACCCGCTCTACTGGCATTACCGCACCGAGTCCTACGTCGAGGCCTGCTGCCACCTGATCGAAAAGTATAAACCGGAGGTCATCCTGATGGGCGCCACCGGCATGGGGCGCGATCTGGCCGGAGCGGTCGCCACCCGCGTCGGCACCGGCCTGACCGCCGACTGCACCGGCCTCGCCATCGATGACAAGCGCAACCTGATGCAGACCCGTCCGGCCTTCGGCGGCAACATCATGGCCACCATCATGTGCGACAAGTTCCGTCCCCAGATGTCCACCGTCCGCCCCAACGTCATGCCCATGACTGAGCGGGTAGAGGGCGCCACGGGCACCATCATCCGCGACCCGTTCACCGTCCCGGAGGAAAGCATCCTCACCAAGGTGATCGAGATCATCCGCGACTCACACGGTAAGGGCGCGGTGGATATTACCGGGGCCGAATTTATCGTATCCGGCGGCCGCGGCATGATGGGGCCGGAGAATTTCGCCATGCTGCAGGAACTGGCCGATGAGCTGGGCGGCGTGGTGGGTGCATCCCGCAGTGCCGTGGATGCAGGCTGGATGCCGGGCGACCGGCAGGTCGGCCAGACCGGCAAGACCGTCCGCCCCAAGATCTACATCGCCTGCGGCATCTCGGGCGCCATCCAGCACCTGGTGGGAATGCAGGACTCGGACTTGGTCATCGCCATCAACCGCGACAAGAACGCCCCGATCTTCGAGGTGGCCACCTACGGCATTGTCGGCGACCTGTTTCAGGTTATTCCGGCCATCACGAAAACGATCCGGGCGTTGAAGCACAAGTCTACTGTCTGACGAGTCTGACGGTCCGACTCGTCAGACTTGTCTGAAAAGGAATAATCCATGACACCCAACCCAACCATTTTTTCCATACTCCTGGCCGGTTCCCTGGCTGTCTTCGCCTGGGGCTGCTGGAAGCGTCTCAGCCTGATTTCCCTGGGCAGGCCGGAAGACCGCCTTGACAACATCGGCATCCGCATCGGCGAGATGCTGCGTTTCGCCTTCGGCCAGAAACGGGTTCTGGCCAAGCCGTTCGGGCTCAATCACTTTGTCATCTTCTGGTCGTTCATTATCCTGCTGGTGGCAAACACCGAGTTTCTGCTGCATGGCGTGTTTCCCGCCATCAGCCTGTCAAAGCTGCCGGATGAGATCTACTTTCCGTTGCTGCTGATTCTCGACATTGTCTCGCTCATGGCTCTGCTTGCCGTCATCATCGCAGCCGGCCGCAGGATTATCTCGCCCCCCTACCCCGAGGCCAGGACACCGGAAGCTTTTTTCATCCTGACCCTGATCGGCACTCTGATGCTGGCCTATTTTGGTATCAATGCCGCCAAGATCAGCAGACTCGCCGAGTCAATGCTGCCTTTGGCCCACATGTACATGCCGGTATCATCCCGCTTTGCAGTCATGGTTCCGGCAGCGTCGGGCGCCGCCGTCTACGCTGTCTCATGGTGGGCCCACGCCGTTGCCCTGCTGGCGTTCATGTGTTATCTGCCCAACAGCAAGCATATGCATATCCTGACCGCCATCCCCAACTGCTTTTTCCGCCGGTTGGAGAAGCCTAACACCGTCCCGCGCGAGGATTTCAAGGTCGGCAACTCCTTCGGTGTCGCCACTGTTGACCGCTACAGCTGGAAGGATCTGCTGGATTCCTTTTCCTGCACAGAGTGCGGCCGTTGCCAGAATGTCTGCCCGGCCGGCATCACCGGCAAGCCGCTCAATCCGCGCGCCGTGGTTCACGACATCAAGGTCAACCTGCTGGAGAACGGCCGCCGGCTGAAAATGAATCAACAACCGGAGATTCCGCTGATCGGCGAAAAGGGCGAGGGGAGCATCTCCGTAGAGGCGATCTGGGCCTGCACCACCTGCGGGGCCTGCATGGAGGCCTGTCCGGTCTTTATCGAGCAGATGCCTAAGATCATCCAGCTGCGGCGGCATCTGGTGGAGACCGAAGCCGAATTTCCCGAAGAGCTGCTCAACCTGTTCGAGAACATGGAAGGAAGAAGCAACCCCTGGGGTATTGCCCCCTCCGAGCGCACCAAGTGGTGCAGTCAGCTGGAGGTGAAACCTTTTGAAAAAAATACGACCGAATACCTGCTGTACGTCGGCTGCGCCGGTTCATTCGACTCGCGCAGCAAGCACGTCAGCGTCGCGGTATCCCAGCTGCTGGACAAGGCCGGGGTCTCCTGGGGGATTCTGGGCAAGGATGAGAAGTGCTGCGGCGACAGTGTCCGCCGGCTGGGGAACGAGTACGTCTTTGACAAGATGGCACAGGAGAATGTGGCGCTCTTCCGGGAGCGGGGGGTCAAAAAAGTAATCACCCAATGCCCGCACTGTTTCTCGACACTCAAAAACGATTACCGCCAGTACGGTCTGGAGCTGGAGGTCATCCACCACAGTGAACTGCTGCGCAACCTGGTGCAGGACGGCCGTCTGAAGCTGGACAAGACCACGGCTGAAATGGGCACCACCGTATTCCACGACTCCTGCTACCTGGGGCGGCATAACGACGTCTACGACGCACCGCGCGAGGTGATTGAAATGGCCACCGGAACAGCACCGGCCGAGATGGGGCGCAATCGCGGCAACGCCTTCTGCTGCGGCGCCGGCGGTGGCAGGATGTGGATGGAGGAGCATACCGGCGAGCGCATCAACCTGACCCGCGTCAAGGAGGCGCTGGAGGAAAAGCCGGATACGATCTGTGTGGCCTGCCCCTACTGCCTGACCATGTTCGAGGACGGCCTCAAGGATGTCAACGCCGGTTCGGTCAGGGTCCGGGACGTGGCCGAGGTCATGGCCGAGGCGATCCTCAGGTAGAGGCCCGGAACGTATCTCAGGAAAATTCAGTTCAAAGGCCCCGGTATACACGTATCGGGGCCTTTTCTGTTTCAACTGGTATGTTCAATGCAAGACCATCCCTATCCGATGGCTGTAGAGAGGAATCGAACTATGAACAATATACTGATCTGTGACGATGAACTGCTCATCAGGATGAACCTGAAGGCCATGCTGTCCGAGCTGGGATTCGACAATGTGCAGGAGTGCAGCGACGGCAAAAGCGCCGTGGAAATGGCCCTGGCCAGCTATCCGGACCTGGCGATCCTGGACGTCTCCATGCCGGTGATGGATGGCATTACCGCTGCGGTCGAGATCAGAAAAAAACTCAAGATACCGATCCTGCTGCTGACCAATGCCTATGACGCCGCGACTGTCAAACGTGCATCCGAAAGCGGAATTGCCGCTTTTTTAACCAAACCGCTCCGCAAGCAGGATCTGCTGCCGGCCATAGAAATCGCCCTGCAACATGTGGAAGAGGTCGAGGAGCTGAAGGAAAAGATCGAGGACCTGCGCGAAACCATCGAGAACCGCAAGATCATCGAAAAGGCCAAGGGGATGCTGATGGAAAAGGACCGCATCCCCGAAGCTGACGCGTACCGCGCCATGCAGAAGATTGCCATGGACACGCGCAAAAGTCTGCGTCAGGTAGCGGACGGAATTCTTAAAGGCAGGTAGAAAAACAGGATGAGGTAGCCTAACCTCCTGTGCGGCCCGAATAATTCCGTTGATCTGGTTATGATCCCTTATTATGGCAGGTCAGACAAAGTGCGCTTTGGAAATCGCTCATCACCAAATGGTTTTTTTCGGGGTTCAGCGGGTAATGGCAGGACAAACACCCAACCTTGCCTTTTATAAATATCATCTTGGAATTAAAGGCGCTTATCGGTTTGTAACCGGTCGGATTCGCGGCAACGTAGGCCGCGTAATTCATACCGATGGGATGTTCCTGCGTTCCGTCATAACTATGATTTTTTTTATCAGGATTGTTCTTGTAAGAAACGTTTCTATCACTTGCAGCAGAACCATCGTGGCATGACAAACAATTTTTGCTGTAGGAATCGATAGAATCTCCCTGATTGAAAGAAGAGCTTTTTCCCCCAAAGGATTCGACCGGAGAAAATAGCTCATCTGATGCATCTGATTGTAACTCTTTGCCGGTAGTTGTGTTGTGTGCAATCAACGTACCGGTATCCATTGCCAGCTTAGCTATGAATTGCTCTCTCATGGGAGAATTTTGCAATTGTTTTGAAAATAAACATGTTCCCTCATCTGCGGCATACGTATTGTCTACTATTTGGCCTTCCGTACTCATCCCCAGTGAAAGGATGGCGACAAGCACTGCCTTCTGCAACATCTTCTGCAAGCCGATGCCATATTCAATGTGGCTTGAGGTTACAAACCCCGCTTCTACGAGTACCTCACCAAGTTTTTTATTGGATAGTTTCTGTTGGTGAAGAGCAACCTCCAACTGCTCGCGATCAAGATGTCCTGTAGCAACCAGAATTTCACCGAGCCTGAGAGGTGAGTGGAGTGCGACTTCCTGATTAAGCTGAAAGTCAAGCAAGGCATTTAGTTGTTGCTCGTTAAGCACGCCGAGTCGCTTGAATATCTCGCCGATTTTCTCACTGCAACGCTGCTGTTCGGCAATTATCTGGTCGAGCTGTCTGTCGGTAATATGCCCGGATTGGACAAGTAACTCTCCGAGTAACTGTCGTTCTCCAGCGACGATTTTTACTGCCTTGTCAATGGTCCCCAAGTGTTCTTGTATTATCAATGGGACCTTGATATCTTTTACCTTGAGCACCCCCCTCTTGACCAACACCTGCCCCAACATCTCTTTGGTGTTATTGTGTTCCTCCAGAGCACCATCAAGGTCATGTTGCGACAGAAACCCGCCGTCCAACAAAATTCTTCCTAGATGTCGCCTCGTTGGTTGTCTCATGGCTATCGGCTCCTTATTCTTGCGGGAGTTGTCCGTGTAAAACCTAGGTACATTAAGCAGAATTGTACAGGGTAATAGACAATGTAATAATATCTCAATTTTTTAGATAACACAATGTTTTATATAAGCTATTTTAATGCAATGGGCTTATGTACCAAAAAACCTTGCATAATTCTGGGATAATTCAGCAATGTCCAGTTTGGTTCTTGCTTAACGTCAAAAACACCCCTCATCCGCCCTTTCGGGCACCTTCTCCCTTAGGGAGAAGGGATACTAATCATACCTCGCAGGGCCTAAAGGAGAGGGTGGCCGAAGGCCGGGTGAGGGGCTAAGGCAGGGTTTTAGTGCTGCGGCAAATACCTAACCGGAAGCCGCTGGGGCTAATTCTGCTATTGCGCGTTTTGTTGATTCTGTTCGTGTTTTTCGTGCGTTTCGTGGACAACTGCGTCTTTCAGGTTGATTACTGCATGGGGATGCGTTAGAGAAGACAAACGGTTACAATGTTGAGCCTCTTGCAAAAGTCCTAAACATGTCATTCCCGAAGCGTTTCTGATCGGGAATCCAGTTTCTAAGTAGCTGAAAAGTCTAGATCCCCGATTGAAGCATTCGGGGATGACAATCTTTTTGCAAGAGCCTCAAGTAAATGGTGTACGCTGGGGGGAAAACTAGGGCCCCCGCAGAGCCGGTGTACCTTATCACGTTCACAAACAAATCCACTCTAAGAAAGACAAACAATGGCACTAATAACCCTTCGCGACATAACCTTGGCCTTCGGCGGACCGCCGCTCTTCGACGGCATCAGCCTGCAGGTGGAACCGGGCGACCGTCTGTGCCTGATGGGACGTAACGGCAGCGGCAAATCGACCCTGCTCAAACTGATCGGAGGCGAGTTGCCGCCCGAGGAGGGCGAGATCCAGCGCCAGCAGGGATTGAAGGTGGCCCAGGTAGCCCAGGACGTGCCGTCGGGGCTGACCGGCACGGTTTTCGACGTGGTCGCTTCCGGCATGGGCAACGTCGCCGACCTGCTGGCCGAGTACCATCATATCAGCCACGAACTGGCCGTTGCCGGCAGTGAAACCCTGCTGGCGAGACTGGAGGATCTGCAGCACCAACTGGAGGAAAGCGGCGGCTGGTTGCTGCACCAGGAGGTGGAGCGGGTCCTGAAGCGTCTGGATCTGGATGCCGAGGCCGAATTCACCTCACTGTCGGGCGGCACCAAGCGCCGGGTGCTGCTGGCCCGCGCCCTGGTATCGTCTCCGGACATCCTGGTGCTGGACGAACCGACCAACCACCTGGACATCGATACCATCCTCTGGTTGGAAGAGTATCTGGCCAAATCGGTCAAAACCGTGCTGTTCGTGACCCACGACCGGGCCTTTGCCCGCCGGGTCGCCAACCGGGTGGCGGAGCTTGATCGCGGTCGTCTGTATGCCTTTTCCTGCGGCTACGACGAGTTCGTGGAGCGCCGCGAGGCGCTCCTGGAGGCGGAGATCAGCCGCCAGGCGCTCTTTGACAAGAAGCTGGCCCAGGAAGAGGTCTGGGTCCGCCAGGGCATCAAGGCCCGCCGCACCAGGAACGAGGGGAGGGTGCGGGCACTGAAGAAGCTGCGCGAGGAGTACCGCCAGCGCCGGGTACAACAGGGCACAGCCAAGATCCAGCTGCAGCAGGCCGACCGTTCCGGTGCGTTGGTGGCCGAGACGGAAAACGTTTCCTTCGGCTATGACAACCGAACGATCATAAAAAACCTCTCAACCACCATCATGCGCGGCGACCGGATCGGTATCATCGGCCCCAACGGCTCCGGCAAAACCACCCTGCTGCGCTTGCTGCTGGGTGAACTGCAGCCCAAGCAGGGGGAGATCAAGCTGGGGACGCGCCGCGAGGTGATCTATTTTGACCAGTTGCGCGAACAACTCGATCTGGACAAGAGCGTGCAGGAGAATGTCGGCGAGGGGAACGATACCCTGATTATCAACGGTTCGTCGCGCCACATCATTGGCTATCTGCAGGATTTCCTCTTCTCGCCGGAGCGGGCCCGCTCACCGGTCAGCATCCTCTCAGGCGGTGAACGCAATCGCCTGCTACTGGCGAAACTCTTTACCAAACCTTCCAACATTTTGGTGATGGACGAACCGACCAACGACCTGGATGCGGAGACGCTGGACCTGCTGGAGGACCTGCTGCTGGAGTACTCCGGCACTCTGCTGCTGGTCAGCCATGACCGCGAGTTCCTCAACAACGTGGTCACCAGTACGCTGGTGGTGGGAAATGACGGTACGGTTCGGGAGTTTACGGGGGGCTACGATGACTGGCTGCAGCAGAAAGGCGGCGAGACCACAGTATCTCTGTCTGCTGAAAAGAGTACTCCGGAGAAGTTAAAGCCGCAGAAGGAACGCGCCCGCAAGCTCTCCTTCAAGGAAGAACGGGAACTGGAGGCGCTGCCGGAACAGATCGCCGCACTGGAAGAGGAACAGGGGAATCTGCATGCACGTCTCTCCGACCCGGAGTTTTATAAAAATGCCGGAACAGAGATAGCCGCGATCAATGCCCGTCTGGCAGCTCTGGAGCAGGAACTGGAGGCGGCCTACCTGCGCTGGGACGAACTGGAAGCAATCCGGGGATAGTGTGCTGTAATTCGTTATTTTTGTAGGTCGGGTTAGCGGCTTCATCGCGTAACCCGACATGGTTTTAGAAACGTCGGGTTACGCTTCGCTAACCCGACCTACGTGGCTGACTGTTATTCCTCGGCCCGCTCGGCTGCCTCTTGCCTGAGGCGGGCCTGCTTTTCCGCCTGACGCCGTTTGCGGCCGCCCAGAAAGACCTCTTCAATAAAGACGGCGACAAACAGCAGCAGAAACAGCCCGAAGATAATGCCAACTCCCATACGGATCAGGCCCATCCCAGAAAACAGTTTTTCGAAATTCAGCTCAGTGATCATGATACCCCATTACCACCAGCAGGCAGCTGCCATCGGCAATAACGTTGATCCCCTTTTCACGACAGAGCGCCACGGCCGCCGGACTTTCGGCCCCTGGCTGCATCCAGATGTTTTCAACCCCATGGGCAATGGCCAGAGGTACCAGTTGTTCCGTAACCGCCGGCGGTGTGATCATGGAGATGCTCTTGACCTCCGGCGGCAGCTCTTCGACGCTTTTCACGCAGGCCAGCCCTTCTATCTCGGCCTCGTTCGGATTGACCGGAACAGCCGTTTTCCCATTCTGGATATAGCAGCGTAAGACCTTGTTCCCGAATTTATGCCGGTTGGACGATGCTCCCACCACCCCGAAGGCTGCGCTTGAAAGAAACTGATCGATCTGTTTTTGCATGGTCATTACTCCCTCCCCGTAGATTCCTCATGATTCAGTATAGCCCAGATCATGCCCGAATGCCAGTCAGGAGCCTGTCGGACTTAGGAGAAATCT
>JAENWA010000101.1 GCA_016650295.1 Desulfuromonadales bacterium | reverse complement strand
TCTCTTCGCCGCAGATATAGCGGCCGGCCGATTGGTGCAGCTCCAGTTTCAGGCTGAAGCTGGAATTGAGGATCCTGTCACCCAGCAGGCCGGCTTGCCGGGCCTCGCCAATCGCCTGCTGCAGATTTGCGGCGGCCTGTTCGTAGCCGCGCCGGATAAAGATAAAGGCATGCTCCACACCCAGGGCATAACAGGCCAGAGTCATCCCCTCGACCAGCAGGTAGGGGTTCTTTTCCAGCAGGATACGGTCTTTGTAGGTGCCCGGCTCCATCTCGTCGCAATTGCAGATCAGGTAACGCGGTCCGGGCAGGTTGCGGGGAACGAAGGACCACTTCTTTCCGGTAGGAAAACCGGCACCACCCCGTCCGCGCAGGCCGGAGTCGATGGTCGCCTGCTGCACCGCATCGGGCGTCAGGTCGCGTAGCGCCGTACGGAGGGCGTCATAGCCTCCTTCGTCGCAGTATTCGCTGAAGGTAACGGCACGATCAGGTCGATTATGTTTGAACAGGACTTGTTCCATGAAATGAATGTGCCGGGGGACATGCACGATGTCCCCCGGCGCGGAGGTTACTTCTTGAAGGTTTTGATGATGTACTCGGACACTGCCTTGGCATCCGCATCAGAAAGGGCCTTGGCATCAAAGGCTGTCATGCCGCCGCCCCCCTTGCGGATTTTCGCGGTGATCTTCTTGGCGTCTTTAAGGCCCTTCAGGGGTTCCTTGGGATTCATGATATTGCCGCCGTCCGGGTGACAGGAGGCGCATTTTGCCTTGAAGACAGCTTCGCCGTTGGCTGCCGGGGCAGCAGAAGCTGCCGATGCCAGTAAACCGATGGATAATGCCACTGTTGCCAAAACGATTCCTTTTTTCATAGATCAATCTCCTTTTTCTGTTGTTGTCCTCCAAAGGGGAGGAAACCTGCTGATATGTGAATGATGTCAATACTGATTGAACAGGCCCGGAGCATACCATTGCAGATGGTGTAAAACAAGCCCCAGTCTGTACGGGATTACATTCCCCTCAACCGTGACGCGATCATACTTACATAACACTACACGGGCTGGCAGGCAAGCACCCTTACTGCCCATTTACCTCAAGTTGCCTCACCAAGCATCTCACGCCAACCACTGACACGAACACCACCACGTATGTATGAACCATCGCCCCCAAACACCAGATGCGCCTCTGCTTCCGATCCGGAAATCATTTGCCACACAGTTCCTGAACTGTCGGCGATTGTTTTGTAATTTTATTATTTAATCGTGAATTTGCAAACTTAATATCAAAGCACTAAATTTACATATAAAAAGCCGGGGTATACGCAAACGTCTGACGCCTGACTTCTCCACATCGGACGCTTTCTAACTCCAGCCAGTAGCGGTTTGATAGGACAAGGCCAGCGTGGTGAGGCGCAGCGGCTTGTCTGCTGCCGCCAATAATTGGCAATTCAGATTTTTCTACTGTCGTAGGCCCAGTGCAAAAGTGTTTGGCGCTGCTTTCTTCGACATAACATGTGCCCCTCCGTGCAGTTCTTCCTTAACTGGGCTATATGACGGGTCATTGCCTTCCATCTTTTTATCTGTCGATTGTCATCGGTGCACCTTCTACCCATATAGTACCGGCAGTACCATTGGAACCACCCTCGCGGGTCATCAGTATGAATCCACCCTTTTTCCCGCCAGTAGGACAAAGGTTTCGAGGCATTGACGCCGAAGTAGTTCAACTCGGGAACATGGCGCACATGACAGAGTCTCGCATTGATAAACCAATCTTGCGGGAATTCGTTTGTGCAGTCAGTCATATATTTCCCGCCGAAAACACCAAGTTCAAGCATCTCCTTTGGTGTCAATTCGGGCCTGAAGTCTGGATGGAAGTTTTTCCCCACAGATTCCGTCAAAAAATAAACATAATCAGTCTGCATCATATCGCTGACGCATACGCGTATATTTTCCATAGTCAGCTTCCCAGAGGTTGGTATTCATCCAGTATTGCCCGCATTGCTCAAATGTCCTCGGCATCAGCGAGCGAGTTCTTGACAACATTCAACGGTGGCTTGATCCCGGTAAGATCACTGCAGAGACTGGCCAAAAAGCGAATGGTAACCACCTTATGTATTGATGCTTGGGTAATGTGATAAAGCCACTTTCGAAAACGTGTGGGGGTGTGGGAGCCAAGGAGGAGCGGGCAGTAATCAGACAGGCGGATTTCAATCCGAATTTGCTCGGCAGTGCTGATAATGGAGAAGCGGAATTGTCCACGGGAACATGAGTCACGCTGTACGAGGAGACCGCCATTGATATAGAGATCGGCATGAGTGGCTGTTTCGTTCCGGGTGACAACCGGAAGGCATAAACGTATCAGCGGTAATCCCAGGAAGCGTAGCGAAATGCCGTCAAAATTACGCTCCGGGTTGACAAGACCAAGAGTGCAGAATCGGAGAAAGGCAAGATAGCGTGCCATGATATCCTCAACGGAAAGACCTGGTGCACACGTGGGTGGCAGGACAATCCACTGATGGGAATGGACTGTGCCATCCGTTTTGAGTACCTGATGAAATTCTATTGTTCTTTCCCGGATGGGCATATCCGTTTCTCGAATTAGTCAGATAATATCATGATCCCATCAGGGCTTTTTGAACTGCTTCATCGTATGGAGTCAACCGCAAGGGGATCAGGTCACGGATTGCGCTTTCGCGGCATATCACCTCGTTTTTTAAGCCCTCAATCAAAGGCATTGACACCGATGGCGATACCGGGGATATGAAACCGACCCAGTATGATGACAGCTTCGGAGTCAACACCGGTACCGGAAGAATATAAAGTGATTTTCCCTCGATATGTGCCAATCGTTCCATCATCTCCCGATAGGTCAGCACTTCGGGTCCTCCGATATCGAAGGTCCTCCCGCTGGTCCGCTCATCGGCCGGACATGCAGCCAGATAGCTGATGACATCATCAACGGCGATGGGTTGGCAGCGGGTTGACACCCAGCGGGGGGTAATCATGATCGGCAGACGTTCCACAAGCGCCCGTACCATCTCGAAAGAAGCGCCTCCGGCTCCTATTATGATGGCAGCCCGGAGAAAAGTGGTGGCAAACGTGCCGGTTTTGAGAATATCAGCCACTTCGAGGCGGCTTTTGAGATGCTCTGAAAGGTCATCTCCGGTTTCGCCCAACCCTCCCAGGTAGATCACACGCCTTACGTTAGCCCTGTCGGCGGCAGCAACGAAATTCCGGGCAGCGTCACGGTCGCGTCTCTCAAAGCCGGCCCGGCCACCAGACATGGAATGGACGAGATAATAAGCAATGTCTATCCCTGCCATGGCTTTGTCGAGTGTAGCCGGCTCAAACAGATCTCCCCGAACGATCTCGGTGCCATCCAAAGCGGCTGAGGCGGTCTGACGCACCATGCAGCGCACTGAATAACCGTCCTTAACAAGTCGTTGAGCCAAACGCCTGCCGATGAAGCCGGTGGCGCCGGTAATCAGTATTGAACCGAGAGACGTTTCCATGCTGTTTATCTCCTCGTTGCTTTGCCGCTCACCTGTTGGTATCCCACTTCAGAATTTTACTCTGTTTCCAACATAAAGAAGGATTGTTAGAGATTGCTTTGCTGGATACTTGAAACAATCTGGCCCTGCTTCTTCGCTTCCTTCGACCAACATGAGCATCACCTGACGGTTTTTGGTCAGGTGTTTGCGATGCGTAACAGGGTATCCCTGGGAGTGGTCAGTCATGGGTAATATTTATCAAGCTGCTCGTGTCAAACCCCAGTGCCGCGGCTTTTGTAATTAGTCGTTTTTTTACTTCTGGCTGCATTGCCGGGTTTCTGGACAGAATCCATAAATATGACCTGTCCGGTCCGCAGACAAGTGAATATTGGTAGTTATCCTGGTCTAGATCGATAATCACATAGGAGCCGTAAAAAGGTCCGAAGAATGAAACCTTCAGGTATCCCTTGTCAGGCTCTTCAACAAAATAGGCTTTGCCAACGGCTTCCTTCCACCTGTTTTCTTTTGCTGAATAGCCGCGATTTGTTACCTTCAGTCCACCATCCTCCCGCAAGGCATATTCTGCGGTGACACTGGTCAGGCCTCGTTCAAATGAATGGTCCAAACGCGCAATTTCATACCACTTCCCCAAGTAGCTATGAATATTGAAATTGTCAATCGGTTTTACCTTCTCTGGTATTCCCACACAACCGGTGATGAGCAATGTCAACAAGAGTGACAGCTTTTTCATAGCGATGCTTCCTTATGATGAGTTTATTTATCGTTCATTCCGCTTGTTAACGTGGAAAGGCACAACGGCGGCGGGGGCTTTTCCCGCCGACCGGTGCTGCCGTTAGTTGAAACATTTTTTCGCCTCGGTTTAAAAGTGGTGGTCAAATATGAAGGTTTAAAACGGGTCTTTCCTCTTGGGAACCTACTTGTGATAGAACAGGCTCACGACGCTGGAACGAAACCAGCTTTTTGCCAGATACGGCTTGTCTCCGCAGAATGTCCTGAAATATTGCATCAGCGTTATGACCAAATTGATTGGCGTACTGTTCTCTCAATGAGCGTGTCTCTGTGACGATAGGATCTTTCCACATAGCCTAAACCTCCTCTGTAAGTTCTTGCGGTGTGCAGATAATGGGCGGCTCGTAACCAAGTGCCCGGCAGGTGGCCTCAATTTTAGGCCGTGTATGAGCGTTAGCAATGTGAGTGCAGTTCCAAGTCAGCAAATATTCCATGCCGTTCACGGTTGCAATAGCCACATGATAAGCGTCAATTTCGGCGTTTGCGGGCAGAGCATGGCGACGGATAAGTTCTTGGCCTAATGTCCGCACCTCCTCGGTTGCTTGCAACTCCATAATATCAGAAATTGCATCAATTCGACGACTTATTGCATCAGGATGCCCAAGACTGGCTTCTGCAATTACAAACTCCGAGATAAATACATCGTAGTTGCTCCGCTGCGTTTCCCACCACTCGATAGTGACATTCTGGTTGGCCATGGCACGGATATCGTTGTTTGGACGTGCAGTAAGATAGCTGATAACCGATGTTTCGATATATACTTTTGGTTTCATGGCGACTCCTGACCTGGCGTTGGATATCTCAGAAAAATCAACTGGGGTCTCCAAATATCAAATTTGATATTTGGAGACTTGACCCTTCGGCTTTTCCCCTTGATTCGTCAATTTACTTCCGAGTTAGTCAACTAATCAACTACGTCCCGTCAGGGTTCGTATTTTCTGGTTGGGTATCACGTCATGCTACGACTACTACAGAAAATAAATACGTCCCCTTTTTCTTCAGCTAATCTAAAATTTGCCATTTACGGTCAATTCTTTCTAAAAGATTGTTTAACAAATTAGTACGTTTACTGTCAAAGCGGTTCAACCACCAGATTTGAAGGCAAGTAGCAATGGCAGCTGCAATCAGAAAAGCAATGAATTTAAATGTCCTATACCAATGGGTATTGTTGATTAAATCAGCAATTAATAAGAAGCCAACAGACGGCCAGAACGTCAAGAAAAAAACAGTACACGTACATATCGCTCTTATTATCTTTCGTACAATTCTTTTCATCAGATTTTCCCTCACTTTTCCTATAGGCATTTCCCTTGTTCAATATCAGACTTAGAGGAAAATAAAGGTTGCGTCTACATTTTGGATTCTCATGTAGATTATTGGCCCTTATTGTTTCTTGTGGCAGCGAACATTGGCGTCACTCGGAGCCGACTTTTTCGTATGGAATTCGGAACTTGCCTTTCTCTCTAATTAAATTACTTAATTTATCAGCGTGCCTTCCGCGGCTCTCAGTTAACAGAATGACCCCCTCATGATTTCCTCTCTTGCTTGAGGATGAAATCAATCGTACGATCATATTTACTAAGCACTCGAGGGTCAGATTGTATTGCCCTCATTTGCTTCAGTTTGCCGAGGAGTGCGTTCTGACCGTTCCTATTTCTAGGCAGCCAGTTTCCTAAGACACATGCACTTATGTCTGATACCGAAGTTTCTGTTTCTTTTTTGATTGGAATTTCATATTGGACGTAGTGCAATACTCTTGAGAGTGATAAGTTGGTCAACTGTGTGGTCGAAGATGGGCATAGCAAGTATCCGATCCAATCCTGATTCTCCCCCCACTCGTAAGCCTCAAGCAGAGCAGGTCCTACATAGAGACTGTTCGAGTGATCAATATACAGTTCACCACAAGACATGCTACCCCGAACCGGTATCTCTCGGAGGAGCAAAGAAGAAACGAACCATCTACATCTCCTTTCAATGGCTGAAAATGACGCGAGCGAAGCGTCCTCTGTGAATAGGATAAATGTATCGGAAAACCAAGCATGGTTCACTTCGGCTTGGAGCTCTTTCGATCGGTTAAGCTCTTTTAGTGCATCTTGATAGGCAAGAAAGACCGCCGCAGTTTTGCCCGCCCGTATTAGTTCGCACGTGCCCAATAGGTCAAAATAGCCAAGCCACCTAACCCTACAATTATCTGGCTCGTAAGACAGCACGTCGTATCCTTCGTTCATCATAAATTTGCCAACATGTTATTCACCGGCCCCCCGCGCGCGCGTGAACCGGTGATCCCCTGAAATGGTACATTTAGCCTGTGCACATTAAAATAACGACTTGAGAGCAACCCTTTTGGTGAGCCGATACTAGCAATAGTTTCGTGTACTGGCAATGTATTAGATTGCATTTTATCAATAAATCTCAATGCCTGCCTTATTCTTGAATCAGTTTCAACGTCGAAATTGCCTCTGCCCTGAAAACCATACACTGTCACTGCCGCTGCCTCGCGTTCACCCAGCCGCCGCAACGCCTCGCGGAAGGCCCAACTGGCGGTGCGGGCCTCGCCGGGAATAAAGGCCACGCCGACGCTGGCGCCCTCTACAAACATCCCCTTACGGGCCGGGTCGATATCCCGGTAACTGTCTAGCCGTTCCGGCTGGCCGAGCGGGAAGGTGATCTGCACGCCGGTTTTTATCGTCGTACTCACGGTTACGGTGCGGCTGCGGCCATCGTTCTTCAGCGAGCTGGAATAGCCGCTCCAGATGTGGGGAAAAGGGGTGTTTTAGGAGTGGATCAGGGTTGCGATTGACAGCAGGGACAGCAGAATAAGGAGAAGTGTCCGCTGCATGACAGATGTCAGTGAGTGCTTGCAAGCTGCATTGCAAGCGGGGTGTGCGGGTTTTCGGGAGTGGCAGCTTTCCGCTCGACTTCGTCGGTCGGCTTGTTATCAGATCTTCCGGTCATAAATTCTTCTCGGCCCAGGCAGCAAGTTTCTCGCGGAAGATCTTGGCGTTGTGGCGGATGTCCACCGGAAAGGCGCTGTGAAAAAGGATATCCTTGACAAGTTTTGTATGGGGATAGCTGCTCCCCATTTCCAGCAGTTCATCCCGAATCAGATCCTGCTCCGCTTTGGCGCATTTCTTTTCCAGCTCCACGCACAGCACAGGCCGCTGGCTCCCTTTTCTGCCGATGCCCACCAGCGCTGTCCGGAACACGGCCAGGTGCGCATTGAAAATCCCTTCCACCGGAATAGTGTAGAGGGTTGACTTCGACGTTACGACGCGGTGCGACTTGCGGCCACAGAACCAGACCCGGCCGCTGCTGTCGCGATACCCCACATCCCCCATGCGGTGCCAGATATCCCCCTCTGGCGTGGGAATCTTGGCCAGGCGGGTGGCGTCGGGGCGGTTCAGATAGGAGAGGCTCACCTGCGGACCCCAGACCGTAATCTCCCCAACCTCCCAGGGAGGAAGCTCCAGGTCGTCGTTCCACATCTCAATCGGTTCTTCACTGATGGGGATGATCGCCAGAATGATACTGTCTACTGGCCGACCGATGCAGACCCCGCGCCCTTCGCCGGTCAGGCGGCCGGTTTCGCCCAGGATCTCGCGGCTGCCGATAGAGCAGACCGGCAGCGCCTCGGTGGCGCCGTAGGGGGTGAAGATTTCGGCGCCGTCGGGTAGCAGGGCCGTGAAGCGTTCCAGTACGCTGGCCGGAACCGGGGCCCCGGCCGAGATGACCCGTTTCAGGTTCGGCAGTTTGACCCCCTTCTGTTCACCGTAGCGCCCCACGCGGTTCAACAGGGCCGGCGAACCGAACATGGTGGTGGCGGAATAGGCCAGCGCCGGGTCGATGATCCGCTGCGGGTTGACGGTACCGGGCCGGGTGAAATCCATGTGCGGGATAATGGCAGTCATGCCCAGGGCCGGTGCAAACAGCGCAAACAAGGGGAAGGTCGGCAGGTCGATCTCGCCCGGCCGGATGTCGTACAGCTCCCGCAGGATATTGACCTGGGCCTCAAAGGTGCCGTGGCTGTAGACCGCGCCCTTGGGGGGGCCGGTGCTGCCGCTGGTAAAGAGGATGGCGGCGGTTTCGTCGCGGCGCGTTGCTTCGGTGGTGAAGGGCAGGTCGCCGATTTCATCTGCCCGAACCTCCGCCAATGTTGAACCGCCCCAGAAACGGCTGCCACCCACGGTCACCAGAATCCTGACGCTGCCTCTGCCCCAGCCCAGCAGCTTTCGCGCCAGATGCGCCTTGGGGATGCCGATGAAGGCCTCCGGTTCGGCCTCCGCCAGGCAGCCCTTCATGTTGCGCGCCCCGATGCCCGGATCGATGAAGACCGGCACGGCCCCGGCCTTGAACAGGGCAAAGGTGATGGCAAACAGCTCCGGTGAAGGCGGCACCAGCAGGGCGGTCCGCATGCCCCGGCGAATGCCGAGCCGCAACAGGCCGCGCGCGATGCGGTTACTCTCCAGATCCAGTTCCCGAAAGGTCAGCGAGCGCCCTTCCTGGGGAAAGATAATGGCGGCAGTGTCTGGCTGGAGCCGTGCCATTTCGGTCAGAGGGTTGGAGATGTTGACAATATCAGTGCTGGTCATTTTGCATCCAAAGAAACGGACATGACATCAGGCCGCCTTTTTCAGTGTCTCCCAGCCGATGCAAGCTAGTTGCACCGTCTTGGGGATCGGCCGGGAGCCGCTGCGATAGTGGGCAATCATGCGACGGGTCATCCCTAGAGCATCAGCTGCCGTAGTAAGCGACAGACTGTTTTTCTTGATCCAGCCATCAAAGGCAACCGGAGACAGCAGACCGGCCTGCTCACGGCACAACTGATACAAACGGTCGGCACCCATATCCAGACCACCCGGCCAATCAAGCCCATGCCCCCATTCCTCAACCACAACCTGAGAGAACGTGGCGGGATCGGATAGCGGCGCAAAGATGGAATGATGTTTGATGGTGTTGGTAAGATCAATAGCAAGGTTTTCGCCGGTACTCCAGGAAATTGCCAGCTTCATGGAGCCGGAAACCTTCACGGCAGATATCAGAGGGGCTTTATTCATCAGGCAGCTTCTTTAAGCATGAAATCTACATGGAGAGCGTCGAACGGAAATACGATTTGGCTGGTTTCCGTTTTTTGCAGAATCCCGGCATTCAGCAAGGCATGGACATCGCCATGTACGGCTTTAACATCTCTTCCCAAGCGGCGGGCCAGTTCACGAATAGTCATCGGACCCGAGCCGGTCATGAGGTTCAGCACTTCCCAACGCTTACCGGAGAGTATTTTGAATAAAAGCGCAGGCGACTCGAAGCTGATAATCTCTCCTTGTGCTTCGCCTTCAAATGCTCTTAAGAACCTTCTGTTTACACTTTCAAGAGAAGAAACATCCAATGTCACGGTACGCATATCAATACCTCCATGTATCTACGTCGTTCCAGAAATCATCCAGTAAAGCTTTCGGTGTAGTGAAATTGTATGGAATTTCATTCCGGCCGACATGTTTATGATCGCCCTTGCCAGCCTCGTTGTCGTAACGCAACACGCAAGTTCCGCTCACCACAAGCGCAAGCCGATATTTGAAGCTGTGACAGCTCCCCGGAAGCGGCAAAGGCAGGCGCCACACTACCAATTCAACGAAGGCAGTTTCGGATATTGTGTGTCGCTCGTTGAGCATCAGGTCTGCATTCATGTTGGAGATTGTAACAACGGAAGGTGGTGTTGTCAAGTCAGACAACAGGATGTGATTTTATCTGTGTTGGGGATAACGTGGTCTTATCCCTCTGTCCGCTCAAGAAACCCAGCAATCAACGGCACAACCTCTTCTCCGGCATCCTCAAGAATATAATGCCCGCAATCCGGGTAGCTGTGGACCTCGGCCTTGGGGAAGAGCCGCCGCCATTCGGCCAGGAAGTGATTGTCGAAGACAAAATCCAGTTCACCCCAGCAGATCAGCATCGGCAGTTTGCGGAACTGCCCGATGCCATTGGCAACGGAGCTGACCAGATCATAGGCGCGGTCGCCCGGCTCAAGGGGGATATCCTGCACGAATCTCAGGGTGGCGATGCGGTTCTTCCAGGAGTCGTAGGGGAGCTGGTAGAGGGCCCGCAGTTCGGGGGGCATGGGGTTGCGCTTGCATCCCACGTATGACGCACCCCGGCTGAAGGCGTTGAAGCCGCGCACCAGCAGAGTGCCCAGGATGCTGTCGCGGCAGATCTGCAGGGCCGGGGGCATCGGTTTTTCCTTGGGCAGGTGGAAGGCGCCGGTATTGAGGATCACCAGGCGCTTGATCCGCTCCGGGTGGCGCACGGCGTAGGCCATGCCGATCATGCCGCCCCAGTCGTGCACCACCAGGGTGATGTTTTCCGTGACTCCCAGATGCTCCAGCAAACGCTCCAAGTCGTCCACTCGACTGGCCAGGGTGTAGGTGTAACGGTCGTCGCCCGGTTTGTCGGACAGGCCGCAGCCGATGTGGTCCGGCACGATGCAGCGGTAGCGATCGCGCAGGGCCAGCACCAGGTTGCGGTAGTAAAACGACCAGGAGGGGTTGCCGTGTACCATCACCACCGGTGGGCCGCTGCCCTCGTCAAGATAGTGGTAGTTCAGGCCGTTAAGGTCGAGGTGTTTCCCGGTAAAAGGGTACTGTTGTGCCAGATCAGGATTCATTACCACTCCATCCCCAGCATCAGACAATTCAACCCGCTGCCGATCCCCAGAAATGCCACCTTGTCGCCCGCTTCCAGGATGTCGCGCTCATCGGCGATGGCGGCCGTCAGCGGCAGGGAGACGGTGCCCATGTTGCCCAGGTATTCGAAGGTGGTGAAGTCCTTTTCAGGCGGAATGTCGAGGGTCTTGAGGATCGCGCTCTGATGGGCCGAGCCAACCTGGTGGCAGATCACCTGGTCAACATCCTCCGTTCGCCAGCCGACCTGCGGCAGGAAGGACTCCCAGGTTTGCCGACCCAGTTCGACGCCGTAGTTCATGACATTGACCCCGTCAGTTGACATGGACTGAATGTAGCCGCCCTTGCCATCCGGAATGATACCCCAGAGACAGAGCCGGTGGTGTTCCGGGGCAGCCTGGGTGATGCCTCCCAGCAGTTTGCGGCGTGTGGAACCGGAGAAGGAACCATCAGTCAGCAGGATTGCCACGGCACCGGAACCGCCGGTCAGGGTGGCCAGCGAGGCGGCAAAATGCTGCATGGTCCGTTCTTCCAGCATGCGGGCGATCATGATGTCGTTGATCTCGCGGGCGCTCTCGCAGGAGACCACCAGCCCGGCCCGGATCTGCCCCAGCTCGATGCGGTTGGCCACGTCCAGGATGCCGTTCAGCACGCCAAGACAGGCATTGGAGAGGTCGAACACGGCGGTCTTGCCGCCGATGCCCAGACCGGCGGCAACGCGGCAGGCAGTGGCCGGTTCGAATTGCTCGCGGCAGACACCGGCGTAGATCAGGGCTCCGATCTCGTCGGGCGAAACACCGGTGGCTGACAACACCTTTCTGGCAGCGGCAATGGCGCCATGGGAGAGCGGATAGCCCGGTTCCCACCAGCGCCGCTCGCGGATGCCGGTCAGGGCCTGCAGCTGTCCCGGCACGATGCGCAGGTATTTGTATAACGGCTCCAGTCGCGCCTCAAGCTCGGCCGAGGTGACAACAACCGGTGCCAGTTCATACTCCATGGCCTCTATGGTAACTTTTCGGTACTTCATCGTTGTGACTCCATGCGTACAGTAAAATCATTCATCTGGTAAATAGTTTTCCCATCCACGGAGAGGAAACCGGCGGCGGTCAGGATGCGCCGGTCATCATCCGCAGCAATGATCCAGGCTTCAACCGTAACCAGTTTGTTGGTCGGCACCACCTGTCCGCGGTACAGCCAGCTGTGTTTCCTGCCCAGGGCTGACACCTCCAGGATATCTCCATCCTGCCATCCCCAGCGTTCTACTGCTGCGAACTTGACCAGCTGCAGGAAGGACTCCAGCCCCAGTGAACCGGGGGTGACCGGGTCCTCGTAGAAATGGGCCTTGAAGAACCATTCATCGGGATCAACATCCTTGACGCCGCGGATATAGCCAAGGCCCTGTGGACCGCCATCCCCGACGAACATCTCGATCCGGTCGATCATGCGCAGCTGCTTCTCAGGGAAGGGCGCATTTTCAGGGTAGGGCAGTCTTCGACTCCGCTCAGCCTCCGTCGCGGTCGGCTGGTACGGTTTGGCGTCGCGGATGCCGACCTGGTTGGCCAGGGCCTCTTTGGAGAAGAAGCCGAACATGGTGTCTCCCTCGTAGAGTATCCCCTGTCTGTCGGCCACGCTGAAATTGTATTCCTGGATGATCATGCCGCCGCTGGTGGCGACCTTCTTCATGGTGGCGCTGCAGGTCAGGACACCGCTCTCGGGTGTTACCGCCCGGTGCTGAACGGCAGTACCCCCCAGATTGCGGAAGGAGATATCGCTCGGGCTGGTCAGGGCCGAACCGACATAGGCGGCCAGCCAGCCGCAGGGCTGCAGGGCCGCTTCCAGCAGGACCGAGAAGGGCATGCGGTCCTGGCGCTCGGCGGCAAAGAACCAGGCATCCGCCGGCAGGTCGTACTGGGCCTCGGCCATGGCGCCGGCCTTCATCTGCCATGCTTCACCCCGCAGGGCGGTAACCCGGTCCATGAACTGGAAGGGCGGGCCCGGCAGGCGGGCGATCTTGCGGCCGCTGTCGAAGATGCGGTACGGTTCGCCGAACCCTTCCGAAGGCTTGCCGTTACTGTAGGCCAGGATCTGATCCTTGGTGTAGAGGGCGGGTTTGGTAGAGACGCATTGCAATGCGTCTCTACGCCACATCGCAGTCAGTTTTTCTTTAGTTGTCCCGGTCAAACGCGCCGACATGCTGGTGATCTCCACGATCGGCTTGCCGTCGGCGTACATCAGGGCGTCACAGATCACATACGGTTCCGGGCGATAGCCGATCTCGCGGATGGTGACCTCGTAGGTGACTATTTTTGTCGTCTCCAGTACCTGTCCGCGGCAGCAGAGCTTGCTGGCCACGCCCGGAACCGGCTCCCAGACGGAACCGGCCGATTCGGCCACCCAGCCCAGCCGCAGCAGGTAGACCCGCAGGGTATGCATGCAGCATTCATACATCAGGGTGCCGGGCATGACCCGGTCATCCACGAAATGGCAGGTGATGAACCAGTCATCCGGGTGGATATCGGCCTCGGCCCGGATAATACCGATACCGCAGCGTCCGCCGTTCGGGTCGATCTCGTTGACCCGGTGCACCAGTCGCATCCGGTTGCCCGGTATCGTCAGGGGGCGTTTCAGCGGCAGTCCGGCAAAGAGCGGGCCGAAGCAGCCGGTCAGGTCGCCCTCCCGCAGCCGGTCCAGTCGGGCGGCATCGTAACCCTCGCACGCCATCGGCGCCAGATCCTGCCAGTCGGCCGGACGGATGCCGACGGTGGGGCGCAGGTCAACGGCCGGCCGCACGATGCCCTTTCCGGCGTCCAGTTCCTGCTGGCTGAAGAAACCGGCGCAGCCGTCCCGCATGGAGAGCAGCGGCTGACCAGCCACCGTAGCCTCGAAGAAGAAGCGGAACAGCCAGGTGTCACCCTGGCGGAAGAATCGCTCGATGCGGATGTCGTAATGGATGGTCTCGCCCGGTCCGGGCAGACCGCGATGAAAGGTGACCACCGCATCCAGCAGGCGGTAGACCGCCAGGCCGCGAGTTATGAAGTCGATCCCCAGGTAGCCGGACAGGAACAGGTCGGCCTGGCCGGCCTCCACGGCGATACAGGTCGGTATGCAGCCGCCGTCCAGGTACCAGGAGTTCGGGTGGATGTCGTGCTCGGTGACCACGCGGCCGTGGGTCATGGATCTGGGTTCGCCCTCGATGGCCATGATCCTGTCCACCAGCATGAGCGGCTCGTCCGGCAGGCGTACGCGGGTCGGGAAGCTGTCTGCCTCGGCAAACCCGGGACCCAGCATGCGGGCCACGGAACCGATGGCGAACTCCAGGCACATGGTCCGGTCGAAGGCGGTTCGGCTCCGCTCACCGACCGTTTCTTGAACAGACGCCACACACTGAGCGCCGACTGTCGTACCCTGAGCGGAGTCGAAGGGCGCATCATCCCCAAGTGCCTGCCGCAGCTTCATTTCCAGCTCCATGGCCAGGGCCATGGATTGGGTGATGCTGCTGCTGAAATTCAGGAAGGCCTCGTGGGCTGCAATCTGGCTCTGCTGGGCCTGGGCAAACTGCTGGAGCAGAATATCTGCCGGACCATTCTGACATGTCGGACTGGTCAGACCAGTCTTAGCTGAAGGCTGTATCACCTGCTTCTTCCGCTCTTCCGGCACATGTGGAGGCCGGAACGGGCCGCTGCCGATGGCCACATGAATCAGCGATGAAGCAGCATGAGAGTCCCTGACCACCGTGGACTGGCTGAAGAGCGGCGCCAGATCGATCGGGACCCGCTCGGCGATCAGGCTGCCCAGCATCCGCAGCAGGGTTGTCATCGGGTCCTGTCCGGCCTGACAGGCCGAGCGGGCCAGGTGCGGGCGGCGGTCACCGAGGATGCGGCCGATCATACGAGAACAGGAGGCGCCCGGTCCCATTTCAAGAAAGATACGTACACCTGCCAGATAAGCTGATTCGATCACGGCCGGGAAATTGATGCCGTGCAGCGCCTGACCGAGGATCGATTCGGCGGCGCTCTCGCGGGTAACCTGGTAGGGGCCGCCCTTGACGCCGCTGTAATAGGTGATTCCGACCGGCGCTTCGGTCGGGAAGAGATGCAGGTCATGGTAGGGGCCGGCCACCGCCTGCGCCACTTCACAGTGTACGGTCGTCACTCCCTGCAGCGGGAAGAAACGACAGCCGAGCCGGTCCACGAGCCTTGCGACAGCATCGGTGTCTCCGCCGACCACGCACTCGTCGGGGGTGTTGACGATCAGCAGGTAGGCCCGTGGGAAGTCCGGCAGCAGCCGGCGTACCTCTGCTTCGGGCGCATCTGCTACCCCCAGGCTCCAGCGGACGGTCTCGCCTGCCTTCAGGCCCCAGGTACGGGCCGCGGCTCGGCACTCGCCGGCCAGGTCATCGGTAAAGAGGGTTGACTCCTGCATGCGGGTGTACATGCCGTCGCGGTCGCGCCAGGCCCGCTGGGAGAACAGTGCCGCCGATTCACCCAGGCTGTAGCCGATGGCGGCCGAAGGGGTGATGCCGAAGCTCCGCACCAGATCGCTGACGGCACAGCCGGTGGCAACCTGGCCGAAGATCACGGCGCGATGGTTGTCGTCGATCTGGCCGGATGGAGCACCGTTCCAGAACAGTTCCGGCTGGAATTGCTTGCGCAGGTAGAGGCTCTCCCGGTCAAGGCGCTGCATGATCTGCGGCCAGCGGCTGAACAGTTCCATACCCATGCCGGGGTAATGATTGCCGGAACCGGGGAACACGAAGGCGATCTTGCCGGAGGTGCCCAGCGGCTGCGCTGAGTAAAACAGCCGGTCACGCAGTGCGGGAATCGTGTCGCTGATTGCACCGTCATTGTCGAGTGTCTGCTGTCCCTGCCGGATCAGGGCTGCCAGCTCAGCGGCATCCCTGGCCAGCATGGCCAGGGCCAGGGATTTGTTGCATGTCTCGTGGTAACGGCCGTGCCAGGCATCACGACAAAATTCAGTAAATGATACTTTTGAATTTAGTGAGTTGGTGCGAAGTAGTTCAAGTTTTTGTTTGAGTTCAACTGGGTTGTCGCCAGCCACGGCGAACAGAAACTCGCTTCCGGAACCCAATGGTGAAAGCGGTTCCGGGGAGTCTGCGGGTGCAGCGTTTTCGTAGCCTTCCAGCACAATATGACTGCAGGAGCCGTCGATGCCGCGAACGCTGACACCGGCGCGGCGCGGGCCATCGGAGCGGTTGCGTAGCCAGTAGCGGGAGGTATGCGGCAGGAAGAGCCGGCCGGACACCGCCAGTTCGGGACAAGGTGTTTCGATGCCGCGGCAGGCGGGGATGATGGCATGATGCAGGGCCAGGCAGCCGCGTATAACGGAGGCCAGGCCCGAGGCCGCGCCGCTGTGGCCGATGTCGGCCTTGACGCTGCCGATGGCGCAGGAACGCTCAACGGCACCGGCAGTATTGAAGAACGCAGCCAGCGCCCCGGCTTCCCGACGGTCCTGAGTCGGAACGCCGTCGGCGCTGGTCTCCAGAAAATCGATCGTTCCCGGATCAACACCGGCGTCGATGTAGGCCCGTTCCAGGGCCTGACGGTAAATCGAGCCGCCGGGTGCGTCGGATTCGCCGCTGGTTGTACCGATGCCCCTGATAACGGCGTAGATCCGGTCTTCGTCGCGCTCGGCATCCGCCAGCCGTTTCAGGACCACGGCCGAGGCGCCTTCGCCGACAGAGCCGCCATCGGCCCGGGCATCAAAGGGGAGGCAACTCCCGGAGGCGGAAAAGGGGCGCAGGGCGTGCTGACCGAGAACGGCCCGCAAGTCACCGGCCAGATCGACTGCTCCCACCAGGGCCCGGTCCAGCTCGCCGCTCTGCAACTGACGCACGGCTGTCTCCAGCGCCCGGGTTCCGGAACACTCTTCACTGGAGAGTGTGAAGCTCGGTCCGCCGATCCGGAATTCACGCGCAATTCTGCTGGCGACCACACTTCCCAGGGCACCCATGGTGCGGTTGGCGGTCAGCGGCGGTCCGGCGGCATCGCGCAGCTGTGCGGTCCAGGCGGCCAGTTCATCCGCGGAAAGTTCCCGGCCAAGCTCTTTTGCCCAGGTTTCGGCCTGTTCCGGCATGGACCAGCGCAGGCTGAAGTTGGTGCTGTTCAGGTCCAGGGCGATCCCGATGAATACACCGGTGGAGCCGTTGTCTTCGCTACCAAGCCCGGCATCCTGCATGGCGCCGGCCGCGGTCTGCAGCATCAGCAGCTGCTGGGGCAGCATTTCCTCCATCTCGCGGGGCGGGATGCGGAACTGGTTGGTAGTAACCTGCACTTCATCCTGGTAAAAGCCGTTGAACGGGGTCCGGTCGAGGCCTTCCTGACGGTACCAGCTGCTCTTCTGAGCCCCCCACCATTTCTTCGGCTGGGCGGGCTGGGCGGTCGGATCACCGCCTAATACACGTTCCTGAAAGGCCCGCAGGTTCTGCCAGGGGCCGAAGCGGGCATCCATGCCGACCACGGCGATGGGGCCTTTATTATCTGACAGTAGAGACGCATTGCAATGCGTCTCTACTTCCGGCAGCCACTCCTCCACCAGCAGGTGGGCGTTGATGCCGCCGAAACCGAAGGCGCTGACGGCCGCCCGGCGGGGGATGCGCTCACCACGGCGTTTCCAGGGCTCCGGGGCTTGCAGAATGCGGAAGGGGCTTTTGTCCAGCTCCATAACCGGTTGTGAAGATATGAAATTGGCGGTGGGCGGCAGCGTTTCCTGCTGCATGGCCAGCAGGACCTTGGTCAGGGCCGCCCCGCCGGCGGCGGTCAGCAGATGGCCGATGTTGGACTTGACCGAACCGATGATGCAACCGCTTCCCGAGACTGTTGTATCGCCCCACAGCTCCCGCAGGCTGGCGACTTCGACCGCATCGCCTACCGGTGTGCCGGTGGCGTGGCACTCGATCAGGTCCACATCACCGGGGTTCCAGCCGGCTTTATCGTAAGCGGAGCGCATGGCGCGCAATTGTCCTTCGGACATGGGGGCCAACAGGCTGCCCCCCACATCATTGGCCAGTCCGATACCCCGGATGATACCGTAGATCCGGTCACCCTGGGCAATGGCATCCTCGGTGCGTTTGAGCAGAAACAGGCCGGCCCCCTCGCCGACCACCAAGCCGTCTCCGGCTGCGTCGAAGGGGGAGCAGATCCCACGTTTGGAGAGGGCCCGCAGCTGTGAAAAACCCATCTGGGTGAAGAGCGGGTCAGGTCGTGACAGGCCGCCGCTCAGCATGGCATCCGCCCGGCCGGACAGCAATTCATCCACGGCCAGCTTGATGGCGTACAGGGAGGAGGCACAGGCGGCATCCAGGGTGCAGACGCCGCCGCCCAAGCCGAGGGCCCGGGCCAGGATGCCAGCCGGAAGACCGGCCGGGTAGCGATTGAGGGGGGAGGTGGCTTCAGCTTTTAGAGCGGTGCCGGAAATCTTTTCCGCAAAGGTCCGGCCCAGAATGTTGCGGGTCAGCAGGCTGGAGGTTTCACTGGGCAGGGCCAGGTTGCCGATGATGACGCCGACCCGCGAACGGTCCAGCGCAGCGGTCACGCCATCGTCGAAGGCGCGTGAACCGGCATGGATCAGCAAGTGGAAGAGCGGATCGAGTCCCTCCAGTTCGGCTGGGTCGATTGCCAAACCGGGCAGCGTGGCTGCGGAAGGAAGCCCTTCTATGAAACAGCCGCGCCGCGAATAGACCTTGTCCAGCGCCCCGACAACGGGATCGTAGGCCGTATCAGCCGGGATCATCCAGCGCCCCTCGGGCACTTCACGGGCCGCACTGCGTCCGGAGTCGATATTCGCCCAGAATGCGGTCAGGTCAAGTGCATCGGGAAAGATGCCGCCGATGCCGACGATGGCGACCGAAGAACGGTTTGATTCCATCAGGCTGCTTCCAGCTCTACGCACCCCGGCTGCGACAGTTGGTTGCGGCGGAAGGCCCGCTGCAGCGATGGGTCGATGACGCATTCGTAATCCTCCAGCCGCGCAATCAGCTTGCCGGAATTCCGGTCAAGGAATTCCATGTCGGCCGAGGCGCCATGCTCCCGTTCGGAGGTCACGCGAATTACAATCTGGGCCCCTTCACGGGGGAAGCTGTCCTGGAACTGGCGGTAGCGGCCGGCAAATGAAGGGAGCGAGCCGGCGCCGAAGCGCTCGAAACTCCACAGGATCATCAGCTGGAAGGCGCTGTCGATCACCAGCGGATCGGTCAGCCAGCTGTTGCGCAGGGGGGTCATGACCCAGGTCTCGGGTTTCGGAGCGGCCTTGATCAAGGCCGAAATCCCCTTGGCTGAACAGCCGCCGACCTGCTCGATGCCCTGCAGGGCCGGGCCGTGGAAGAGCCGTTCACGGTCGTAGATCGCAGCGCTGTTCTGGGCGTAGGGAGTGGCGGGCAGATCGACGATGGAGCGGATCCCTTCCGGCAGTTTTGTGGCCAGAACGATCTCGGCGCGGGCATGCAGGACCGAGCGACCGTCGCTGGAGGAGCCGGTCAGTTCTACCGGTACGAAATACAGTGAGTCCTGCTTTTGGGCACGGCCGGCCATGACATGCAGAATGCAGGCCGTGTCCTGGTCAAAGACAATCCCTTTGCAGATGCGCAGGTCATTGAAACCGTGAAAGCGGAAACCCGGGTTGCCGTGCAGCGCTCCATGGCCCAGCCATTCCACGATCATGGCCATGGGCAGGACCGCTTTGCCGTCGATGACGTGGGAGCGGATAAAGGGGTAGTCCTGTACCGTCAGGGTCAGGCTGAAGGCCTCCAGCAGCGGTTTAGGCGGGGTCGGCATGTTGATTGCCAGAGGGGCCGTAGCATCGCCGGCCAGTGCCACAACTTCTACCGGGGCATCCGTTGCGGCAATTTCCCGCACCAGCAGTTCCCCGCCCTCCTTGAGGGAGATCAGGCCGATCCCTTCGCCAGTGAATACCTTTTTCAGGGCCGGGGTGACCATGCCTCCATCCCAGGGACCCCAGTTGATGCAGACCGTGCGGCAGACGGGACGGCGGCGCGACTCGCTCTGGGCCAGCTTGTTGAGGACTTCGTTGGCAACCGCGTAATCCACCTGACCGGTGCGGCCGAAGCGCCCGGTGGTGGAGCCGAACAGAACGATACAACGCAAGTCATCGCCGGCGGTGGCGGCCAGCAACGTGCGCAGACCGACAACCTTGGTGCCGTAGACCTTGGCAAACTGCTCCCTGGTCTTGTCCAGAATCAGGCGGTCGGCCAGGACACCGGCCCCGTGGACGATGCCGCGGATCGGGCCATGCTCCCTGCGGATGGAGTCGAGCAGGCTGTTGACAGCCCCGCTGTCGCGGATGTCGAGGGCCCGATAGATGGCGCGGCCGCCGACCGCTTCGATGCGGGCCAGCGTCTCAGTCAGCTCCCGGCCGGCGATGACGGCCCGGTAACGCTCTTCGATCTCTTTCGGATGCAGCTTTTCCGTGGCATGTTCAAGGATGGCCCGTTTGATGGAGCTTTCATCGGACAGGGGAGTCAGCCAGGCCGGTTCGGACTGCGGTTCCGGGCTGCGTCCCAGCAGCAGCAGCATCGGGCGGTAGGCTGCGGCCAGGGCAATGGCCGTGGCTGCGGTTACGCCGCGGCCGCCACCGGTCACCACCACCACATCACCCGATTCAAGGGGGGCGGACGAGGCGGCGGACAAGGAGGGCAGTGTAGTGAGTGCCAACGTGGTCCGGCCGGCCGGATTCAGGCCGACCTCCACCGGTCCGGTCATGAACAGCTCGCCAGCCACGGAACCGGCCGCTGCGGCTGTGTCGGGAAATGCGCCCAGGTCGATGGCCTTGCAGGTGACCCCCGGCCATTCACGGGCAGCGGTTTTGACCAGTCCGGCCAGTCCGCCGGAGAGCGGATCAGCCAGGGAATTGCCGGTTCCGCAACCGAAGGCACCATCCAGGCGCGACACGGTGCTGAACAGGGCACCGCCCTCCTCAACACTGCGCAGCAGGGCCGGCGCGGCCTTTTTCAGGAGCAGGAAGGCGTTTTCAAGGAAGATGTCATCGCTCCCGGCGGCCGGGGCAAGAATGACCAGCCCGCAGATGTTGTCCGTTGATAGGTTTTCAAGGTTAATGCCCGGATTGATCAGCTGCACATTCCGATTGGCGGCGCTCAGGTTGGCGCATACCTCTCCCGAAAACGGGGAACCGTCGTCGGTCACCCAGATGATGCCGTCCTTCAAAATACTGATAGTCTCTGCGGTTGCATCCAAGGCAACCGGGATGACCGTACTGCGGGTGAGTCCTGTTCCCGGCGCGGATGGCAGGGTAGTTGTGATTTTATCGGACCGGTCTGACAAGTCTGACTGGTCTGACTTGTCAGAGGTCTGTGCCGTTCCGGCCCCTAGATGTCGTGCGATCTCGCCCAGGGTCTGCAGTGAGCCCATGTGCTCCGGTCCGATGACCGGCGAACCGGGCAGGCGTTCCTGCAGTGCCGACAGGATCTCGACCCGCTTGATGGAGTCAATGCCCAGATCAGAATCCATCCCCATCTCCAGCTCCAGCATCTCCACCGGGTAGCCGGTCTTCTCGCTGACTACTTCCAGCAAGGTGGCTGTGATTTTTTCTGACCGGTCAGAGGTTTGTGCCGTTCCGGCCCCTAGATGTCGTGCGATCTCGCCCAGGGTCTGCAGTGAGCCCATGTGCTCCGGGCCGATGACCGGCGAACCGGGCAGTCGCTCCTGCAGGGCCGACAGGATCTCGACCCGCTTGATGGAGTCGATGCCCAGGTCGGAATCCATGCCCATCTCCAGCTCCAGCATCTCCACCGGATAGCCGGTCTTCTCGCTGACGACTGCCAACAAAGTGGTTGTGATTTTGTCTGACCGGTCTGACAAGTCTGACTGGTCTGAGGCTTGAGCTGTTCCGGCGCCCAGATGCCGTGCGATCTCGCCCAGGGTCTGCAGTGAGCCCATGTGCTCCGGGCCGATGACCGGCGAACCGGGCAGGCGTTCCTGCAGTGCCGACAGGATCTCGACCCGCTTGATGGAGTCGATGCCCAGGTCGGAATCCATACCCATCTCCAGCTCCAGCATCTCCACCGGGTAGCCGGTCTTCTCGCTGACTACCGCCAGCAGGGTTGTTGTGATTTTATCCGACAAGTCCGACAAGTCTGACAAGTCGGACTTGTCAGACCGGTCAGACCGGTCAGACAAGCTTACAGGCGGCGCGGGTTTGGGGGGTGAGAATGCAACCGGCGTGCTGACCATAGCAGGCGCAGCCAGTGGTATGCCGCCCCCTTGGAAAATGCGCTGCTGCTGTTCCAGCAGGGTCTGGATGGTTCTGCTGGCGGTCTCCTGTCCTTCCAGAAAGCGCCGATGGAGCGAGGCGGTTTCCTCCTGCATCCGTTGCAACACCGACATCCCTTCCCGGGTTACGCGCAGCGATTCGGCCAAGGCATCTTGAGAGATGGTCGCGCCTGCAACAATTCCGGGTGACATATGAACGGGTGCAGTAGCGGCAGTGACTGCCGGCTTTGAAGGTGGAACGGGGGGACGCTTGGCCTTGGGTTTGACGTAGTTGGCGCCGCACAGCGGGATGGTCATGGCCGGTTTTTTTCCGGCGGTCTGGACCGGTGGCTGATACCCCTCATCCCACTTGACCAGATCTACATCATGACCAAGCACGGCAATCTGGGCCAGACAGCGGGCCAGATCGGCGATGCCGGAGCGTTTGCCGCCGGAGGCGTCGATTGCCGTCACTGTGTGATTCTGATCTGCGAGGATCGCCTTGACCAGACCGCTCAAACGCGCGCCGGGACCGCATTCCACAAAGGTTCTGACACCGGCAGCATACATGGCTTCTATCTCGGCCACGAACTCCACCGGTCTGGCCAATTGTCCGGCCAGGAGTTCCCTGGCCTTGGCGCTGTCGGCCGGATATTCGGCGGCGGTGGTGTTGGAGTAGACCGGGATCTTCCCGGCTGCCAGCGGTATGTCGGCCAGAGCAGCCAGAAGCGGCTGAGCGGCGTCAGCCACCAGGGAGCTGTGGAAGGCGGCTGCCACCGGCAGTTTCTTGCAGGTAAGTTTGCGCGCAGCGCAAGCGCTGACGGCCCGCTCGATCTCGCTGGTCGCTCCGGACAGCACCGCCTGGGTCGGGGCATTGCAGTTGGCGATTACCAGGTCGAACTGTTCTTCTGTCAGCATGAGCTGCACGTCTGCCAGGGGGGCCGAGACCGCCAGCATGCTGCCCTTGTCGTCGGCGCCCTCCGCCATCAGGCGGCCGCGCAGACGGGAGAGGGCATGGAACGAAGATTCATCCAGGCGTTCGGCGGCACACAGGGCGGTCAGTTCACCGTAACTGTGTCCGGCAACGGCCTGCGCTGCGACTCCGAAGGATTCCAGTACCCGCAGGGCACCCAGGCTGACCGCGCCGATGGCCGGCTGGGCGGCATCCGTGGCGCGCAGGGCCTCTTCCTGCTGTTCACGGGCGTCAGGACCGAAGGGGGTAACCGGGTAGATCAGGTCGGACAGGCGCTCGTTGCCACGCCCTTGGAAGCCGTTCTCCGCAGCACTGATTGTATCGAGCAGGCCGGGGAAACAGCAGGCCAGGTCACGCAGCATGCCGGTGTATTGGGAACCCTGACCGGGAAAGAGCAGGCCGAGCGTTCCGGCTGCCGGTCCGGCGGCAAAAAAGGCGCCGTCGGGGCTGCTCCAGGCGGTATCGGAAGACTTGCGGAGCATGGCCAGCGCGTTGGCGCAGAGCGATTTCAGGTTGGTGCGGTTCTTCTCCACCACCAGTGCCAGGCGGCAGGGTGCGGTTGCGTCGAAGGTGGCGCGCAGGGCCGCGGCCTGGGTCCGGAGCTGCTCCCAGGGTTGTTCTGCGTTGACGGCTGCCAGTGCCGCTTCAATTGTCGCAGCATCCGGCCCGCAGAAGGGCAAGATCTGGACGGTGCCGTCCCAGTCGGCCGTTTTGTTGGTGGGCCGGTACTCTTCAAGAACCGTGTGGAAGTTGGAACCGCCGAAACCGAAGGCGCTGACGGCTGCCCGGCGGGGCGCATCTCCCCGGCTGATCCAGGGGCGTTTTTCTGCGGCCAGGTAAAAGGGTGTCCGTCCGTCCGATATCTCTTTCAGCGGCTTCTGAACCTTGATGGTGGGGGGGATGACCTTGTGATGCAGGGCCAGGGCCGCTTTTATCAGACCGGCTGAACCGGCCGCGGCCTTGGTGTGGCCGATCTGGGACTTGACCGAACCGAGGGCGCACCAAGGGTTGTCCGCCTCGCCGTAGATCTCGCGCAGGGCCGAGACCTCGACCGCATCGCCGACCTTGGTGCCGGTGCCGTGGGCCTCCACCAGGCCGATACTTTCCGGGGTCACCCCGGCCCGCTGGTAGGCGTCCAGGATGGCCTTTTTCTGACCGGAGGCGCTGGGGGTGTAGATGGCTTCCCCCTTGCCGTCGCTGGAGGAACCGACACCCTTGATCACGGCGTAGATCCGGTCTCCGTCCCGTTCCGCATCGGTCAGGCGCTTGATGACCACGATCCCGAGACCTTCTCCCAGAATGGTGCCGTCTCCCGCTGAATCAAAGGGCTTGGCGTTGCCGGTGGGGGAGAGGGCCGGGGTCTTGCTGAAGCACATGTACATGAAGATGTCGTTGAAGGTATCGATCCCGCCGGTCACCACCATGTCGGACTTGCCGGTGGCCAGTTCCATGCCGGCCAGGTGCAGCGCACTGAAGGAGCTGGCGCAGGCCGCATCCACGACGCAGTTGGTGCCGCCCAGGTCGAAATTTTTGCTGATCCTGCCGGCCACCACGTTGCCGAGCAGGCCGGGGAACGAGTTTTCCTGCCAGGGGACGTAGGAGTCGGAGATGCGCTGGACAACGTCCTCGGCGACCGTATCGTCCACTCCGGCATCCTTGAGAGCCTCTCGCCAGTGGGGATGCCCCAGGCGTGCGCCGAGCGGGATAACCAGTTCCAAAGTTCCGGTGACCCCCAGGATGACGCTGACGCGGTTGCGGTCATATGTTCGTTCAGCCCCGTAGCCGGCATCCTTGAGGGCTTGCCCGGCCGCCACCAGACCCAGGAGTTGGGAGGTGTCGATAGCCTCCAGGGTGGCGGGGGGGATATTGAATTCCATCGGATTGAACGGGATCGAGGAGAGGAATCCTCCCCGCTGCCCATAGGTCATGTCAGGCGATTTGGGGTCCTTGTCAAAGTAATCCTTGATCTGCCAGTGGCTGGCCGGGATATCGGTGATGGCATCAATGCCTTCCCGGATGTTGGCCCAGTAAGCAGAGCGGTCTTCAGCCTGGGGAAAGAGACAGCCGATGCCGATAATTGCCAGCGGCACCCCGCCGGTGGGGATAGTCAGGTCCAGTTCTTCCTGTTTCACGCGAGGTACTCCTTGATCTGTGTGTCATCCAGCGGTTTTATATGCAGGGCATCCGCCGGCAGGTTGATACCCTGATAGCGGAGTATGTTGATACGGGTGAGCAGGGCCGCGCCGAACAGGATGTTGCGGGCTACGGTTGCAACCCTGCGATTGGCGGGGATCGCCAGAAAGCTGTCGGCCGCCCATTCGTTGAAGGCGCCCATGGCGGGACCGCACCAGACCTGGTAGTCGATTTTGCGACCGGCCCGGCCGTTTTTGGCCCAGTGGGCCGCCTGGCCGAGATACCAGCGGAAGACCAGCGCCATGCGATGTTTCGGGTCGCGCTCGGCCCGTTCCACCTGCCTCGGGTCGCGTGTCTGAAAGTAGCTGCGGGTTTCTTGCCAGATATCGGCGCATGAGGCCTGAAAAAAGGTCTTTTCTATCTTTTCCCGCTCAGCGACCGGGATTTCGTCTATACCGGCGCAGGAACGGTAGATTTCATACAGCTTGGCGGCACGCATGGGAAACATGCTGCCGCGCTTCAGTACCTGCACGGTCACACCCATCTCGAACATGTCGGCGGCAGGCGCCATGGTTACATCAGCCTGGCGTGTTTCGGCCAGCATGGCACGAACCTCGTCCGAAGTCCCGGATTCGATGCAGGCCTGGTTGACCGAACCGGTCATGATGTAGGCCGCTCCCATGGCAAACGCGGCAGCGGCGGCGGCAGGGGTGGCGATGCCGCCCGCCAGGCCTGACCGCAGTTTCATGGCATATCCGTACTTGGCCTGCATGCGGACGGCCACGGATTGGATGGTCGGGTAGAGGGCCATGGCCGGACGGTTGTCGGTGTGCCCACCGGAATCGGCCTCGGCGGTGACCTCCTGGGCCATGGGGATCAGGGCTGCCAGTTCGGCCTGTTCCCTGGTGATAGAGCCTTCGTCCACCAACTGACGCAGGAATTTATCAGGCGGAGGAGAAAAGAACTTCTCGGCCAGCTCTTCGCGGGATACCTTGGCGATGATCCTGTTGGGAACAACGATCGCGCCATCAGCCTGACGGTGAATACCGTGGACCCGGTAGCGGACCAGGGGCAGTGTCAGGGCCAGAAAGGCGGATGCTTCCACCAGCCGCACACCCTTGCGGATATACAATTCGGCCAGGGCCAGCTCCAGGTCCGGTTCGTGGGGTGAGTGAATCAGGTTGAATCCGCAGGGGAAATCAGAGCCAGCCAGCCGGTCTACCGCGGCTTCCACCTCGGCCAGGGGCAATCCGGCGGCGCCGAAAAATCCGAGCATGCCGGCCTTTCCCAGCTCTTCCGCCATGGCTGCGGAACTGATCCCCTTGGCCATGGACCCTCCCAGGTAGGGATATCGAATACCGAGATCCGAACAGAATTCCCGGTCGCCCAGCTGTTCCGGAAGAAGCGCCGGGGCGTAGCCTTGCAGGGACTCGTTGCTATTTCCCTGTGCCGTCAGATGGACAGGGCGGGAGAGCATCCTCAGGGATTCGGCCATATTGAGTTCACTAACGGGTGTCGTTGTCTGCATGTGCACATCTTTCACAGGAAATATATTTATGATCTGCCGGGCAAGGTGGTGTGGTGTACAGAGCAGATGTTTTCAGCGTATCCTGGGCTACAAAAGTATAACGACTCAAAATATATGAAACAGAATAATATTTCAAGGAAATGACTCGCAGATGGTGGATTTTTTATTCAGATCCTGCATGGAAGGGGCGTTCGGGTTTCCCCGCTCAGAACTGCTTGACGCCTGAGGCTGGATTCTGTTACTGATTAAATTTTATTTGAGCAAAAGGAAACCGGATCATGCCGCATATCGTTATTGACGAAACACGCTGCAAGGGGTGCGGACTCTGCACCATGGCCTGTCCGAAAAAGCTGGTTGCCATGAGCGATTCTCCCAACAGTCTTGGCTTTACCGTGGCGGTCTTCTCCGATGCTGAAAAATGCACCGGCTGCACCTTGTGCGCGCAGATGTGCCCGGATGTGGCGATAGCCGTGTTCAAGGAGCAGAAGCCTTGAGCGAGAAGCTGTTCGTCAAGGGCAATGAAGCTGTCGCCATGGCGGCCATCGAGGCCGGGGTGCGCTGTTACTTCGGATACCCGATCACCCCCCAGAGCGATATCCCCGAATACCTGTCCCGTGAACTGCCCAAAAACGGCGGCACCTTTATCCAGGCCGAGAGCGAAATCGGCGCCATCAATATGGTGCTGGGGGCCTCGGCCGCCGGTGTCCGCGCCATGACCTCGTCATCGGGCCCCGGCATTTCCCTCAAGCAGGAAGGCATCTCCTACATGGCCGGCTCGGAGCTGCCGGGCGTGATCGTCGATATCATGCGCCAGGGGCCCGGACTGGGCGGCATCGATGCCTCGCAGGCCGATTACTGGCAGGCTACACGGGGAGGAGGTCACGGCGGCTACCGCATCATCGTGCTTGCTCCGGCCTCGGTGCAGGAGATGTACGACCTGACCATGCTGGCCTTCGACCTGTCCGACCTCTACCGCATCCCTGCCATGGTACTGGCCGACTCGGTAATTGGCCAGATGAAGGAGTCGATTGTCGCCAACCCGCGCCCGCAGGTGGAGCTGCCGGCCAAGGAATGGGCCGTGCGCGGACGCAAGGCCGGTGAGCCGCAGAATGTCGTCAAGTCCCTGAAGCTGGGTGACGGCGAGATGGAGGCCTTTCACTGGGCCATGCTGGATCGCTACAAGGTGCTGGCTGAAAACGAGAACCGTTGGGAGGAGTTGCTGACCGACGATGCTGAATTGATTGTTACCGCCTTCGGCTCGACGGCACGCATTTCCCGGACCGCCGTTGCCATGGCGCGGGAGGCGGGGATGAAGGTCGGATTGCTGCGCCCCATAACACTCTTCCCGTTCCCGGCCCGGGCCTATCTCTCGCTTTCGCAGCGCTGCAAGCGTTTTCTGGATATCGAACTTTCCACCGGACAGATGATCGATGACGTGCGCCTCTCGGTTGCCCGGGATGCGGATGTTGCCTTCTACGGCCGCCCGCCGGGAGCCGGTTCGCTGCCGACACCCGAAGAGATTTTTGAGCAGATCAGGAAGGTGTATCCATGAACCAGGTATTCTCCCGCCCGGAAAGCCTCAAGGACGTCCAGACCCATTTCTGCCCCGGCTGCCAGCATGGCACGATCCACCGCCTCGTGGCGGAAGCAATGGATGAGTTCGGTATTCGTGACCGGACCATCGGCATCGCCTCGGTCGGCTGTTCGGTCTTTCTGTACAGCTATTTCGATATCGACGTAGTCGAGGCCCCCCACGGCCGTGCCCCGGCGGTCGCAACCGGCGCCAAACGGGCCAGGCCGGACAAGATCGTCTTCACCTACCAGGGGGACGGCGATCTGGCGGCCATCGGCACGTCCGAGATCATCCATGCCGCCAATCGCGGCGAGGCGATCACCGTCATCTTCGTCAACAACACCACCTACGGCATGACCGGCGGCCAGATGGCCCCCACCACCATGCCGGGCCAGAAGACATCTACCTCGCCCTACGGCCGCGACATCAAAAATGACGGCGCCCCGTTCAAGATGGCGGAGCTGCTGTCCAATCTCGACGGTGTGGCCTTCTCGGCCAGGGTGGCCGTCAACAGTCCGAAAAACGTTCTCCAGGCCAGGAAGATGATCAAGACCGCCTTCCAGTATCAGGTGGAAGGGAAAGGTTTTTCGTTCATCGAGGCGCTTTCGACCTGCCCGACAAACTGGGGTATGAATCCTCTGCAGGCCAACCAGCGTCTGGCTGACGAGATGATTCCGTACTTCCCGCTGAATGTATTTAAAAATTCGGAAAATCTGTAACAACGGAGAATCTTCATGCGTCATGACGTATTCATCTCGGGTTACGGCGGCCAGGGCGTTCTGCTGGCCGGAAACTTGCTTTCCTATGCAGCCATTCACGAAGGTTTGAATGTGTCGTTTTTCCCGTCCTACGGTGTCGAAAAACGGGGCGGCTCCGCCATGTGCACAATCGTATTCAGTGACGGCGACACCGGTTCACCGGTAGTGGGGCATCCGTCGGTTTCCGTCATCCTCAACCAGCTGTCGTTTGATAAGTACGCCGCCAAGGTCAAGCCGGGCGGCATCTGCATTGTCAACTCGTCTCTGGTGGAGTGTGACGGCGTTGAGTTGCCGGAGGTGGAGTTGGTCAAGGTTCCGATGAACCGGATTGCGCTCGAACTGGAGGATATCCGCATGCTTAACATGGTGGCTTGCGGAGCCTATGTCGCGAAAACCGGTGCGCTCAAAATTACCTCGCTTGAAGAAGCCCTGAAGAAAGCGCTTCCGGAGCGCAATCATCGGCTGATCCCTGCCAACGTGAAGGCAATCCGAGCGGGCGCTGTTGCGGCAGGCTAAAAAGTCTTGACGTAACGGATATGATTTGTTACAAAGTGAGTTCTTCAATTTAGGGGTATAGCCAAACGGTAAGGCAACGGCCTCTGACGCCGTCATCTCTTGGTTCGAATCCAGGTACCCCTGCCAAATTACTAACTAGCTATTATTGCTAGTAAAGATAACAGCCTCTTAGATCTAGGTATACAATTAGGTATACAGGAGATAAGAGGCTTTGTCATATCCAACTCACCTCATAAAGGTCAATAACAGGTTTTATTACAAAATAAAAGTACCTGTTGACCTACAGAATTTTTTCCCCTGCACCTTTATCAAACATTCTCTTAGAACACCTGACCTAACGGGCTATGGAAATAGCTTCTGTAAATGGTATCAGAGATTTAACAGGCTCCATATTACTGATGACCCAAGAAAGTATTTCATAGTTTCAGGCACTTGGTAACAGACACCCTTAAACAAGCTTGTGAATTAGAAACAGTAATATCAGAGCTTGTTGGTCATTCTAACGGCGGATCAGAGACTATTTGCCCAGGGTATATTGGATGCATCAATGATGTTAGATTATGGCATTGTGATGATACCGATTCAGGTCTGATAGTATACCTCATATAGGGTTTACTATGAGCAAACAAGGTGCTAAAAACAATATGTATTTGATGACTTATTAAATATGTTCATAGTTTCAGACGGTTACATTCCTTAAATTAGTTGGCACTATATATGCTGATATATTAAACAGATTCGATAAATTATACGGAGGTATTACCAATGAAAAAAGTTCTTTCCACAATCGTTGCTGCTATTGCTGCTCTGTCCTTCTCTGCTGTTGTGTTTGCTGCTGATATGCCTGCTGGACACCCTGCTACTCCTGATATGTATGCA
Source organism: Desulfuromonadales bacterium (assembly GCA_016650295.1). GTDB lineage: Bacteria > Desulfobacterota > Desulfuromonadia > Geobacterales > Pseudopelobacteraceae > CAIPTY01. Next base: position 18,497 of record JAENWA010000101.1, on the reverse strand, counting down.
AAGCCTGCTGTTGAGAAGAAAGAAGTAAAGAAAGTGAAAAAAGCTAAAAAAGCAATAAAAGCCAAGAAAGCAGCACCTTCTGCAGCTGACACAGCTACTACACCTACAAAAGTTCCTGCTCCTGCTCCTGTTCAGCAGTAATTCTTCTTTCGCTATGTTAAAAAAGGCTGCATCTTCGGATGTGGCCTTTTTTTATGCTTATGTGATTTTTCACGAGTGGGTAGATGTAACGGATTAGTTTGTAATACAAGGTGTTTGACCCAACGGCTACGTCGCCGCCGTCATCTCTTGGTTCGAATCCAGGTACCCCTGCCAAATAATTACAGGCACCTGCAAGATATTCTTGCAGGTGCCTTTTTTTGTGCTGTAGCAGGCGCCGTACTAAACCCTGAACCTCTTCATAATAAATAACAGCATTCTCTCCAACCCTGACAGCGACTGATTATGCCGCGTCATGTAACAGCGTCAAGGGCATTGATTTTGCTCTAAGGAATAGCGTTATTACTATGTTACGTGAAATCCCGCTTGGTTTTACGAATGGGATCAGCACCAATTTTTACCCATCCGGAAGAGCGCTTGAATTCTGTGACTTTATTTGATTCGATCAAAAGGTCCAAAGATTTATCCTTCACATAGTCGAATCTATTGTCAGAGTATTTTACTTGGACTAGCATAGTATTCACCTCTTGAACCAAATAATACCAAAACGATCCATTTAAATCAATGCTAACGATGTTGCTAACGACGAATGATATCTACAGCAGGATCATGAATGATCTACACAAGCTGCACGTAACCAAACAGTATAAAAACTTAGGTTTGAAGGTAAGCATCATGAAGAGCGGCATCTGACCGGCCAGATTCATTGATAAGCAGTGATTCGAGAGAAAATATCAGGCTATGACTTTTATGTAGTTGGCCTGATGGCAATGGTGTGATATACAGCCGCTTGAAGATGAAAGCGGCTGAATTGACGACTTGTTTTAGGAATGGATTTTCTGGTACCATTTTATTTTGGTTTGCATCACCTTTTAAACACAAACTTTACTTTGAAGTACACGGATTACCGGAAATGATTCTTACACTCGACCCAGAACATCCACAACCCTATCAGATTAACCGCGTTGCCCAGTGCCTGCGTGATGGCGGCATTATCGCCTACCCAACCGATACGACCTACGGTATCGGTTGTTCCATCTTCAACAAGAAGGGGATCGAACGCATCTATCGTATGAAGAGTCGCGAACGCAACAAACCCTTTTCATTCATCTGTTCCACGATTTCCGAGGTCACCAAGTTTGCCAGGGTGAGCAATGTTGCCTTCAAACACCTGAAACGCTATCTTCCCGGACCGTATACCTTTATCATGGAGGCCACCCGTGAGGTACCGGACCTGCTTCTGACCCGTCAGAAAACAGTCGGGATCAGGATTCCCGACAACCGCATCTGTATGGACCTTGTGTTCTCGCTCGGCAACCCGATTATCACCACCAGCGCCAATCTTTCCGGAGAAGAGCCTGTCGGTGACCCGTACTTGATCGACAGCATATTCGGCAATCAACTGGACTTTGTTATCGATGGAGCTATTCTGATGACGGATGTCAGTTCGGTCGTCAGCCTGGTTGACGACACGCCTGTAGTGTTGCGGGCCGGTCTCGGGGATGTTTCATGGTGCGCGTAATGGCCGGTCAACCCGGTAATCGCGATGCGTAAGCGCACGGTACGTAACGGCATGCGGCTGGTACTGGGGGCATTGATAGTAATAATCATCGTCAGTTTTTATCACGCCGATATTGCAGATTTCCTGTCCTGGACCGATGACTCCGAGATGCGCCTGTATCGGTTGGGCATTTTCTGGGCGGCTGCTTTGGGGGGCTATGGTGTTGTGCTGACGGCCTTTGGCCTGGTACTGCCAAAAAAACTGGGAGATACGGGCGTCAGGATACTGCCGGCGATTCTGATGATTATTGGCGTGGTATCCCTGTTCCTGTATCTGCTGGCGGCATCTTTCGATGCACCCCTCAATTCCCCTCGCGAGCGATTGCGTCCCGGAGAGACCATCACCATTTAGCAAACAGTTGCATAATACCACTGTATTTTGCAGTCTTAATCAAATCTGGTTATAACCATATAAAGTCCTTTAAATTTTGTGTGAAATAAAGAAATAAACTTGACTTGAATGGAAGGGAAATATAACGTTTCACTAAAGCCTATAATAACAGGAGGATGCACCATGTCAGATGCGCCGCAGTCAATAGAAACCCTTTCACTCCACGCAGGGCAATCCCCGGACCCGACCACTCTTTCCCGCGCGGTCCCCATCTATCAGACCACCTCGTATGTATTCAAAAACTCTGAGCACGCCGCCAACCTTTTCGGACTCAAGGAGTTCGGAAATATTTACACCCGCTTGATGAACCCGACCACTGATGTTCTCGAACAGCGTCTGGCTGCGCTGGATGGCGGGGTCGCTGCACTGGCGGTCGCTTCAGGGCAGGCTGCCATTACCTATGCCGTCCTCAACATCGCCATGGCCGGACAGAATATTATTTCTTCCAATTATCTGTATGGCGGTACCTATAACCTATTCCACTACACCCTGCCCAGGCTGGGAATTACCGTCAAGTTTGTTGATACATCCGATCCCGAAAACGTCCGCCGGGCGATTGATGACAACACACGCCTTGTGTATACTGAATCAGTCGGCAACCCTAAAAATAATGTCGATGATTTTGAAGCCATTGGAAAAATTGCCCGCGCGGCCGGTATCCCTTTTATCGTCGACAACACGGTGACGACCCCCTATCTGTTCAAGCCGCTTGAACATGGCGCCGACATTGTTGTCTATTCGCTGACCAAGTTCATGGGCGGTCATGGCACAAGTATCGGCGGTGCGGTGGTGGATGGCGGCGCATTTCCCTGGAACAATGGCAAATTCCCGGAATTCACCGAGCCGGACCCATCCTACCATGGCCTGAAATTCTGGGATGCACTGGGTAACCTGTCCTACATACTGCGGATGAGGATTTCATTGCTGCGCGATATGGGTGCCTGTCTATCGCCGTTCAATGCCTTTCAGTTTCTTCAGGGAATTGAGACATTGCATGTCCGCATGCCCCGTCATGTGGAAAACGCCCGGGCTGTGGCGGCATGGCTTGAAAAGCATCCGCTGGTCTCATGGGTTAATTACCCCGGGCTTGCCAGTCATAAAGATTATGCAAGAGCTCAACGGTATCTGCCGAAAGGTGAGGGGGCCATTATCGGTTTCGGCATAAAGGGCGGGCTGGAGGCTGGTAAAAAATTCATTGATAACGTAAAACTGCTTTCACATCTGGCAAATATTGGCGATGCAAAGTCGCTGGTGATACATCCTGCCTCGACTACTCATCAGCAGCTTTCCGAGGAGGAACAAATCGCTTCCGGTGTGACAGCTGATTTTATCCGCCTCTCGGTCGGTATAGAGAACATTGACGACATCATTGCCGACATTCAGCAGGCCTTGGAAGCCTCCCAGAAGTGACCGTAGCTGTGATAGGAAACGGTTGGAGCTGGAGTGATTGACACAAGAAGGCCGCATCTGATGATGCGGCCTTCTTGTGTTGTGAGTCTGTGGACGCTGTTAAGCAAAAACGCAAAGAATCAGTCAGGAACGTGTGACGGTTTTAACTGCTTTGCTCTTGACTCGCTTGATCCCCTGTACTAACTTAGTAGAAATATTTTCTTTGCGAGGAGCCCCCTATGCCCTACGATAAATTGACGGAAGGCTTGACCTTTGATGATGTACTCCTGGTTCCCGCCCATTCACTGATTCTGCCCCGCGATGCCAATCTGACAACACGTGTTTCCCGTAACATCTCCCTGAACATACCGCTCGTCAGTGCCGCCATGGACACGGTAACCGAGGCGCGTACCGCCATCTGCATGGCCCGTGAAGGTGGTCTTGGTATTATTCACAAAAACCTGACCATCGCGGAACAGGCCTATGAGGTCGATAAGGTCAAAAAGAGTGAATCCGGCATGATAGTAGACCCGATCACCATGCGGCCTACCCAGAAAATCAGTGAGGCGCTGGATATCATGTCACGCTACCGGATCTCGGGAGTACCGGTAACCAAGGCCAACGGCAAACTGGTAGGTATTCTTACCAATCGCGATCTGCGTTTTGAGACGGATTACGATCTGCCGATATCGGCCCGCATGACCAAGCGCAATCTTGTGACGGTCGAGGTGGGGACTACTCTGGAGCAGGCCAAGGAGCACCTCAAGCATACCAGGGTGGAAAAACTTCTCGTGGTGGATGAAGAAAGATTTCTCAAGGGCTTGATTACCATCAAGGATATTGAAAAAGTTAAAAAATATCCCAACGCCTGCAAAGATAGCCTGGGGCGCCTGCGGGTCGGTGCGGCCGTTGGTCCTACCGCCGATATGGAGGCGCGCATGGATGCCCTGATCAAGGCCGGTGTGGATGTAATTGTTATCGACACGGCCCATGGCCACTCCCAAGGGGTTCTCGATGCAATTATCAGGGCAAAAATCACGTTCCCCGGAGTGGAAATCATTGCCGGCAACATTGCCACCGCCGAGGCGGCTAAAGCGCTGATACAGGCCGGGGTGGACGGCATCAAGGTCGGCATCGGACCCGGTTCCATCTGCACTACCCGGGTTGTCGCCGGGGTGGGTGTGCCTCAGATCACCGCTATCCACGAATGTTCACGGGTTGCCCATAGACATGGTATTCCGGTTATTGCCGACGGCGGTATCAAGTATTCCGGCGACCTGCCCAAGGCGGTCACGGCCGGTGCCGATTGCATCATGATCGGTTCGCTGTTTGCCGGTACCGAGGAGTCGCCCGGTGACACAGTCCTGTACCAGGGCCGTACCTACAAGACCTATCGCGGCATGGGCTCGATCGGCGCCATGAAGGACGGCAGCAAGGATCGCTACTTCCAGTCCGAGGTCGGTGATGATGTCAAGCTTGTACCTGAAGGAATCGAAGGAATGGTGCCGCTGCGCGGACCGCTTTCGGCCAATATCCACCAGTTATTGGGCGGATTGCGTTCCGGCATGGGCTATACCGGCTGCGGATCGATTGAAGAACTGCAGAACAAGGGCCGTTTCATCCGCATTACCGGCGCCGGACTCAAGGAGTCACACGTCCATGATGTGACGATTACCAAGGAAGCCCCCAACTACCGGGTAGGGAATTAAATCAATAAACCATCAAAACATGTGACTCACACAAAGCCACAAAGTTCACCAAGAAAAGCCTGAATCCAAGTTCAGTCTATATTCCTTCGTGTCTTTGTGGCTTTGTGTGAGTAGATAGGTTTTTATAATGAGCGATATCCACAGTCAGAAAATCCTGATCCTCGATTTTGGTTCACAATACACGCAATTGATCGCCCGCCGGGTGCGTGAGGCACACGTGTATTGTGAACTGCATCCCTTCGATATGTCGATGGACGCCATCCGCACCCTCAAACCGTCGGGGATCATCCTGTCCGGCGGCCCCTGCTCGGTGTATGATCAGGGAGCACCTTCGGTCGCCGAGGAGCTGTTCGAGCTGGGCGTGCCGGTGCTGGGTATCTGCTACGGCCTGCAGCTGATGAGCCGCCATTTCGGCGGTGAGGTTGTGCCGGCCGGCAAACGTGAATTCGGCCATGCCGAGCTGCAGGCCGCCGGTCATCCCGGGCCGCTCTTTGACGGTTTTTTTATCGATGATACGAGTCCGGTCTGGATGAGCCACGGTGACCATGTCGCCCGTGTACCGGATGGTTTTGAGGTAGTAGCCGTGACAGCCAACGCCCCGGTCTGTGCCATTCAGAATGTCGAACGAAATTTGTACGGTGTTCAATTCCACCCCGAGGTCAATCATACCCCGCGTGGTGAAGTGCTGATCGATACGTTTGTCCGTAAAATTTGTGGATGCACGGGCCAATGGACTCCGGGACAGATCATCGAGGATGCCGTTACCCGTATCCGTGGTCAGGTCGGGTCGGATCAGGTCATCCTGGGTCTGTCGGGCGGAGTTGATTCTTCGGTTGCAGCGGCATTGATCCACCGTGCCATCGGCGATCAGCTGACCTGCGTCTTTGTGGACAACGGTCTGCTGCGCCTGGCGGAAGGTGATCAGGTCATGGCAACCTTTGCGAAAAACCTGGGGGTCAAGGTGATCCGGGTGGATGCGGAACAACGCTTCCTGTCCGCCCTGGCCGGTGAGAGCGATCCGGAGAAAAAGCGCAAGATCATCGGCGGCCTGTTCGTCGATATTTTCGAGGAAGAGTCCAAACGTATCCAGGATGCCAACTGGCTGGCTCAGGGGACAATCTATCCGGATGTGATTGAATCAGCCGGCGCCAAGACCGGCAAGGCCCACAATATCAAGAGCCACCACAATGTCGGCGGACTGCCGGACTACATGAAGCTGAAGCTGCTTGAACCTTTGCGCGAGCTGTTCAAGGATGAGGTGCGCGCTATCGGCGAGGAGTTGGGGCTGCCGCATCAGATGGTCTGGAGACATCCCTTTCCCGGCCCCGGTCTGGGAGTACGTATCCTGGGCGAAGTGAAAAAGGAGTACTGCGATATCCTGCGTCGGGCTGACGCCATCTACATAGAAGAACTCTACGCCAGCGGTCATTACGAAAAGATCAGCCAGGCCTTTGCAGTATTTCTGCCGGTCAAGAGCGTCGGCGTGATGGGGGATGGTCGTACCTATGAATACGTGGTCGCTCTGCGGGCGGTGGAGACAAAGGATTTCATGACCGCCGGCTGGTACCCGATGCCCTATGAAGATCTGGCCCGCATCAGCGGCAGGATCATCAACGAGGTCAAGGGTATCAACCGGGTTGTCTATGATATTTCCAGCAAACCGCCTGCCACAATCGAGTGGGAGTAGCTTCTTCTGTACTCATTACCTAACTCAAATTGACAGGCTGTTGAAGGTGCGATAGGATGAGGCACTTTTAGTAAGTTAGAAATCATTTTGCATGATTTCGTAAACGAACTATCCTGTTTATCAGGGTTATGTTATGTCTGTGGGGATGAGATGGGATTGGGGAAAATAGCATATAAGTGAAAAGCCGCTGAACCGGGAAGAATGCCGGTTCAGCGGTTTTTTTTGTAAAAGGGTATCCTATTGATAATCAATCCGATAAACGGCATTTGAACCACAGAGGCAACCGTTCTCTTCCTGGTATTCCTGCCATAGTTCATCCTTCAAACTGCAGTTCTCACGCGACGAATCGACGAAAAAAAGGGCGGGGTTTGCACCCCGCCCGATCGCTGGCAACTGCCGGTTTCCAGCTTATTCGTAGTAGTTCGGCGGCCCCATGTCTGCTGCCCCCTTGCCGCTCGGGCGCGGATTCTTGCCAAAGGTGTGGGTGCGCACGAAGAGCCCACCGGCGGTCTGACCGGTGTTGGGCATGTGCTTTTCGACCGTGTACTCGCCATTGGGGTGACAGGTCTTGCACGCTGCCGCAGGCACCTTCTTCAGCTTGCCTTTACCGGCATGTGGGGAGTGGCAGGTGATGCAGGACATCTTACCATTCTTGAAATGAACAGATTGGATGAAACCTTGGTACTGCTGGTGGTGCTTGCCTTCCTCGTAAATGCCGTTGGCCTTGGAGTGCTCGTCAACCTTGAACATTCCCTTGAAATCGCCGCTATATTCCTTGGTGAACGGCTGATCGGGCTGCAGGCCGGGCATGATCACCCCTTCCCACTTGGTCCAGTCTTCACCGGCCTTGTAGGATTCACCCAGAACAGGAGCCGGCATATCTTCGCGGGGATTCCCCTGGGCGGTGTGCCACTTTTCCGTTTCCACCCGGCTGTGGCAGTAGCCGCAAACCTTGGTCTGGGCCTGGACATCCACATTGGCCGGGTTGAAGATGGTTTTCTTCTTGTCGGCCTTCTTGGCGGAGATATGCTTGGCGCCGGGGCCGTGGCAGGCCTCGCAGCCGACATTCAACTCGGCATATTCGCTCTTGAGGGTTTTCTTGGCCTTGTCGTCATAGGCCGTTATCCGGTAGCCGGTGGTGTGGCAGGTGGCGCACTGGGTATTCCAGTCGTTTTTCTGGCCATAGTTTTCCCACTTGCTAGAGAGGCGGTTGAACTGTTTGTCCATGAACTGCAGGTTGCCGGTCTGATCGTTTTTCACCAGGTAGCGCTGCTTCCATTTGGAGCCGACCACATACTGCACATCATCCAGCTTGAAGGGGGCTCCGGTGACATTCCCCTTCGTCGGGCCGGGGTTGGCGCCATCGGTGGTCCACTTCTCGGCGGCATCCTTTAGAATGCCGCTCTTGCGCGGTTGCAGCATCTTGGCGTGGAAGGTTCCCTTCCAGCTCTTGTACTCCTCCGCGTGACAGGACTTGCATTTCTCCGATCCAACGAACTCCTGTTTGTTGATGGCCGCTGCCGCCGGTGAGGCGGCGACGGTCAGGGCGAACATGGCCATGACCATAACTGCTGCGCTGCTTTTCTTCATACTCTTCTCCTTTCCTGCTGTTGTGGTGTCCTGCGGTATGTTGATTTCATCCCGGCACTCAAGTTCATTGATGCTAAATAGAGACAGGCGATAACCAGAATCCGCATCGTGTCCTCTAGTTTCTTGTAACTCTTATTTTTTCGCGGCTAACCCCCCTCAGTCTCCCCTTATCTAAGGGGAGACTGAGGGGGTTAGATTTAGGTGTTACGTGGTACTAGTATCACCTCAAAAGGTTTCTGAACAGCCTCAATTTCCTGACAAGCATCAAACAGATCCTGAATCAATGACTTTTGAAGACGCTTCCTCGTCATCCGTCGCCTTTGCCCTGCCAAAAACAGCGTACAGCACTGGTAGCACCAGCAGGGTAAGTATTGTTGAGGAGACAACGCCACCGATGACTACGGTGGCCAGTGGCCGCTGCACCTCGGCGCCGATGCCGGTATTCAGCGCCATCGGGATGAAACCGAAACTGGCGACCATGGCCGTCATGAGCACCGGACGGAGCCGCTGTTCGGCAGCCTTCCGGATCGCTTCGATCAGCGGCATACCCTTGGCAAGCAGGTCCCGTACTGCTGAGACTAACACCATGTCGCCAAGAACTGAAACCCCGGAAAGCGCCACAAAACCGACTCCAGCGGATATACTAAAGGGAATATCCCGCAACCAGAGAGCTACAATGCCGCCGACGGCAGCGAATGGTACCCCGCTGAAGACCCGGGCAGCATCCAGCACCCGGCCATAGGTAAAATACAGCAGCGTAAAGATGAGAGCCAGTGCCACCGGGACGACGATCATCAACCGCTGCTGGGCGCGTTGGAGGTTCTCAAACTGTCCGCCGTAGCGGATGTAGTAACCGCTCGGCAGCTTGACCTCACTCTCGATTGCCTTCCGGACATCAGCTACAAAACTCCCCACATCGCGACCACGCACGTTCGCCTGCACGACAACCCTTCGCTTGCCCCATTCACGGTTGATAGTGGATGGCCCTTCAGACGACTTGATTTTCGTGAGCATCGAAAGCGGAATACGTTCCCCGCTCCCTGCCGTCACCAGGATACGGCCAAGGTCTTCCGTCTCTGCCCGATATTTGTCGGCTATCCGCACTGCTATCGGGAAACGCCGGTCTCCCTCCTGAAACATGCCGACGTTCCGGCCACCCAAAGCCTCAATGACCTCCAACACCTCCCGAGCTGGAATCCCAAAGCGGGCGGTAGCGTTACGATCCACCTCCACCTGCACAAGCGGTTGGCCAGTAACCTGCTCAACACTTACGTCAGCGGCCCCGTTGATTTTCTTAACGGCCTTCTCGACTTCTTTGGCTTTGGCCTTCAGAGTCTCGAAATCATCCCCGAAGATCTTGATCCCCACGTCGGAGCGGATACCGGCGATCATCTCGTTGACCCGCATCTCAATCGGTTGGGTAAATATCATCCGCATGCCCGGCATGGATTTCAGCTCCTTCTCCATAGCCGTAACCAGTTCACCCTGGGTATGGGCATGCTGCCATTTTCCCCTGGACTTGAGTGTTATGAAGATATCGGAGAGCTCCACCCCCATGGGGTCGGTGGCTATCTCGGCACTCCCGGTCCTGGTCCAGATCCGCTCGATCTCGTTAGGGAACTTTTCCAGCAGAGTCTTTTCAAGTCGCGTACCGTAGCGGACCGACTCATCCAGTGACACACTGGCCAAACGAACGGTGTTGATGACGATGGAACCCTCCATCAGACGCGGCACGAATTCCGAGCCGAGTCGTGTTGCGAGAATCCCTGCAACACAGAGACTGGTAATCGCAATGGTTATTACAGCGGTTCGCCGGCGCAGGGCAAAAACCAGGATCGGTCGATAGATTTCCTTGAGCCGATGGACGAGCCAGGGCTCTTTGTGTTCTTTTCTCTTCTTGAGGCTGAAGCTGGCCAGTACCGGCATGAGGGTCAGCGACATGATCATGGAGCCCAGCAGGCAAAAGATGACGGTCAACGCCATGGGGCGGAAGAGTTTTCCCTCCACTCCCTCCAGGGCCAGGATCGGCAGGTAGACAATCATGATGATCAATTCGCCGAACATGGTCGGTTTGCGGACCTCGATGGCCGCATCACGCACCACGTCAATGATACTCCGGTCACTCATGTCTTCACCGAGACGCCGCTCCGCGTTTTCGATCATGATGACCGAACTGTCAACGATCAGACCGAAGTCGATAGCACCGAGGCTCATCAGGCTGCCGGCGATGCCGAAGCGAAGCATCTGGTCGAAGGCGAACAGCATGGAAAGCGGGATGGCCAGGGCAACGATCAACCCGGCACGAAGATTACCCAGAAAGACAAAGATGACAGCAATGACCAGGATGGCACCCTCGAAAAGGTTCTTCTCCACAGTTTTGAGGACCTTGTCCACCAGCGAGGTACGATCATAGGCAACTGCGACTTCCACACCCTTGGGCAGGGTCTTCTTGACCTCCTCCAGCCGTGCCTTGAGTCGCGTCGTGACATCATGGCTGTTCTCACCCATCAGCATGAAGCCGAGGCCGAGTACCGCCTCACCCTTGCCGTCAGCAGTCACCGCACCGCGTCGGATCTCTCTCCCCTCGACAACTCTGGCCACATCTGCCACCCGGACCGGAATCCCTTCCTTGGCAGTGATCACGATTGACTCGATGTCCTGTGGCGTCGTGACAATGGCGACTCCCTGTACCAGACTGGACTCACCAGCCTGATCAATGGTGCCGCCCCCCACATTGGCGTTGTTCCGCTCCACAGCCTCGATCAAACGATCCATGGTCAGGCCGCGTTTGGCCAATTCTTCCGGATCAACGACGATCTCGAAGCGCCGTACGTCACCACCCCAGGTGTTGACCTCAGCGACACCGGACACCGAGCGCATCTGGGGCTTCACCACCCAATCATGCAGCGTGCGAAGCTCGGCCAGAGACTTGTCCTTGGCGGTAAGCAGATAATGGAAGACCTCGCCAAGTCCAGTAGCCACTGGCCCGAGTTGCGGCTTTTCGATACCTGACGGCAGCGCAACACCTTGTACTCGCTCCATTACCACCTGACGAGAAAGGTATATATCGGTACCGTCTTCAAAGATAACCGTTACCTGGGACATGCCGAAACGGGAGGTGGAGCGCACTTCCTTGAGTTTCGGCAACCCCGATATCGCCTGCTCCAGCGGCGCCGAAATCTGCCTCTCGATTTCAAGTGGCGAGAGGGCCGGAGCCACCGTGTTCACCTGAACCTGGACCGGAGTCGTATCCGGGAAAGCGTCGAGGGGTAACCGCAAAAAAGCTATCACGCCAAGGACTGCGACCAACGTCCAGGCAACTATGACCACCAGTCGGTGATTGAGTGACCAGTGGATTATTTTATTCAGCATTATTTGATCCTTTGAGTAGGTTCCCTTCGACTCCGCTCAGGGAACAATCGTGCGCTGAGCGGAGTCGAAGCGCTATTTTTTGTCCACTTCACAGCAGCCGGCACCGATGGAATCCTTGAGGGTTTCCGTCTTGAGCAGGAAGCTGCCGGCAACGACGATCTCCTCACCGACCTCGATCCCCGAGGCAATCTCCACCAGGTCACCGCTGCCATGGTTTGACGCCACTTGTACCCGCCGGGCCTCAAATTCGTTAGAGGCCAGACGGACAAAGGCGAGTTTCACTGACTTGGCCCGCTGGATAGCTCCCCGTGGCACAGCAGCCGACGAACGGGAACCGCCAGCCGAGATCCGGGCATGACCATACATGTTGGCTCTGAGGAGCCCGCCTGGATTAGCGAGTTTGACTCGGGCCTTGGCGGTACGGGTCTGTGGATCGATCACCGGGGCAATATGGGCTATGCTGCCTCGGTACTCGCGACCTCCCAAGCCATCCATGGTGATGATGACTTTCGTCCCTGTTTTCACGGTGCCCAGTTCAGCTTCCGGCAGGGCGACCTCCGCCCACATGGATGAGGTATCCACAATTTCGAACAGTGGAGTCAGGGTGTCCACATAGCGATCCAACGAGACAGTGCGCTGGGTTACCATCCCGGAGACAGGTGATTTCACCGTGTAACGACCGCCACTGCCATTATTGGCGCCAACCCCGCGCAAGGATGCCTGCAGCGACTCCAGCTCGGCGGTTGCATCGCGAAGGGATTGCTGTGCTGCCTGAACTTCCTTCTTGGCCGAAATCCCTTTTTTCTCCAGTTCCGCCTCGCGGCGGTAGCTCGACTCTGCCGTCTGCACGCGGGAGCGTGCTGCCGTCAGGCGTGACTGGTCACCGCTAACGGAGGCACTTTCGATGACAGCAAGCGGAGACCCTGCCGATACCCATGAGCCGATATCAGCCGACACCTGTTTGACTACTCCCGGAGCGCGGGCAGTCACCTGGGCAACCCTGGTGGCGTCGTAGCTGATGACGACCGGTGCGATGATCTCAGCCGTACCCCGACCAGGTACCGCCTTGGTCGTCTCGATTCCAGCAAGACGGGCTGTGTCTTTTCCCTTGAGAATCACCTTGGTCCCGTCTGGTGGGGCGTCATCTCCCGCAACATCCATTGCCGGTTTGCCGCCACGTTCCGGGTGACAGATTGGACAGACCGACTCGGGGAAGCCGTGTTCGGCACACCAGTCTCCCTTGGCCTGAAAGATGGGGGCAAGCTTCGGGTTGCATTTTGTGCAGAGGGCTTCAAGCACCCCATGCTCCTTGCAGAGGCCCGCTGCCTGTGATTCCTGCTTGGGTTCTGCAGCAGCTTGTTTGGCCGAATCCGGGACTTTGGCAGCCTCCTTCTTGTCGCAACCGGTGGCTACGGCAAAAAGAATAAGTGTTGCCACGATCAGAGAACGGTGCATATCACTTGCTCCCTTTTGGTGGCCGGACGATCTTCAGTTTCGGGTTGCACTTCTTGCACTGGGACTTGGGCAGTCCGTGCTTTTCGTCCCAATCGCCGGTAGCCTTGAAGGCAGGAATCAGGGATTTGTCGCAACGTGTATCCATCGACTCCGGGACCCCGTGCTCACTGCACCAGTCTTCGTAGGAACCAGGCTTGGCATCTTTGGCGCCATGAACAGCCTTGGCAGGTTTGGCGGACTCGGCAGCAAAAGCGGATACAGAGAGGGAAAGGAACAGGGCTACTGACAGCAGGATTGAACGACGCATAATGTTCTCCTTTTTAGTAAGTTAGAAATCTTTCTGCGCTTCTTGCAGATAGATTTTGTTAACGCACTTATCCTGATTTTCAGGGTTAGTAAGTTAGAAATTATCCCGTTTTAGCAGGACTGGGTTAGTTTGTTGGCCATTGTCCGTTAGCCGAGGCGAGTTCAACACCGGCATCGGCGGCCTCCAGCAGGCGCTCCAGGTATTCCCGCCGTGTTTCCAATGCATCGCGGCGTACCTGCAGCAGGGTTGAGAGGTTGATTTTTCCGGCCCGGTAGCTTTCACCGGCCAGTTTTTCGTTTTCTTGCTGCAACGCAAGTCCATCCGCCTCTAACCGGCGAACAGCTGCAACTGCTGCATCATAGGCGAGACGAGCACCCTCGATCTCTGCGGAGATAGCAGCCTGTCGGACTTCGGCAGCTATTTGGGTACGTTGGTTTTGAATCCGCGCTTCCAGAACTGGCCCAGGACGCGGGTTCAGGAATGGAAGGGTGGCAGTGATGCCGCCAAGGGCTATATTGTCGTTTCCTTCCCGCTTGTAACTCACGCGGAAGGCAAGGTCGGGCAGTCTTTCCGCTTCAGCCAGAGAGATTGCAGCCTGGGTAGCGTCGATTTCGGCCCGCACCGCCAGGAGATCGTCACGTTCCCGAGGCGCGGGAGCGGAACGGATAGTGTCAAACAGGCTGCGCTCCTTGAGATCGCCGACAATTTGAAGGTCGGCCATTGAAGAAAGGCCAAGGATTTTTGCCAGTGATGTCCGTGCCAGTGCGACACGCCCCTGGGCAGCTGAGATATCGCTCTCGGCTCTGGCAATTTCAGTCTGGGCAAGGTTGACCTCGAATTGAGCCACATCGCCGGAAAGATGTCGTTCCTTTGCTATGCGGAATTGTTCATCAGCCAAGGTTTTACGATCACGGGAGAACCGCAACCTTTCTTCGGCTTGAAGTACCCGGTAGTAAGCACTGACAGCAGCGGCGACTGTATGGCGGCGAACATCGCCGGTCGCGTACTTCTCACGCTGGATGCCGGCCTGAGCCACAGCAACCCGTTTGCTTCGTCGGCTGCCCAGTTCAAAAGGGATCTCAAATCCCACCTCGACATCAACACTGCTGTCTGTTCCATTCCGTGGCCCTGCCGCAAGGTCGAATTTCGGGTTTTCCAGTGTGCGAACCTGTGCCCCGGCAAGCTTTGCTTCACCTTCGGCTATGCGGGTGTTTGATAGTCGAACTTCCGGAGCGTTTGCCGCTGCGAGCTCGATCACGCGGGTCAGAGTAAGTACACCCTTGATCTCATATTTCGCTGCAGCAAAAACCGGCAGCGCGAACACCGAAAGTACGGCTACGACATACATCTTCAATTTCATGGAGTTCTCCGTTAATCGTGAACACTGAGACGACTGCCGACACGTGGCAGCACGACATGCCGGTGCCTACGGTAGCTTCATGTGCTAAAACTTTACAGCATAACTGCACGACTCCGGACAACCATGCACAACAAGAGCATGGAGATGGAGCACGCGCGGAACTAATCTGGTTGGCTACAGTATTTGTTCAGAAGAATAGTAATTGAGTGGTTAAACGAGATTTTGCGGAGGGACGAAAATAGGGAGATGAACATCCGTCAGTTTTGTGAACTGTTCCGGAAAAATCAGGGGAGTTATGGAGGGATCATATTGGGTGGTGATTACCGGGGTTAACGGCGCATAGTATGTACAATAACTGCAGGTAGAACAGCCATCCGTATCGGAATCGGTCTTGTTCTCATCGGGGCAGCAGGGGCAGTTACTGTGATCGGTATCAGTCGTTTTCACTGACTGGCTGATGCTGACTTTTTCGTGGTCAGGTTCCACCTCATAACAGCAGGCCGGTACCGCAAGCATAACCATGACTATAACCTGAACCAAGGCTATCAACTTGAGATAAAGGCGGCGGGATATGGTGTTATGTAAAATGCCAAAGGAAACCATAGCGAAACGCTAGCACAATCCGTGAATTCATGTCGAGTAATTTCGTGTAATATCGGCCACCGAACCAAAATTCCTGATGATTGCAGCTCAATAGCATCGGGTAGTAACGATGTTGAGTGACCGGGTCAAGTCATTACGCGACACCGGAGTAAACGGCCCGATTCCGGCCGACCTGGTGCAGGCCTCGGCCAGCGGGCTCGATCCGCACATCACACCCGAGTCGGCTCTGCTGCAAGTGCCTCGGATTGCCAAGGCGCGCGGCGTATCTGAAGACATGCTGAAAAAGGCCGTTGCACAGGCCAGCGAAGGTCGCCAATTGGGTTTTCTGGGCACCCCAAGGGTAAATGTGCTTGTGTTGAATCTGGCGTTGGATGACTTGATTAAGCATTGAACTTCACGACTGTCGGTTTTTTACTTGTCCTATTCACCTATTTATTATATTTTAGGGGAACGTATTCTCCTAAATAGGGTGATAAATGATAGAACGAACCATCAAGCCGAGGCTTCTGGACTCTCTTTTCAAGGGAAAAGCGGCAATAATCTATGGGGCGCGGCAGGTAGGTAAAACCACGCTGATGAGGGAAATAGAGCGTGCGTGCAACGTCCCCTCGCTGTACCTGAACTGTGACGAGCCGGACGTGCGACAGGCTCTGACCGAAAAAACCTCCACCGAGCTTAAGGCGCTCATCGGCAAGACAAAACTGTTGCTGATCGATGAAGCACAACGGGTAACCAATATAGGTATAACCCTCAAGCTGTTCGTGGATGCCATCCCCGAAACCCAGGTCATTGCAACCGGTTCGTCGTCGTTCGAGTTGTCCAACAGGATTGTGGAGCCGCTTACCGGACGCAAGTTTGAATTTCACCTCCACCCTTTTTCGCTTGAGGAGTTGGGGCAGATCCATTCTCCTCTGGAACTGGGGCGACTCCTGGAGACGCGCCTGATCTTCGGTATGTACCCGGATGTGGTCAACAGCCCCGAGGCGGCGACGGAAACCCTGCGTGAGCTGACCCGCAGCTATCTTTACAAGGATATACTTGCCCATAACCGGATCAGGCATTCGGATGTACTGGAAAAGCTCCTGCAATCCCTGGCACTTCAGGCGGGAAGCGAGGTTTCCTATAGCGAACTTGCCCAGCAGGCCGGGGTGGACAAGGTGACTGTGGAAAATTACATCCGTCTGCTTGAGCAGGCATTCGTCATCTTCCGGCTCCGTCCGTACAGCACGAATCAGCGCAATGAGCTGAAAAAGATGCGCAAGATATATTTCATCGATACCGGTCTGCGCAACATGCTGATCAATAATCTAAATCCGCCCGAGCTGCGGGCGGATATCGGGAATCTCTGGGAAAACTTCGTCATAGCGGAACGTTTGAAGCACAACGAAAACCATGGCACGTACCCGAACACCTGGTTCTGGCGTAATCACCATCAACAGGAGATCGATTATCTGGAAGAGGCCGGGGGGGCGTTAAGCGGCTGGGAGATCAAATGGGGCAAAGCACGTTTTCGTGTGCCGCCCGCCTTCGTTGCGGCTTATCCCCAATGCCCGGTTGAGCTTGTGAATCGGGATAATCTGCTTGATTTTGTTGGAGCGCGGGGGTAGGACAGATAGATAATTCCGTTTCTCAACACACGACCTTATCTGACATTTTAATGATCATGGATTAAATGTGCCATTTGGGTAGATCACCGGTTCACGTGTGCGCGCGTGAACCGGTCAATAACGAGTTGGTCACTTTAGATTAAGGAGGTCGGTTGTGAGTAGTACAAAAGATTATCTATTCCAGGTACAGGCTGATAGAGCTGATAAATGGATTCGAGAAAGATTGATAGACAAAGATGCTGATGAAGAATCTGAAGAATATCAGGAGCTAGAACGCAACTATTTTGATCTACAGGAATATTTAGCTAATCAGACTGAATTTGAAGCTGAATTAGAGTGGTTGAGGAAAACCGGTTCATCTATTCATCATAAGAACTTTATTGACCAACTGTCAGTACTAAAAAATATAGTCGAAAATACTGGTTCTGATGGGCAGTACATCATTTACAAAATGTCATATGCGTATGCTGTAACACTACTTGAATCCTATTTGGGTGATACTGCTAAATCATTGATAAGCGAGTCTGATCAATATTTTAAAAATGCCATTTCAAATGTTGATGAACTAAAAAAGGCAAAGTATTCTCTTGAGTTTCTCGCTGATAGTAAGATTGATGCAATAGGATTAGCAATTAAAGAACTCTCGCAAATTATTTATCATAATATCCCCAAGGTTAAGTGTGTATTCGAAGGTATACTCGCTACTCAATTAGATGTGGAAATTGGGCACTTGAATAAGATAACCGCTATTAGACATGACATTGCACACAGGAATGGGCAAACAAAGGAAGGTGTGCCAATTTCCATAAATAGTGAGGTGGTGTTAGAAATGATCAAGGAAATTGAGAACTTTGCAAATGTACTTCAACGGCAAATAAATGATGCATAACATCCCAACAACACCGTTGGACACCGACCGGGCTATAAGGCTGCCCGGACGGGTCAACGGCGGCACCGTTACAACAATAATTACTCTTGCCAGTACCCAGTTTTATACGCATTGGGGAGCCACTTGAATTGGAATGAATCTGGTTGAACTTTGTTGGACTTTGGACACACCGAAGTAAATTCTAACCGAGAGACTAAAGAACATAACACCTCACTTTTGCAGCACAATCAAACGTGGAGGATATAAAAATGGCGATTGAATACGGTTATTGCTCGGGGTGTGGTTCCACAACGCAGGAAAAACAAAAGGAATGCGTATGGTGTGGTGCGAAAATGATCAGCGAATGCAACAATTGTAAATCTGGTTTTTCATCACCAGACTTTATACATTGCCCAGCTTGTGGCACAACAATTGACGCG
>JAENWA010000100.1 GCA_016650295.1 Desulfuromonadales bacterium | reverse complement strand
CTCAACGCCAAAGCGTCCGGCCATGGCCAGGAATGCGTCGATCTGCTCGGGCTGCACCGCCAGCGACATACGCTCCTGTGCTTCAGAGATCAGTATTTCCCAGGGGTTAAGACCCGGATATTTAAGTGGAGCTTTAGCTAAATCCATGCGGCAGCCGCCGCATTCACCGGCCATCTCGCCGATGGAGGACGACAGCCCGCCGGCGCCGTTGTCGGTGATGAAGCGATAGAGCCCCTTGTCGCGGGCCCGGATCAGGAAGTCGAACATCCGTTTCTGGGTGATGGGATCGCCGATCTGGACCGCCGTAACCGGAGAATTCTCGTTGAGCTCCTCGGACGAGAAGGTGGCGCCGTGGATTCCGTCCTTGCCGATGCGGCCGCCGGTCATGACGATCAGGTCGCCGGCTTTGATGTACTTGTCATGCCCCGGCTGGCCATTGACCTGGGCCGGCATCAGACCGGCCGTGCCGCAGAAGACCAGCGGCTTTCCGGCAAAACGCTCGTCGAAGACCAGCGAGCCGTTGACCGTGGGGATGCCGCTCTTGTTGCCGCCATGCTCGACCCCTTCCACCACCCCTTCGTAGATGCGGCGCGGGTGCAGCAGGCGTGCGGGGAGCGGCTTGGCGTAAAACGGGTCGGCGAAGCAGAAGACATCGGTATTGAAGATCAGCTTGGAACCCTGGCCGGTGCCGAACGGGTCACGGTTGACGCCGACGATGCCGGTCAGCGCCCCGCCGTAGGGGTCCAGGGCCGAGGGGGAGTTGTGGGTTTCGACCTTGAAGACCAGCGAGTGGGTGTCGTTGAACCGGATGACACCGGCGTTGTCTTTGAAGACCGACAGGCAGAAATCCTTCTCCCCCATCCGTTCGCGCACATCCTTGGTGGTGCGCTGGATAAAGGATTTGAACAGGGATTTGATCTCCTGCTTATGGCCGTTTTCGTCCTCGTACTGCACCGTGCCGGCAAAGATCTTGTGCTTGCAGTGCTCGGACCAAGTCTGGGCCAGGCATTCCAGCTCCACATCGGTCGGCTTGGCGCCCAGGTTGTGTTTCCTGCGCTCTGCCAGGACCGCTGCATCGCGATAGTGGGCCTGGATGATCTGCATCTCATCAAGCGTCAAGGCCAGGACCCCCTCCTTGCTGATGCGCATCAACTCCGCGTCGGAGACCTCCAGATCAATTTCCTGTACAGACGCATTGCAATGCGTCTCTACAGCAGCGGCAACCTTCGGCACATAGGCCGGGAAGCCGCGCCGGGCGATAAATTCCGGGGCAGACAGGATCGTGTAGCGCTGGATCAGGGTGTTGCAGAGCAGCCCGGTGGCAATCCGCTCCACATCAGACGCGGTCAGGTCCCCTGAAATCAGGTACTGTACCGCACAATAGACCCCCTGGCCGTCTTCGAACGAGCGTCCGGCCAGATAGGTCACCGCCTCACGGGCCGTGCGCCCGACATTGTCGGTAACACCGGGACGGAAACCGACCTCCACGGCAAAGCCGAATCCGGCCGCCAGGGGCCGGTCGATGCTCCACTCCTGGATGACCGGGTCCGAGAAAGGACCGGCGGCAGCCTGCTCCAGCAGACCCTGATCGAGAGGCATATCGACGGTGTAGACATCCAGGGTGCGGACATCATCCACCGCCAGGTGCAGGAAATGCTCTATCTCGCGCTTGATCCGTTCGCCGCGGGCATCGCGGACACCTTCTTTCAGTGCAACTTCTATTCGGTTGGGCATATCACTCAGGTCCTTTTTCCATGATCACCGTCCGGATGGGATACGGTATCTCGATATTGTTTTCGCGAAAGCGGCGGATAATCTGCGTGTTGATTTTGTCAGTGGCGGCAAAGAGGCGTTCGTATTCATCCACCCAGAAAAAGAGCGACATATTGAGACCCGAATCCCCTAACGAGGCAAAATAGGCTTCGGGAGCCGGGTCACGCAGAACGGGCTCCACCTCCAGAGCGGTCGTAACCAGCAGTTCCTTGACCTGTTCCACATCACTGCCGTAGGCCACGCCGACATTGATACTCCCCTTGGCGCGCCGATCCGGGAAGGCCTGGTTGATCAGGATCGTGTTGCACAGGTCGGAGTTGGGAATAATCAGCTGCTGGTTATCCATGGTCTTGATCTTGGTGCTGCGCAGACCGATGGCCAGCACATCGCCGATCTGGCCGCCGGCCAGCTGGATGCGGTCGCCGATGCGGAAGGGGCGGTCCAGCATCAGGGTGAAGCCGGAGATCATGTTGGCCAGGGTATCCTTGGCCGCCAGCCCGATGGCCAGCGAACCGATTCCCAAGGCGGTTACCACTGAGAAGATATCGTAGTTGAAATGTTTGAGGATGATGATCAGGGCCGTACCGATAAGAAACAGCATGGCCAGTTTTTCGGCTATCGGCAGCATCTGGTCCGAAATCAGGGCATCCCGGTTATCCTGGCGGCTGCCGACAAACCATTTCATCAACTCGTCCATGGCATGCAGGATCAGGTTGAATATGATGATGACCAGAACGACGAACAACGCCCCGGAGAACAGCTGCACGAGCCTTTCATGCAGGGGCATCGATCTGACGGCCAGGTAGAAGCCGATCATGATCGTCAGTCGCGAGATATGCGGAGTAATCCGCTGCAGGAGGCGATCATCCAGGCCGGTCGTGGTACGCGAGGCCCGCCGCTGGCCCCACTTGTTCAACACAGCGCTGACCAGGTGTGCCAGCATCCAGAAGAAGGACAGGATCAGCAGGGCGGCCAGGATTTCCTTGGCCCAGTACAACATGATTCCATCACCGTCCTGGGGCTGGAAGAGAGCCTGTATGAACATCAGCAGCCTATTCACCAAAAACCCTCTTGAAGATGGTATCCACATGCTTCAGGTGATAGCTCAGATCGAAGGACTCGCGGATCTTGGCCTCGCCCAGGGCGCCGACCACCTCGCTGTCGTTCAGCAGTTCGGTCTGGAAGTCCTTGCCCTCTTCCCAGACCTTCATGGCGTTCTTCTGCACCAAGCGGTAGGAGTCTTCGCGGGAGACACCGGACTGGGTCAGGTCCAGCAGGATCTTCTGGGAGAAGACCAGCCCCTTCATCTGGTTCAGGTTCCTGAGCATGTTGTCGGGATAGACCACCAGGTTCCTGATCATGCCGCTCAGGCGGCGCAGGGAGAAGTCCAGGGCCACGGTGGCGTCCGGTGCGATGTAGCGCTCGACCGAGGAGTGGGAGATGTCGCGTTCATGCCAGAGGGCCACGTTCTCAAGGGCCGGGATGCACATGGAACGGACATAGCGGGCCTGACCAGTCAGATTCTCGGACAGGATCGGGTTGCGCTTGTGCGGCATGGCTGACGACCCCTTCTGTCCCTTGGTGAACTGCTCCTCGGCCTCCAGCACCTCGGTGCGCTGCAGGTGGCGAACCTCGATGGCGATGCGCTCCATGGAGGAGGCAATGATCGAGAGGACGCAGAAGTATTCGGCGTGGCGGTCACGGGGAATAACCTGGGATGAGACCGGCTCCGGCGTCAGTCCCATCTTGCGGCAGACGTATTCCTCCACATAGGGATCGATGTTGGCGAAGGTGCCGACCGCGCCGGAGATGGCGCCGGTGGCGATATTCTCGCGGGCGGCGGCCAGACGGGTGCGGTTACGCTGCATCTCGGAATAAAAGGAGGCCAGCTTGAGGCCGAAGGTGACCGGTTCGGCGTGGATGCCGTGGGAGCGGCCCATACAGACCGTGTCCTTGAACTCGTATGCCCGGAGCTTGATCGACTCCAGCAAAGCGTCCAGATCGTCCAGCAGCTCGTCGGCGGCCTGGGTCATCTGTACCGACAGGCAGGTATCCAGCACATCGGAAGAGGTCATGCCCTGATGGATAAAGCGCGCTTCGGGGCCGACGAACTCGGACACCGAGGTCAGGAAGGCGATCACGTCATGCTTGACCTCGGCCTCGATGGCGTCGATGCGCTCGATATTGAAATTGCCCTTGGCGCGGATGACCGGAACGACCTCTTTGGGGATGACCCCCAGTTCGGCCTGGGCCTCGCAGGCCAGGGTTTCTATCTCCAGCCAGATACGGAAGCGGTTCTCCGGCTCCCATATTTTTGCCATTTCGGGTCGGGTGTAGCGTGGGATCATGATTCACAACTCCTGAAGTTAATTTGGTAAAGCATTCAATAATAATCACACCAACTGGCGCACGAACAGCCAGGCGACAACAAATCCAATTCCGGTCATCGGCAGCATCAGCGCCAGCCATGTCAAAAAGCATTTTCCGGACTGTTCACGGGAGCGTGACAGTTGGAGATTCTCCAGTATCAGCAGGGTCGCTGCAACGAATAGTGTACAGGCAATCGAAACGCAGAACGGGCACCATGCTCCGATGATAAACTTCTGAATCCAGAGCAGGCGGAATTCGGTGCCGATGCCGCTGAAAACCAGGGCGGACAGCAACAGCCGCATCGGAGTAAAACGATTACGCAGTGCGAGAACCATCAAGATCAGACCGAAATAGGCCACGCCGACCCACCCCAAGCTGAACCCGAAAAACGTAAAGCTGAGCGTATCCCGGCAAGCCTGGGCCAGACAGATCTCTTCGATCAGCGACAAGACGGCAATTACACAACCGCTTACCAGGGAGATCCACAACAGGATCGCCAGCAGGCGGCCGGAACTCTTCCCGGGGGATACAGTGTTGTCCATCACTACCTCACACATTCTTACAAATTCAGTAATCAGACGTTAGTATTACAACTACTGCTCTCGCTTCAGATCTCCAGCACCCGGCTGGGCAGGAACTGATCACCGATCACGATCCGGGGGGCACAGACATTCTGGCCACGCAGGAAGGACTCCGTCGAGCGGACCACATGATCCGGGTGGTTATTGACCTCGGACAGGTGCGACATCACCAGCGCCTCCAGGCCGCCGTGGGCAAGTTCATGCAGTAGTTCCAGCGACTCGGCGTTGGAAAGATGGCCGTGACGCGACTTGATGCGCTGCTTGAGTTCCCATGGATACGGGCCGTTCATCAGCATCTCAGGGTCGTGGTTCGACTCCAGGTTCAGGAAACGACAGTTGCGCAGTTTATCCGCCACCAGACGGGTGACGACCCCCAGGTCAGTGACGGAACCGCAGCGCCCTTCGTCTGTTTCGATGACGAAGCCGACCGGATCGCAGGCGTCATGGGTAATCGGAAACGGATCGATCCGCGAGCCCCTGAAGCTGAAGGCGCAGCCGGATTCAAATTCGATCACCTGCGTTTTTTTCAGATATTTCTCCGCCTTGCGGTGCACCAGGTGGCTGGTAAGCACGGGAATCCCGAATTTGCGCGCAAAGGAACCGGCACTGCGGATATGGTCGATGTGCTCATGGGTAACCAGCACCGCATGAACACCGGACGGGTCGATGCCGCACAGCTCCATGCGCAGCAGGGTCTCGCGCAGGGACATGCCTACATCGATCAGCACACGGGTATCACCTGTCTCCAGATAGAGACAATTTCCCTTGCTGCCGCTGGCCAGCGAACAGATTTTCACACGGGCTCCACGTTTACGGGGTTGAAGAAACGTATGTCATTTCTGACAAGAAAAATGCAGGATTACAGCTGGTTATAGTTACGCGCGACGGCGGTTATGCGGCACAATCAGAACTGATAATTTATACAGGAAGAGCGGCAGAGTTTCAAGGGTAATCATGGTCGAAAGACATCATCGACAGCGACGGGATGATTCCCGACCGGTACTGCAAAGCCGCCGGTGACGTATACAGAAAGTGCATCGTGGGTTGCGACGTCGGAGCGCTCGCCAGTGGCGTTGCGGTTACCCCCTCGGATGGATCTGCTGGTGCAGGCGTTTCAATCGTTCGCGGCTAACGTGGGTGTAAATCTGGGTGGTGGAGAGGTCGGCATGCCCCAGCATGACCTGGACACTGCGCAGGTCGGCGCCGTTTTCGAGGAGATGTGTGGCAAAGGAGTGCCGCAGGGTGTGTGGAGAGATATGCTTGCTGATGCCGGCCTGGTAGGCCCGTTTTTTGATGATGTTCCAGAAGGCCTGGCGGCTCATGGCGTCACCCAGGCGCGAAAGAAACAGGAATTTGTTGCGGTTGTCCGGATCAAAGCGGTAGCGCACCCCCTCCAGGTACTCCTTGACCCGCAGGCAGGCTGACTCACCGATCGGCACCAGCCGCTCCTTGTTGCCTTTGCCCAGGGTCATCAGGTAGCCGGAATCCAGGTTGACCTCCCTCAGCTTGAGGTTCACCAGTTCCGAAACCCGCAGGCCGGTGGCATACAGCAGTTCCAACATGGCCAGGTCGCGGATGTTCTCGCCGGATGTGCCGGTGCAGGCCGCCAGGAGCGCATCCACCTCCTGCGTGGAAAGGAAAGACGGGAGTCTGTGCAGGGTGCGGGGTGCCTCGATGATCGAGGCCGGATTGACGTCGGCGTAGTTTTCGATCATCAGGAACTTGTGGAACATGCGGATGGAGGACAGGCAGCGCGCCCGGCTGCGGGCACCGATGCCCGCATCCTTGAGGCGACCGAGGAAGGTGGCAACATCAATGGAAGTTACGCTGGCCGGCACGGTCCGGCCCTGCTGCTCCAGGTAGTCCAGATAGCGGGCCAGGTCGCGGCTGTAGGCCTCCTGGGTGTTGGCAGAAAGCCCCTTTTCCACCGCCAGATAGCTGATGAAGAGGTCAAGGTAGTCATTCATGGGATTATAACCAGAGTCAGCGCTGCTATCTTCGCTGGCAGCTTTACGAAGGTTTCAAGGGCTTCATGAACCCACGACATGCTATCGACTCAACTTCGAGCTTGCCAGCCTGTTGAGGCTCACTCCCGCTTCAGCCGCCTGGATGGCCAGTTGGCGATGAACATCAGGCGGAACACGGATCATGAATTTGCCGCTGAACTGTTTAGCGGCTATCGGTTCAGGGACCGGCTCTCCACTCTGCTTCATGTCAGCAACGACGTCACTTACCAGCTTGCTCACCCCTTTAAGAGCCCCGTCCGGTGTTTGCGCCAGCCAGCTCAGGCTTGGGAATTCGGCGCACAGCCCCACATATTCAGAGTCATCCTCCGACCAGGTAATGCGATAGGTGTATTTGTCATTCTTATCTTTTATCTGTGCCATGGTCTTCCATCTCCATCCGTTCGATTGCTTTCAGCACCTGCTTGACCTGATATGCCTTTGACTTGCCCTTGTCGTTTTGAATGTTAACCCGCGGATCACCAATCCATGGGGTTTTATAAACCCGATGGCTTCCGCTCAACTGCCGTGCCGGTCCAAAATAATGGTCGCAAATCTTGCACAGATCGGCAAAACGTACCCCCGCGGGGTTGTTGCGCATTGCGTCTATAATATCGGACAATGTCGGCATAGGGTTATAGTATCAATAGTGGTATTACTAGTCAAGAGCGAGGATTGAATACAGACGATAGACGGTGGTTATATCAATGGTTTTAAGAAGATAGATGACGTGTGGTGGAGTAACTAAACAGGTATGGCCTTCAATAGATAAATAGATAAGAACGTTCCACCAAGCTTCCTTTCAAACCTCCTATCAAACCTATATTACGCTGCGAGTGGTGCGAAATTCAGTTCGACTTCTGGAATATGGAGCTTGCGACTAAAGAACATAACCTCGTTACCTACGTAGCGTTTCTGCGCAGTGTAATTTAGGTCATATGCAACTCCCCGACTCTTCCGATACCCGCTTCAAAACGCCCTGCCCCCCTCGACAACATCACTACAAAAAACTCTTCCGTATTCAATTCTTCAGGCAACGTGTCCTCAAGAATCGACGCCACGAAGGAATAACCTATACTGTTCGCGACCTATTCAAAACTGTTCATCTTCTCCCACAGGTACAACGCCTCATCCCTCATCCCTCATCCCTCAACCTTCATCCTTCAACCTTCAACCTTCAACCTGAAAACTCACACCCACTCATCTATCGCCGATTTAAGCTGCGTCGTAATCTCCGCCAGTTTCTCGTCGGATTTTATCTTCTGACCGAAGATATCGCGTACATAGAATACGTCGGCCACCTGATCGACCTTGGTGGAGATCTTGGAGACACCGATATACAGGCCCAACTGGGTCAGGGTACTGGAGATCAGGTAGAGCAGGCCGACCTTGTCGTGGGCGTAGATATCGATAACCGTGTAATCCTGCGACACCTCGTTATCAATCTCGACCCGGGTTGCAAAGCGCGGAATCGGGCGGGAGGTCAGCAGGGTCGGACGCTGGCGCCGGGCTACCAGGTCGGGCACCCTGACCTCGCCATGGATGGCCTGGCGCATTTCGGTCTTCACCTTCAGCCAACGCTGTTCATCCGTAATCAGCATGCCCTGGGGGGAATTGACCTGCAGTACATCCAGCACCTTGCCGTTACGGCTGGTATTGATCTGGGCCCCCAGGATATTGACCCCGTTGGCGGCCATGACGCCGGTAATCCGCGAGAACAGGCCCGGCATATCATGGGCGCAGATGGTAAATTCGGAATAGCCGCTGTCGGGCTGGTGGACAAGCTGCATCAGGACATCAGCCTCCTCCAGGGCGATCAGCATCCGGACATACTCCACAATTGCGGGCAGATTATTGGAGAGCAAGAGCCGCACCGGCATGGCTTTCAGCTCTTCACGTACCCGGGCGGTCGGGAAATCGTCGTCCAGCATCTCGGTGATCTTTTTGATGACCGTCTTGACCCGTTCGCTGCTGGCCTCCAGGTGGAACTCGCCCCGCTCCAGAACATTGAAGGCCTTTTCGTACAGTTCCTGAAACAGGAGCGCTTTCCAGTTGGTCCAGACCTCGGAGCCGACCGCCCGGACGTCGGAAATTGCCAGCAGAAAGAGCATCTTCAGGTTCTCGCTGGTCTCCATCTGGCGGGCAAACTGGACGATCATGTTTTCGTCGTGCAGGTCGCGGCGCTGGGAGATATGAGCAAAGATCAGATGCTGACGCACCAGAAACTCCAGCCGCTCGCTGTCCTCTTTGGAGAGCCCCATGCGCCGGGCGATGGTCGGGATCATGGCGGCGCCCTTATCGGCGTGCCCGCCCCCTTCACCCTTGCCGATGTCGTGAAACAGCACCGCCAGGATCAACAGCTCCGGTTTGCCGACCTGGGCCGCGACCTCGCAGGGGAACGGCAGGATCTCCTTCGAGGCGCCGTTCAGCATCTTTTCGGCCTCTTCCACGGCAAAGAGGGTATGAATATCAACCGTGTAGATGTGGTAGATATCATGCTGCACCTTGCAGTAGATATGTTCCATCTCGGGGATGAAGCAGTTCAGGAATTCCAGATGATGCATCAGGCGCAGGGTCTCGGTCACATCCTTTTTGGCCCGCAGGATGTTCAAAAAGGACTGGTTAACCTCACGGTTGCGCCGGAACTTGTCATTCACCAGATGCAGATTTTTTCTGATCAGCCCTTTGACCCGCACATTCAGCTGCACGCGATGCTTCTGGGCCAGCTCGAAGATTCGCATCAGTACGGTCGGATTGGCTTCAATCACCGCTTCATCGGGGATGATCAGTTCACCCTTGAGGACAAAACAGCCATCGCCGACCGGCCGCCGCACGAAATAGCCCAGGATCTTGAGCGCCCCCTCGTCACGCCAGATACAGCGCGAAACCAGGCTGGAGGTAAAATGCTCCACCCGGTTGGCATGCCGGTAGTAATCCCGCATGAAATCCTCGACCGCCAGGGTCCGTCCCCGGTCCTTGTATCCGAAGAAGGCGGCCAGATGCACCTGGGCATCAAAACTGAGTTGGTCGTTTTTGCGGCTGTTGAAGTAATGCAGTTCATTCCGGATGCGCCAGAGGAAGTCCAGGGCGGCATTGTAGCTGTCCAGCTCTTCTTCGCTGAGAATCCCTTTGACGATCAGCTCCTTGGTGTCGCTGAACTTGAATTTGACCCGCGCCACCCACATGGCAGTTTGCAGGTCGCGCAACCCGCCCTCGCCTTCTTTCAGGTTCGGCTCCAGCAGATACACGGTCGAACCGTATTTCTCCCGGCGTGCCTTCATATCGGCCATCTTTTCCTTGATGAACTTGTCGCTGGACTTGGGCAGGATCTGGGTGAAGATGGTCTTGTGGAGATTCTTGTACAGCGCTTGACTGCCGCTCAGATAGCGGGCATCCATCAGGGCGGTCTTGACCGT
>JAENWA010000099.1 GCA_016650295.1 Desulfuromonadales bacterium | reverse complement strand
GTGCAATGGGCGGTAGAACGACTAAATCACAGACCACGTAAAGTATTAGGATTCAGGTCACCGCATGAGGTGTTATTCGGGGTGGAGATGTGTTACACCAAACCACCACTGGCTGTTGCACTTCGAACTTGAATTCGCCAGTTTTAAAACATGAGGGTTATCAGCCTCTATCTCAACCCCAGGAAAACCGTTCCGGCCGAAATAGCGATCTGGGAAATGATGGTGGTGATGTCCTTGATTTCCCGCAGCCAGGCGGTTCGTTCAAGTTTCTGCGGAACCACGATCGTATCACCCGAATCTATATTTATTGAGTAGAAACCATTGAAAAAGAGAAACGAGCTTGACTGATTTGTGCTGATAACCGTTCCATCTGCCTTCACCATATACATTTCATCCGTGTCGCCTTCATTGGTCGGCCCGCCCACCTTGTCGAGGTAATAACCCACAGTGTGCAACGGTTCATACAGTGCGGTGGTCGGATTATAGACACTTCCGAGCACATTGACACTCTTCGGGTCAGACGGGACTTGAAGCACGTCGCCGCCATTCAGCTCAACATCGGAAGGACTTTCGGCAAGCTTTTCCGCGCTGGTAAGAGTGATGATCATCCGGCCTTCAGCCTTTTTCGTTTTGAGCATCGCGATTGAACGTTCGAGCGAATCAAGGGAAGCCTTGGTGGCGTCCAGCTCCTCTTTGGAGGCCGCTGCAGAAAGGCTGGTTGACTTCTTGCTGAGAATTATTTCCTGGGCACGTTCAATAGCCTCATCCATCCGTTGCTGCTGAAGTACCCGCACTGACTCGCGGGTAAATTTAGCCCCCCTGGGATAAGCCTTGTCGGTAAAACCGCCAGACCGCTGGATGACGGAACTCAATCGTTCCCCCTTGTAAATCGGGTAAACGCCCGGAAATTGGAACTCGCCTACGAGCGTCACATAGCGTTCTTTTTCATCGGCCCAGTTGGGAATCTTGCGGATGGTCAGCTCGTCGAAGGGGTTAAGTGCAAGGTTGTCCTTCGGGTTGCCTTTCATAACCTCTTCCAGATTGATGATAATCGGAAAGGACTTGGCTTTCTCTCCGGTCCTCGTGATGCGGTTGATTTCGGCATTTCTGGTATAGGCGGTTATTTTCAGGTTGCCGGCTTCCATGATGAGATCACGGACCGTCATATTTGGGAAGAGACGGTACTCACCCGGCCGCTGCACTTCACCGTTAATCCTGATAACCGGCTTCTCTTCCATTTCCCAGCGCGAGAATACCTTGACCCGGTCAAATTCTTTCAGCACCGTGTCGTGAACAGGATCGCCGGCAACCGCTTTGGCGAGATTAACAAAGAAGATCTCAGGATGATCGTCCGGCGGGTAGTAGCGGGTAACTTCTGCAGCCTCCCGGTAATACTCCGGGAGAAGATTGTCCGGGAGCAACAGACTGCTCAGCCTCATGCCGGGCTGAAGGGCATAATCGCCCGGACGAAGTACGTAACCGTTCAATTGGACATGCCCCCTCAAGATCCTGTTGATGGGGAATATCTTGACGACATCCATGTCCTGGATGGCAATGGAGCGGGTAAGCTGCTCCAGGGACTTATCCCCATCCTTCGGATCAATATTGAAATCGGCGACCACGTTCTTGTCATGGGCCACAATACGGGAGATCTGCACCCGCTGAAGGTAGCCGGTAGGGAGCAGGCCTTCCGCCAGCGCAATAAGATCAACCAGATTTCTTTCCTCTTTGAGCTCGTAGATGGCCGGCCTTCTCACGTTGCCGGCGATAGCCGCGACTCTGCCCAGAACAGGAACGAAGATGGTATCGCCAGGCTGGAGACGTATATCCCTGCTCTTGTCCCCTTTGAGAAAAAAATCATAGAGATCGACTGTTTCCACGACCTTCCCGGCACGTTTTACCTGAACATTCCGCAGCGTGCCGCTTTTCAGCGGCCCGCCCGCGGCACTGAGGGCGTTGATCAATGTAGAAAGCGAGGTCAGATTATAATCTCCGGGTGCGGTTACCTCTCCGACCACGAATACCTTGATGACCCGTAACTTGCCCATGGTCACATTCAGGTCGAAGTCCTTAAACACCTTGGACAGTGTGGTTTTCAACACCTCGGGCAGACGGGCGAAGGTAAGCCCCCACACCTTTACCCCCCCTACCCTGGGAAGAATAATTTCTCCGCTCCGATTGACCTCCAGTTCATGGGTCCCTTCGACGCTCCCCCACAGGTTGAGAACGATTCTGTCTCCCGGACCGATGACATAGTCAGGGCCGACCGGTATATCAGTCAGCGACGCGAAGCCCGCCGCTTCCGGCCGGAAGAAGCTGTAGCCGAACTGGGAAAGCATCTGCGCCTGGTATGGCTGGGGAGCAGGCTTTTCACCCCCCTTTTCCAGAGTGGCTACGGCCTTTTCAATAGCAGAAATCTCGACTTTTCCTGATAGCCCACTCACTTCGGGAGACAGTTTTACAGCTTTTTTACCGGTCTCCGGCGGTGTTACATCTTTTGGTTTTTGGGAAAGGTCGCCACTCCCCGGCTGCTGCCTGCCGGTATTTGTCGTCGTGGCTGCGGGCGGCATAACGTCGGACTGTGAAGCTGGATACATTATTACCTTGGGCTGAGAGGAATCCGCGGGCAGCATCACGTCGGACGGTGAATCCGGATACTTTATTACTTTGGGCAGAGAGGAATCCGCGGGCAGCTCTGCACACACTGCACCACCCGGCAACAGCAGTGCCGCAACAAACAGTATGGCAATAATAATGTAATTTTCATTTTTCAAGCGGACTCTCCTGTGAAAAAATAAATTATCCGGACACTCAATCAATAGGCCAGTTTCCCGACCGGGAAAAATTAACGGTATTTTTTTAAGTTTACAATATAAACATCAATTTCTCTACCGTGTTGTCCTGTTTAATTCTTGCGAGCGTGCTTCTGAGCGGAGTCGAAGCATTTATGCGTAATTACTTCAGATTGATTCCGGTCCCTGAAGGACAAGACCTGGCTCGGTTATTTTCTGGATTTCAGACGCCTGTTGAGATTCTGGCGTCCCATTTTCAGCAGATTGGCGGCAATCCCCTGATTCCCGTTGGCCATCTTCATCGCCTCATCAATCGTATGATTTTCGACCTCTTCAATCGACGGGAAATGTCCAAAAATACCGATCAGAGGATTGTTTTCAGGAGAATGGGTGGAGGTCTCGGTTCTCGGAAGCACCGGCCGATCATCAAAGATTACCTCCCGAAAACTCTCCATGGAAAGCACTCCCGAGCTATGTCGGGTTACCGCATCGAACACCATTGCCTCCAGTTCTCTGAGATTGCCCGGAAACGGGTGGAGCGACAGCAGATCGGCAAGCTCAGGTGGCGGAGTCGGTTTTTTCTTGTTGAGACTGGAAGCCGCCT
Source organism: Desulfuromonadales bacterium (assembly GCA_016650295.1). Lineage (GTDB taxonomy): Bacteria > Desulfobacterota > Desulfuromonadia > Geobacterales > Pseudopelobacteraceae > CAIPTY01. The sequence goes on along the minus strand of JAENWA010000099.1, from coordinate 30,727 downwards.
GGGCAATAAAATGGTCGAGCAACAGGGGGATGTCGTCAAGACGCTCGCGAAGCGGCGGAATGGTGACCTGGTGAGTACAAAGCCGGTAGTAGAGGTCTCTGCGAAATTTCCCCGCCGCGATCTGTTTCTGCAGATCCCGGTTCGTGGCCAGAATTATCCGGGCATCGCTCATGCGGGCAATATCCGATCCGACCGGGTAATAATCCTTTTCCTGCAGGAGTCTCAGCAGCTTGATCTGCGACATTTCGTTAAGGTCGCCAATTTCGTCAAGAAACAGGGAGCCGCCATTGGCGCGGGCGATCAACCCCTCCCGGGCCTGGTCAGCGCCGGTAAAGGCCCCCTTTTTGTGTCCGAACAGGGTGTCGGAGAACATGTTGTCGTCCAGACCGGCGACGTTGACTGCGATGAAATTGCCTTTGCAGCCGCTCAAATCATGAACCGCTTTTGCAACCAGCTCTTTGCCGACTCCGGAATCACCGGTTATCAGTACCGGTTTTCCCGATCCCGCGATCACCTCTATATACTGGAACGTGGCCCTCATTTTTTTGTTGCCGGTAACTATCTCCGCAAAGGCGGACGGATGTTCCAGACTGTCCGTCAGCAGACGGTCCTTGAGGGATGACAGTTCATTCGAAAGATTCCCGATTTCAAGCGCCTTGCGGACACTGGAAACCAGTCGCCCCATCTCGACCGGCTTGACCAGATAATCAAAGGCCCCTTCTTTCATGCAATTAATCACGGTTTCCAGGTCGTCAACCGCAGTCATGAGGATCACAGGCGTTTGAGGAAAATCTTTGGCAAGTTTCGGCAGCAATTCAAAACCGGAGATGTACGGCATATTCAGGTCGAAGACGATCACCGCTACCGAGCGGGTTGCCAGGTAAGGAAGAACCTCGCGGCTGTCGTCAAATGTCACTATATCTGTAATGCCGTGACTGCCGAGAATCAACCGGGATGTCTTGAGAATGTGCGGTTCGTCGTCCACCAGCATAACCGTCGCTTGTGGATTGGTCTTCTGCTTCATGAAGAGTGCTCCTCTGTGGCAGATCTGCCTGCCGGAATTTTCACGATAAAGCTCGTCCCTTTGCCCGGCTCCGAGGTGAATTCCAGTGACCCGTTATGATCCCTGATGATCGATTGGGAAATTGAAAGCCCGAGACCGGTGCCGCCAGTGTCAAACTTGGTGGTGAAGAAAGGCTCCATAATCCTGCTGTGCATGGCAACAGGCATGCCGACACCCTCGTCGCGGACGACGACGCTGACCTGGTCGCTGTTCTCATCGTAGCCGGTAGTTACCCAGATGCCGCACTGCTTGTTACTGATAGACTGGCAGGCATTTATCAGCAGATTAATGACAACCTGTTCGAACTGCTGGCCATTCCCCCTGGCCATGGGAAGGTTTTCCTCCAGTTCAAGATGAAACCTTTCGGTATGTTTGACAATCTGATAATGAAGCATCGTCACGGCTGTAGTGACGATGCGGTTGATGTCCACTTCGCTCATCGCCGGCGACCGGTCCTGGCGGGCAAAATCCTTCAGATTGCCGACAAGTTCGTTGATCCTGCGGGATCCGTCGACGATGCCCGTAAACAGATGCGATGCATCTTCATTCATAACAGAAAACGGAACCCCGCCAAGCTGAAAATCTCCGTTTTCCCGGTAATACGCCTGGAGAATCTTCAATGCGTCCTGCCAGACCCGGTCCAGGATGCTTGAATTTGTCATAATGTAATTGTTCGGATTGTTGATTTCGTGGGCAACACCAGAGACGAGAAGACCGAGAGACGTCATCTTGTTAGCCTGAATAAGTTTGGACTGCATATCCCGCGCCTCTTCCTCCAGGCGGACCCGTTCGGTCACGTCACGGATGGAGCATAAAACTATTTTCACCCCTTGCAGTGCAATCTGCTTGGCATGCATGGAAACGATAATTTCCGACCTGTCTTTCCTCTGATTGGCCAGACGGTCCACGTGGGACGTCATGCCCTCCTTGACGCCGCAGATAACGCTGCTAAAACGGGGAAAATCATCCTGCCGGCAGAGACACTGCATGCCCAGCGCTTTGAGTTCTGTCTTGGTATAGCCATAGATCTTTTCAACGGTCTGGTTGAGGTCAATGATGGAGCAAGAGCCGGGTTTGAAAAAGATAATGGCATCTTCACTCTGTTCGAAAATCTGGCGAAAACGCAGCTCGCTTTCGCGCAGGGCTGCTTCCGTCTCTTTACGCTCCGTGATATCCCGCATGAATATCAGGTAGCGCCGCTCCTCTTTAATGATAACTTTGTTGAGCAAAATTTCCAGGGACACTATCGAACCGTCCCGGCGTCTGATACTGACCTCCTGGGTCGTGTCGGCATCTCCGCCTTCTTCAATGACGGTTATTGAGCGTTCCAGATCGAACAGGCTCCGTCCTTCCTCTCTGAGAAGAAGTGTTAGCGGCTTGCCGGTGAATTCGGCCGCGGCATATCCGAAAATTCTCTCCGCGGCAGGATTGGAGTTCAGGATCACCCCCTGTTCATCAATGGTCACGATGGCTTCAACCACTTGGGCAAGTATGGCGTCGGAACGGCTTCTTTCTGACCTGGCGTCACTCCTCAGGGGTCGAATCACCAGCCACCAGAAAATGGGGGCAACAATCAGGGTGGTCAGAAGTGCGTCGATAACCTTGTGAATAAGCAGGCTGCCGTGCTGGGAAAACAGCGTCACGAACGGCAGTTCCACAAGATCGACGAAAAAAACCGTTCCGAGCAGGATGACATACAGCTTCAAAGGAGTCCCCAGCAAATCTTTCAGGGAATCGACCTGGCTGCGCTGCTCCAGTGACATGACATTCCATAGCAAAGGGGCGCTGAGAATAGTGGTGAGGCAGGCGACTGCTAACCAGCTGTTGACGGTATCCGCCTGGGGCAGGAAGCGGAGTATTATCAGGTTGACCAGGAATTCCACCAGTGAGATTACCAACATCACTTTGATGAACATGGCTGAAGAAGCACCGCGAATTGCCTCCCCCGTTGCTGTCCGGCACTCAGCCAGAGGCTTCACGACCATAAACCAGACAAACGGGGCGCTGAAAAGGATCACCAGAACTCCATCCGCAATGCAGTCAAAAGCCGGTCCCAACCTGGTGAACAGACCTGAAAACAACACCTCAACTCCAAGCTCCATGGCAAATATGAGCAGCAGCAGCCGACCAAAAAAGCCGGCTGATGAAGGACCAGATATTTTCTCTTTGGAGTTATAGGTCATTGATATTCGATTCTGAACTTTCTCTATTATTTGCACGCCTGTCATTTTGGTTTATTTTTTAATAATAGCAGATAATTACGGATAGTGTAAGACTTCCGCTCTTTACGTCATGGCTTGCTGTTCATTCCCGAACAGTATTTTACTGAACTATCATGGAACGTTAAGCGACAAGCCGGCTGCGTATATCGATTACTACATAAAACGGGTGCACAATTATTTGCACCCTGTACAATTTCGGACCAGGCCTGCAAAGTCGCCAACAGAGCGGTTATCCGGCTTTTACCAAGGCCTGAAGTGTACATTTCCTGACAATGGTTGGACGGTGCAGGAGCCACCCGGTTCGGATTACGGAACCGGCAAATCCACTCATGGCGCCGTTTGTACGAGCTGGCACGGTAATAGCAAAACCTGAGTCGAACTAAATATTCCGTTTGCAAATATAAGGCCACCCCCTTGCGGGTTTGCTGGGTGAAACGCAGCATCTATTGCATGGATATCAAGCGCACACAAGGAAACCAAATGGATCAGAAGACATTTTTTTCCGCAACACTTGGTCTTTATCATCCATGGGAAATTTCTACCATACTATTTTCCAAGGATGAAAAGCGCCTGGATATTACGATTTGCTTTGACCAGGATCACAACGTTATTTGTCCCACCTGCGGGAAAACCGTGGAAGTGTGTGATGCAATGGATGAGACATGGCATCACACTGATTTTTTCAGCTATCAAACCTACCTGCATGCCAGCGTACCGCAGATGAAATGCACCTGTCACGGCATCTTGAAGATGGAACATCCCTGGACCAGGGATGGCTCCCGCTTTGTTCTTGTCTCGCGAGATGGGTGCACTTATGACAATCCCGCCGAAGAGTCCGCTTCCATGTCGTAAGGACACATACGTGACGCAAACGTTCGACGGCCTGTTTGTCACAAATTTCGGGCGTTGCGTTCTTTTATCAGGAATAAACCTATTAACGGCAATTTAAACGCAGAGGACGCAGCCAAAAGTAGGCGCTTCTAAGCGAGGTTCGCAGAGAAAACCAATACTTATGGAATAAATTCTATTCTCCAAAAGGGTGAAACGATTTGTCACCGTAACCTTTTGATTTTCCTCTGCGTTACTCTGCGTACTCTGCGGTAACTGCTTTTTATGGGATAAAGGAATTGGGATTTAGCTGGCAGCAGCATGGAAACAATGGGGATAGTATGCCGCTTGATGCGGCCTTCAGTTGTCTGTTCTTTTTTTCCGATTGCTCTTCTTTCCAGTGATCGTCCTGGATTACGTCTTCCTACCGGCAGCTTTCCTGAAGTCTTTATGCATTTGCCACAATCACTGTACTTGCCGGAGATATGCGCTGATCAGGAACGCTAATGCGAAACCAGCATCGGCACCGTCATAAAGTTCATCAAGTGCCTGGCTACCGGACTGTGCATGTAACCCCCGCGCCGGGACTGGGCATAGGCCCCCATGACGAGCAAATCCATCCTCTGCTCGCAGGCATGGTTGAGCAGCATGTCGCCAATGGACAGATTGAAACTCGCCAGAACCTGATCATGGGTAGCATTAATACCGTGATGCGCCAGGTGAGAACAGATCTTGCGGGCGTCCTCAATTTCATTGCTGTCGAAATTTCCGGCCGGGCTGATGGTTACGACACTTACATGTTTGGCTTTCTCAAGGATCGGCAGCGCATCACTGGCGGAACGTGTTGCCTCGCGTCCGGATTTCCAGGCAATCATGACCCTCTCACCGATTGTGTTGAAGGTCCCGGCATAGGGCACCACCAGCAAAGGTCGGCCGGCCCCCAGTCCGAGTCGTTCTGGCAAGTCTTTGGGGGTATCCCGGTCCGGAGAATCGTGATTTGGCTGCCCGATGATCACCAGATCGGTAAAATAGGCATACCGATTGATAACCTCCGTGACACCGACGCCCACCACGGACCAATCCACATAGAGCCACTCACCCGATATGCCGGCCAGGGCAACCTTTTCCTTGAACAATGCCTCGATCCGTCTGACCATTTCGACGTCACCGGCAGAATGATCGGGGGTGTAATAGGGGTGGGTGACCACATACAGACCCTTGAGATGGGCGCCATGCAGACGCGCCAGACTGATCGCCAGGTCGAGCCTGTTGGGGAAACTCGGGGTATTGTCTATGTGGAGCAGAATGTCTTTGAGAGCCATAGAATTCTCCTTCAAAACCGGTACAACCTATATAGACGAGGCAGATCTTCCTGACCAACGGGAACAATCCGTCACTGCGTCGGAGGCAACTGGAAACGCTCGATCATACGTTGACGGTAATCCACGATCTCCTTGCGCAGCACGGCAAGTTTCGACATCTTCTCGTCCAGATTGTTGATGTGACAGTCGAGCATTTCTATCAGGCGCGGAATGATCTTGGTGGTCTGCTTGGCCTCGGAATAGGCGGCATTCAGCTCCTGCATCTCTTTGATGCTCAGCCCCATCTCCTTCAATCGCAGGATAAATTTGAGCTTGCGCACGCCGCTGGCCGTATAGGCCCGGCTGCCACCGTCGAGGCGATGGGGTGGCTCCATAATGCCGACTTCTTCGTAATAGCGCAGGGTTCTGGTCGTCACGCCAATGGTTCGGGCGAGTTCACCGATCGGAATATACTCTTCTTCGTTGTTGTCATTCGACATACGGCTCTCCTGGTTGGATCAGGTTGGTAATTGGCTATCTTTATGTATAAAACAAAGTTATATGAATTTGAAACGGCCCGAAAAAACCGGCAATCTGTTCTATCGAGGGTCAGACTGCCGATGGTTTTCTGCTGCGTAATTTTTTTATCTGTTCTTTTAATAAAGGTAGTTATGTGAACGATGGCGTTGACGTAAAGCATCTGACGGTACATCTGCAGCGGGTTGTTTTTCCGGATTGCCGGACATCATGTGCCAGCCTTATGGTTGCGACTATAATCAGATTTAAAACAAATATCAAACAAAATTTGCGCATAGTAAAAATATGTTTTAATAGCGCTTGACATAAACGTAAGCTGCGGATAAAACCAAGTCTGACAATTAACTTCTCAGGAGGTTCCGTCATGTCGAGTGTTGCCGGCGAGGTTTACAAAACGCACCATAAAGTACGCTTTGTAACCGCCACAAGCCTGTTCGACGGGCACGATGCAACGATCAATGTCATTCGCCGCATCCTGCAGGTCTCGGGTGCCGAAGTCATTCATCTCGGACACATCACCAGGGAGTTCGGCCTGACCAGGAACGAAAACCGAGCCAGGGTTCCTTCATCATCGAGGAGTTGACCGATCTGGTGGAGGAGGCCGTGCTGTGCGAGTTCGAACGCATCGACCAGCGCGGCGGTGTGCTGGGCGCCATGGAGACCCAGTACCAGCGCTCCAGAATCCAGGACGAATCCATGCTCTACGAACATAAAAAACATTCCGGCGAGCTGCCGATCATCGGGGTCAACACCTTCCTCAATCCCCGCGCCGATGAAGAGGGTTTCAATGTCCCCGGAGAACTGGCCCGGGCCACCACTGAGGAGAAGGAACAGCAGATCGCCAACCTGCGCGCCTTCCAGGAACAGAACCGCGAAACAGCCCCCCAGGCCCTGAAACGACTGCAGGAGGTGGCTGTGGCCGGCGGCAATATCTTTGCCGAGTTTGATGGAAACGGTCAAATTCGCCTCGCTGGGTCAGATCAGCCATGCTCTGTATGAGGTTGGTGGACAATACCGAAGAAATATGTAGACTTGATGAATGAGCCATTTACCCGGAAATGAGTCGCTGATCTCGGAACAGGGCTGCCGGCTATCGTCTCTCAGCGAGATTAATGAGCTGGCGGCAGCCGAGAAAGAACGCATCTACACGAGCATCATCCCGGCCCGCATCTTTACACTGCTGGAGGTCTCGCCGGTAACGTTCCGTGGTGCGGACGGGCGTCGCAGGGTCACCATCATTGCGCCGCAGGGGATGGGGCTGGCGCGGATTGAAGTCAAAAACGACCCGGACGATCACCAGACGGTCTTTTTTCTTGATATCGCCGATACACACTTTCGGCAGATGGAGCTTTCCTTCTGCATCATCAATGATCCCTCTGCACCCCGCTTTCGTGTCGATATCGACGAAGCGGGCCACGACAACTGCTTTACCACCCTTGGGCGCAATATTCCGGAAGAGATCCGGGCCATGCGGGCCGGGCTCTTTCCGATCCAGACCAGCCGAGGTCTCCGGATGTTTCCGGAATTCTTTTCCCGTTTTGAATGTTTTGTGGACTCCCTCGGTATGGATATGATCATGGCCGAACCGCTGACCTATGACAATGCCATCCGTTATGAAAAATACGGCTTCGATTACCTGAATGGCAGACGCATGATGGAGGAGATCAACCGGGAATTCCGTCCGGTCGGCGTACTCTTCGGCAGGCTGGATGGATCTTCGCCGTTCCGCATGCCCGGCGCCGACCGGACGGTTCATGGCAGGAGCTGGGCAATCCATGACGGCATACTGGACGAGCCCTGGGATGATCTGACCGTTGATAAGATCCTGGATGAGCCCTGGGATGAAGTCAGTATTTACAAGATGGTCGGAACCTCAGCCGGCCTGAATACATTTCCGGCTTTTAGTGCCGATTGAGGCGGGACAGGGGGTATATATTATGCGGTCTTATCCGACACTTAACTTTGATCTGGGCGAAACGGCAGACCTTCTGAGGGACACGGTTGCGTCCTTTGCCGCGGATGAAATCGCCCCGCGTGCGGCGGATATCGACCGCGACAACCACTTTCCCATGGACCTCTGGCGCAAGATGGGTGACCTGGGACTGCACGGCATCACCGTCTCCGAAGAGTACGGCGGCGCCGGCATGACCTACCTGGAGCACGTGGTGGCCATGGAGGAGCTCAGCCGCGCCTCGGCTGCGGTTGCCCTGGCCTACGGCGCCCACTCCAACCTCTGCATCAACCAGATTTATCGTAACGCAAGCGAGGCGCAGAAGAGGCACTACCTGCCGAAACTGATCAGCGGCGAACATGTCGGCGCCCTGGCCATGAGCGAGGCCGGAGCCGGCTCGGATGTGGTCAGCATGCGGCTGCGGGCCGATCGGAAGGGGGACCGCTACATCCTCAACGGCACCAAGATGTGGATCACCAACGGCCCCCACGCCGATACCCTGCTGGTGTATGCCAAGACCGACATCAATGCCGGTTCCAAGGGGATCACCGCCTTCCTGATCGAGAAGGGGTTCAAGGGTTACTCCACGGCCCAGAAACTGGACAAACTCGGCATGCGCGGTTCGGACACCTGTGAACTGGTCTTCGAGGAGTGCGAGGTGCCGGCTGAAAATGTGGTCGGCCAGGTCGGTGAAGGGGTCAGGATCCTGATGAGCGGCCTGGACTACGAACGGGCCGTGCTTGCCGCCGGTCCGCTGGGCATCATGCGGGCCTGCCTGGACGTGGTCATTCCCTATATCCACGAGCGCCGGCAGTTCGGCAAGGCTATCGGCGAATTTCAGTTGATGCAGGGCAAACTGGCCGACATGTACAGCACCATGAATGCCTGCCGGGCTTACGTCTACGCAGTGGCCCACGCCTGCAGCGGCAGGAACGCGATCCGCAAGGATGCCGCCGGGGCGATACTGTATGCCGCTGAAAAAGCCACCTGGATGGCGCTGGAGGCGATCCAGATCCTGGGCGGAAACGGGTATATCAACGAGTATCCCGCCGGACGGCTGCTGCGTGACGCCAAACTCTACGAGATCGGCGCCGGGACCAGCGAGATCCGCCGCATGCTGATCGGCCGGGAGCTGTTCAACGAGACCGCGCCCTAATCTTCCAGAGGAGTCCACCACGGTATGACAGTTCTCAAAAGCAGTATCAAAAGCGGTTCGGAGGAGTTCACCCGCAACGCGGATCTGATGGCGGCCCTGGTTTCCGACCTGCGCGAGAAGGTGGCCGGGATTATCCGGGGTGGTGACGAGAAGGCCCGCAAGAAGCATATCGAGCGGGGCAAGCTCCTGCCGCGCGAACGTATCCGCCAGCTGCTCGATGTTGGGTCACCCTTTCTGGAACTGTCCCAGTTCGCCGCCTTCGGGATGTACGGGGCCGACATTCCGGCGGCCGGGATCATCACCGGGATCGGGCGGGTCAAGGGACAGGAGTGCATGATCGTGGTCAACGACGCCACGGTCAAGGGGGGCACCTACTACCCGGTCACCGTCAAGAAACACCTCCGCGCCCAGGAGATCGCCCGGGAAAACAACCTCCCCTGCATCTACCTGGTGGATTCCGGCGGGGCCAACCTGCCGCAGCAGGACGAGGTCTTTCCGGACCGCGATCATTTCGGGAGGATCTTTTACAATCAGGCCACCCTGTCAGGCCGGGGAATCCCCCAGATCGCCGTGGTAATGGGCTCCTGCACCGCCGGTGGGGCCTATGTCCCGGCCATGTCCGATGAAAGCATCATCGTCAAAGGCCAGGGCACGATCTTCCTGGCCGGTCCGCCGCTGGTCAAGGCCGCCACCGGCGAGGTGGTCAGCGCCGAGGACCTGGGCGGGGCCGATGTGCACTGCCGCACCTCGGGGGTCACCGACCACTATGCCGTCGATGACGCCCATGCCCTCTCCATCGCCCGCAGGATCGTCGGCAACCTGAACCGGGTCAAGCGGCCTTCGCTGGCCCTGCGACCGCCGGTCGATCCGCTCTACGACCCGGCCGAGTTGTACGGGATCATTCCCACCGATACCCGCAAGCCCTATGATGTGCGCGAAGTCATTGCCCGGATCGTGGACGGTTCCGAGTTTGACGAATTCAAGCAACTCTACGGTAGCACCCTGGTGTGCGGATTCGCCCACATCTGGGGTTACCCGGTCGGGATCGTCGCCAACAACGGCATCCTGTTCTCCGAGTCGGCCCTCAAGGGGACCCATTTCATCGAGCTGTGCAGCCAGCGCGGCATCCCGCTGATCTTCCTGCAGAACATCTCCGGCTTCATGGTCGGCAGCAAATACGAGGCCGGCGGCATCGCCCGGGACGGAGCCAAGATGGTCACGGCCGTAGCCTGCGCCGCGGTTCCGAAATTCACGGTCATCATCGGCGGCAGTTTTGGAGCCGGAAATTACGGCATGTGCGGCCGCGCCTACGGTCCGCGCCTGCTCTGGATGTGGCCCAACGCCCGCATCTCGGTCATGGGGGGCGAGCAGGCCGCCAGTGTGCTGGCACAGGTCAAGCGCGACGGCATGGAGGCGCGCGGTGAGAGCTGGAGTGCCGCCCAGGAGGAGGCCTTCAAGACGCCCATCCGCGAGCAGTACGAAACCCAGGGGCATCCCTACTATGCCAGCGCCCGGCTTTGGGATGACGGCATCATCGATCCGGCGGAAACCCGCATGGTGCTGGGGTTGGGCATATCGGCCGCCATGAATGCGCCGGCGGAGAAGACCGAATTCGGCGTTTTCAGGATGTAGCCAATGGTTTTTCAGACCGGTCTGACTGGTCTGACTGGTCAGAAAAAAACACTCCAAGGAAAACACTTATGAGCGAACCTACCATCCTGACCCAGATCGACAACCAAGGCATTGCCACCCTGACCATGAACCGGCCGGAGGTGCATAATGCCTTCGACGATCTCCTGATCGCGGACCTGACCGCGGAATTAAAAAACCTGGCGTCGGACGAACGTGTCCGGGTAGTGCTGCTGACCGGCAGCGGCAAGAGCTTTTCGGCCGGGGCCGATCTCAACTGGATGCGCAGAATGGCCGACTACACCAGGGAGGAGAATCTGCGTGACGCCCTGGGTCTGGCCGAACTGATGCAGACCCTCAATGGTCTCGCCAAGCCGACCATCGCCTTAGTGCAGGGGGCCGCCTACGGTGGCGGTGTCGGCCTGGTAGCCTGCTGCGACATGGCCATCGCCACCCGCCGGGCCTCTTTCTGCCTGTCCGAGGTCAAACTGGGACTGTTCCCGGCGGTGATTTCCCCCTATGTGATCGCTGCCATCGGCGCCCGGGCCTGCCGGCGCTATTTCCTGTCGGCGGAGGTGTTTGACTGTGCGAAGGCTCAACGGCTCGGGCTGCTGCACGAAGTGGTGGAGGACGATGCTGCCCTTCAGTCGCGGGGACAGGACCTGGCGAAAACGCTGTTGAAGAACGGACCGGCCTCCATGGCCGGGGCCAAACAGCTCATAGCAGTGGTCTCCGGCAGACCGGTCGGGCCGGAACTGATCAGCGACACCGCCGCGCGGATAGCGAATCAGCGCGCCTCGGCCGAAGGGCGGGAAGGGGTCTCGGCCTTTCTGGAGAAGCGCACGCCGGGATGGGTAAAACCGTAAATCAATAAGGACCTAATACCAATCGAGCCGAGGAAGGTCATTCCCATGTTCGATAAAATCCTGATAGCCAATCGCGGCGAGATCGCCTGCCGCATCATCCGCACCGCCAGGCAGATGGGCATCCGCACGGTGGCGGTCTATTCCGATGCCGACGCCGATGCCCTGCATGTGGCGCTGGCCGACGAGGCCTATCATATCGGCCCGGCTCCGGCCCGCGAGAGCTACCTGCGACCGGAACTGATCCTGGATGTTGCCCGCCAAAGCGGCGCACAGGCGATTCACCCCGGTTACGGCTTTCTTTCCGAGAATGCCGATTTTGCCGAGGCCTGCGACGGGGCCGGGCTGGTCTTTATCGGTCCACCGGCCGGGGCCATCCGGGCCATGGGCTCCAAGAGCGCGGCCAAGCGGATCATGGAGGAGGCCGGGGTGCCGCTGGTGCCCGGCTACCATGGCGAGGATCAGGACCCGGGCATGCTGCAGGACAGCGCCGACCGGATCGGCTATCCGGTCCTGATCAAGGCTACGGCCGGCGGCGGCGGCAAGGGGATGCGGGTGGTCCGGGATTCGGCCTCATTCGGCGCCTTGCTGGCCGCGGCCAGGCGGGAGGCGCTCTCCGGCTTCGGGGACGAGCGGGTCCTGCTGGAAAAATACCTGACCCGGCCGCGCCATATGGAGATCCAGGTCTTTGCCGATTTTCACGGCAATGCGCTGCACCTGTTCGAGCGCGACTGCTCGATCCAGCGCCGTCACCAGAAGGTGCTGGAGGAAGCGCCTGCGCCCGGAATGGATGGAGAGCTCCGCTCACGGATGGGGGCAGCGGCGGTGGCGGCCGCCCGCGCCATCGGTTATGTCGGGGCCGGCACGGTCGAGTTCCTGCTGGATGAGGACGGTTCCTTCTATTTCATGGAGATGAACACAAGGCTGCAGGTGGAGCATCCGGTAACCGAGATGATCACCGGCCAGGATCTGGTCCGCTGGCAGCTGGGCGTAGCCTCCGGCGAAACGCTTCCCTGCGGACAGGATCAGCTGGCCATCGACGGACATGCCATCGAGGCCCGCATCTATGCCGAGGACCCTGCACGGGATTTCCTGCCATCCACCGGCACCCTGACCCACCTGCGCACCCCGCCGGAAAGCGCCCATGTCAGGATCGACACCGGCGTCCGCCAGGGCGACAGCGTCAGCATCAACTACGACCCGATGATCGCCAAGCTGATTGTCTGGGATGCCACCCGTGACGGCGCCCTGCGTCGCCTGCGCGCGGCCCTGGCCGAATACCAGGTGGTCGGCGTCACCACCAACGTAGAGTTCCTGGCTGCGGTGGCTGCGCATCCGGCCTTTGCTGCCGGCGATTTCGACACCGGTTTCATCGAGCGGCACAGCACGGCCCTCTTCCCGGAAACAGAGCCGGCCCCGGCCCGGACAGTGGCCCTGGCCGCCCTGTATGTGCTTCTGCGCCGGTCGGCCGAGGCGGAAAGCGCGGCAGCCGCCTCCAGCGACCGCTGGTCCCCCTGGCACCAGACCACCGGCTGGCAGCTGAACTGCGACAACCACCATGTACTGACCCTGCAGGACGGAGAAACGGCGGTCTGCGTCACGGCCCACTACCGGCCGGAAGGCTACCTGCTGGAACTCCCTGACTGCCGGATGCTGGTGAGCGGCCGGCTCGACAACGACGGCGACCTGCTGGCAGATCTGGGCGGCATGCGGATCACAGCCAGCATTGTGTGGCACGGCAACGACCTGACGGTCATCTCACACGGCAGCAGCCACCGCCTGACCCTGCACGATCCCCTGGCCGATGCCGGAGAGCAGGAGGTGGCCGGAGGACGCCTGACAGCACCCATGCCGGGCAAGATCGTGGCGCTGCTGGTGACACCCGGAACAGCCGTGGAACGGGGCACCCCGCTGGTCATCATGGAGGCCATGAAGATGGAGCACACCATCAGCGCCCCGCGTGACGGCGTGGTGGCGGAGATCCATTTTGCCGTGGGTGCGGTGGTCAATGAAGGAACGGAACTGCTGTCCTTTGCCGCAGACGGGGAAACGGTATGAGACTGCCGAAACAGGTCAAGATTGTCGAGGTCGGCCCGCGCGACGGCCTGCAGAAAGAGCGCCTGATCGTCCCGACCGACGTCAAGATCGAGCTGATCAATCGCCTGACCGCCTGCGGGCTGCAGGCCATCGAGGCCACCAGCTTTGTCTCTCCCACATGGATGCCGCAGATGGCCGACAATGCCCAGGTCATGGCGGGCATTCAGCGCCGGGACGGAGTCAGTTACCCGGTCCTGGTGCCGAACCTGCAGGGATTCGAGGCGGCCATGGCGGCCGGTGCGGAAGAGGTGGCCGTCTTCGGAGCCGCTTCGGAAACCTTTTCGCGGAAAAACATCAACTGTTCCATCGCCGAAAGCCTGGAGCGCTTTGCCACGGTCATCGAGGCCGCCAAAAAAAAAGGGGTCAAGGTGCGCGGAGCGGTTTCCTGCGCCTTGGGCTGCCCCTACGAAGGCGAGGTGGCGCCGGCCGCCGTCGCCAAGGTGGCGGCCCGCATGCTGGAACTGGGCTGTTACGAGATCTTCCTGGGGGACACCATCGGCGTCGGGACACCGGGCCGGGCCCAGGCCGTGGTGGATGCGGTGGCTGACAAGATGCCGCGCGAGTTGATCGCGGTCCATTTCCACGATACCTACGGCCAGGCCCTGGCAAATATCCTGGCGGTCCTGGAGCGGGGCATCTCGGTCATTGACAGTTCGGTGGCAGGTCTGGGTGGCTGCCCTTACGCCGCCGGAGCATCCGGAAACGTGGCCAGTGAAGATCTTCTTTACATGTTGAATGGACTTGGGATAGAAACCGGTGTAGACCTAGACCGGCTGATCGAGACCGGCAATTTCATCTCCGGGATCCTGGGACGCCCGTCCGACTCAAAGGTTGCCCGCGCCCGTGGGGCGGCACTGGCCTTCAGACCAGTCTGACTTGTCTGACTGGTCTGAAGGCTCGCGCCCGGGTGCGGCACAGGCAAACAGATAATCCATCAATATATACACCGAAGAAGGATGAGCCATGTCACGACAGCTTGATGTAACCGTAGGTGGCCTGCTGGACCAGATGGCGGAGCGTTTTCCGGACAATGACGCGCTGGTCTACCCGGAGCGGGGGCTGCGTTATTCCTACCGCGAATTCAACGAGGTCTGCCGTACGGTTGCCAAAGGGCTGCTGCGTCTGGGAATCAAGAAGGGAGACAACCTGGCCATCTGGGCCTACAACGTCCCGGAATGGGTAATCCTGCAGTTTGCCACCGCCAAGATCGGCGCGATTCTGGTCACGATCAACACCAGCTACAAATCGGCCGAACTGGAATACATCCTCAACCAGTCCGACTCGAATACGTTGTTCATGGTCAAATCCTTCAAGGACTCGGATTATGTCCAGACAGCCAACGATGTGATTCCCGAGCTGGCGGCAAGCCGGGCCGGCAGTCTGAACAGCCCCAGTCTGCCGCACCTGAGGAACGTCATATTCATCGGCGACGGGACCCCCGCCGGCATGCTCAACTTCAGCCGCATCATGGAGTTGGGAAGCGAGGTCAGCGATGCCGGACTGGCAGCGGTCGAGGCCACCCTCAACTGCCACGAGACCATCAACATGCAGTACACCTCCGGTACCACCGGCTTCCCCAAGGGGGTCATGCTGACCCACTACAACGTGGTCAACAACGGCTTCAACATCGGCGAGTGCATGAAGCTGACCGAAAAGGACCGGCTCTGCATCCCGGTGCCTTTCTTCCACTGTTTCGGCTGCGTCCTGGGGGTCATGGCCTGCGTAACCCACGCCACCACCATGGTGCCGGTGGAGATCTTCGATCCGCTCAAGGTGCTGCAGACCATCGAGGCGGAGAAATGCACCGCGGTCCACGGCGTCCCGACCATGTTCATCGCCGAACTGGAGCACCCCGAGTTCGGCAGATTCGACCTTTCCTCCCTGCGCACCGGCATCATGGCCGGCTCCAACTGCCCGATCGAGGTCATGAAAAAGGTTATCAGCCAGATGAATGCCGGCGAGATCACCATCGCCTACGGCCAGACCGAATCCTCGCCGGTCATCACCCAGACCCGCACCGATGACGCCATCGAACTGCGCGTCGCCACGGTCGGCCGTGCCCTGCCGGACGTGGAGGTCAAGATCGTCGATATCGAAACAGGGGCCACGCTGCCCCCCGGCAAACAGGGCGAACTCTGCACCCGCGGCTACCTGGTCATGAAGGGCTACTACAAGATGCCCGACGAGACCGCCAAGGCCATCGACAGCAAGCAGTGGCTGCATACCGGCGACCTGGCCATCATGGATGAGAACGGCTACTGCAAGATCACCGGCCGCATCAAGAACATGATCATACGCGGCGGCGAAAACATCTATCCCCGCGAGATCGAGGAGTTCCTCTATACCCATCCCAAGATCTCCGACATCCAGGTCTACGGCGTGCCGGACCGGAAGTACGGCGAGCAGGTCATGGCCTCCATCATCCTGAAAAAAGGGCTGGAGATGAGCGAGGACGAGGTCAGGGAATTCTGCCGGGAAAAGATCGCCAACTACAAGATTCCCAAGTACGTCAAGTTCGTGGATTCCTTCCCCATGACCGCCTCGGGCAAGATCCAAAAGTTCAAGATGCGGGATATGGCGATCAAGGAACTGGCCCTGGAAGACGCCGGGCTGACAGCTTAAGCTGTATTTGACTTGAATCTTTACAGCCTGAACGGCAATAGAACGCGTCATCCGCGTTCTATTGCCTTTGATTTTTCCCGTTTCGTTCCGGCTGTGCCGGGTTGGTCAACAACCAGCCCGACGGAGAATACGCCATGCCCTTCATTTCTCCTCCCCGCTTCAACGTCGTGCGCTGGTCCATTTTCATCATTCTGATCCTTACCTACATGCTCGCCTTTTTCCACCGCATGGCCCCGGCAGTGATCTCGTCCAACCTGATGAAGGCCTTCAACACCTCGGGAGCGCAGCTCGGCTCGCTGGCGGCCATGTATTTCTACATCTACACCGCCATGCAGATCCCGGCCGGTGTGCTGGCGGACACCCTGGGCGCCCGCATCGCCATCTCGGCCGGCAGCCTGATGGCCGGAGCCGGTTCGATCCTGTTCGGCCTGGCAACCACCTTTTCCGGGGTGTCGGCCGGTCGCGCGCTGGTGGGACTGGGCGTTTCGGTGGTCTTTGTCGGGCTCTTCAAAAGCAACAGTCTCTGGTTCCGGGATCGCAACTTCGGGCTGATCAGCGGACTGACCCTGCTGTTCGGCAACATCGGCGCCATTGCCTCGGCCGGCCCGCTGGCCCTGATCCTGAAGTCCTGTTCCTGGCGTTCGGTCTTTCTGGTGCTGGGCGGCGCTACCATCGGGCTGGCGCTGCTGACGGCACTGTTTGTCCGTAACCGCCCGGAGGATCTGGGCTTCCCCTCCCTGCGCGAGATGGAGGGCAAGAGCAGTCATCCGGTCCGCCAGCAGCACTGGTGGAAGGATCTCACAAGCGTCGTCAGGACCGGCGCAACCTGGCCGGTCTTATGGGTCGATCTGGGGATGGTCGGGAGTATGCTGGCCTTTGTAGGTTTGTGGGCAATTCCCTTCCTGCGGGATGTTCACGGCCTGGGGCGCTCCGATGCTGCGGTCTATACCACCACGGCACTGGCCGGCTTTGCCGTCGGCTCCCTGCTGTTCGGCCTGATTTCGGACCGACTGGGACACCGCAAACCGGTCATCATGGCCGGCACCCTGCTCTACACGGCCGCCTGCCTCGGCCTGGCCTATGCCCCCTGGACACCCGGTCTCTTCGGGCAGGCCCTGTTTGCACTGCTCGGCTTCGGCTGCGGCGGTTTTATCGTGACCTTTGCCAATGCCAAGGAGGTCGTGGCTCCGGCCCTGTCCGGCATGGCGGTCGGACTGGTCAACACCGGGCTGTTCCTGGGTGCGGCCGTGATGCAGCCGCTGTTCGGCTGGGCCATGGACCTGGGGTGGGACGGCAGGACCGTCAACGGGCTGCGGGTGTATTCCCCAGCCGATTACCATTCCGGCTTCCTGTTCATGCTGGCCTTCGCCGCCATCGGCGTCATCGGGGCGACCAGGATCAGGGAGACGCACTGCCGGAATATTACAATTGCTCAGTCTGATTAGCGGTAAATTTCATCTAATTTACCCCCCTTTGCTAAAGGGGAATATTATTTTTACAATCACAGGCAAATCCCCCCTACCCCCCCTTTCATAAGGGGGGAATTTTAAAACATCCCCCTTTGTAAAGGGGGATTGAGGGGGATTTGATTTTAGATGTGACAAGGGAGGCCCCCCATGGCAGATGTCTACGCCACCATCGCGGATGCGGAACACGAGGTTCAGGAGCGCCTGGCGATTGTGCTTGAACGCCGCGCCGCAGACCTCCAGCAGCAGGGCATGCTGCGGGCCTACCTGGCGGATATGGAACTGCCCGACGGCGCCAGGGTGCTGGAGGTCGGCTGCGGCACCGGCGCCGTCAGCCGGGAACTGGCCCGCCGTCCGGGGATCGGCCAGGTTATCGGTGTTGACCCGTCGCCCGTTTTTCTGGCGGCAGCGCGCACATCAGCCGAAAACCTGCCCAACCTGGAGTTCGTCGAGGGTGACGGCCGCGCCCTCCCCTTTCAGGACAACTGCTTCGACGCGCTTATCTTCCACACCACCCTCAGCCACGTCCCCGAACCTCAAGCCGCCCTGGCCGAGGCCTTCCGGGTGCTGCGTCCCGGTGGGGTACTGGCAGTGTTTGACGGCAACTACACCACCACCAACCTGGCCACCGGCGACTTCGATCCGCTGCAGGCCTGCGCCGATGCCGCCATGGCGGCCCTGGTGCATGACCGCTGGCTGATCCCCCGCCTGCCGGCACTGGTCAAGGATGCCGGTTTCACGATCATCAACCAGCGCAGTTTTGGTTTCGTTGAAACCACGGCCCCGGATTACATGCTGACCGTCGTGGACCGCGGGGCCGACGTGCTGGCGGCCTCCGGCCGAATCGGAGCGGAACTGGCAACTGCGCTCAAGGCCGAGGCCAGAAACCGTGTTGCCAATGGGAACTTCTTCGGCTCAATCACCTACGCCAGTATGCTGGCAAAGAAATAATCCCGCCACGTCCCCTCCATTTCCCGTAGAGTTGTCAGTCCGGATTTTGCTTCAAGCTTTTTTAGCCCCGTTAATTGAGCGAGCAGAATATTCTTTGAGATGGCAATGGTACTGATATATGGTGCGGAATAATTTTGTTATTTTCATGATCACAGGATAAATATCCATTTTGGAAAGATGGCCGGTTCGCGCGCGGGGGGCTGCTGAATAACATGTTGGCCATCCCCAAATTCAAAACCCTATCAAAGAAAAGAGAAAAACATGAGTGCAATGACTTCATCACCCGCAGCGAAAACGTTTCGACGTGGTCTGAAAATGACCGATTTGTTGAATTACGGAAAACCCGAGTCGTTCGGACGTGCCGTCGCGGTTGCGCTTGCTACTACCGGACTGACTGAAGCTGAGTACGTACTCATGGCTCAAAAGTTCGAAATAAAAGGCATAAAACGCTTCAAAGCATACAGGAAATTTTATGAAAAAGAAGGGTACGATATTGTCGAATTAGAAAAAGGACGTTTTGTGGAGAAGCAAGAACCATCACGTTTTGCTGGTTCATTAACCTCAACAGACATTATAACTCCTGACCCAACTAAAATAGCAGAACGCGAAAATGTTATTTCAATCAATAGGATGAGTATTGAAAAATTGTTTTCAGTTGGTGACGATGTACAGTCTGGAGGCGGAAGGAAATACTTCAGCATAATTGAAATTTCAGATGATTACATACGAATCAAGGCCACCGAAGCCTCAAGACCGAAACTGTCTTTTCAAAAGATATCAGCTGTAATTAACAATTTTCACACTTTTAACCCGAATCGCATTGAAGCTTCTGTTTACGCTTTTCTTCTTGAATGCGGCCTAAAGGAAACATCGAATGAAGTCTATTTTTATGGCTTTGCCAAGGAGTTTCTTTCAAGGTCCGGCGGGGTTCAAAGTAAAATAGATGTACGGAGAAGCGAGGATGCTAAAGACATTGCTGTTAATCGAATGGCAAAAACTGCACTAGACACTGTTGATGCCGGGAACGGGCAACAAATATTGAGGACTGTCAAAAATAAAGAATTACGATTCCCTACGCAACAGGACTTTGAAAAACATATAACCGAGCTCGTCGATGCACAGGATGGTCTCTGTGCCATAACAAGCTTGGTACTTCAATTCGAAGAACTGGCCGACGATCAAGAGCTTTTATGTTCCCTTGATCGAATTGACAGCGACGGTCATTATGAACCAGGGAATTTACAGGTGGTATGCCGCTTCGTAAACCGGTGGAAGAGTGATGGAAATGATGCCGAGTTCCGACGACTGCTGAGCCTTCTTCGCAACTCTGGAACAAAAGAAGACGCCCAACTAGGAAGATGCACCTGACCTAAAACCCATCAGGCGATCTCCCGCACCGTTGGACAATGATAATTCAAGAGAATGGAGACCTTATGAAAAAGTTTATTGCGGTGCTGCTTATTCTTCTCATATCACTTGTTTCAATTGCTTTCGCAGAGCCTAAAACAAATAAGAAAGCCGCTGCAACCACCACGAAAAAGAAGCGTTTAAATCAAACACAGAAATACACTGCTGTTCAAATAGACTCAAATCTGGAGAAGCTTCCCTCGAATTATTACGGGAATGACCCTAAATCAATTTATGATGCTATTAAGAAAAGAAACAGATCCGCAGTAAAAGGAGAGTTTGAGACAACAGAGCAATTTCAAAAGAGGATAGACAAGGAAAATAGCCTTCCAATTATTGGGCAAATTGGCCCAAAGGGTCTTTTCTCGCTTCAAGCACGCAGAACTGAAGTTAATTATTCTGCTGACATATCAGAACTTAGCGTTGATATTGAACTTCAAAAAGTTTCAGAACCAATGGGCTACGGAATACAAAAACTAATAAACCCTTCATATAAAGTAAGCAGCTACATAGAAAATTCAAAAGAAATATCGCTCACTAGTGAGGAAAAAGGATCAAGATCATACGCAGCCCAAAATAGATACGGAGCATCAACGGTAGTTTCTGAATCTAATTATGAAAGTTACGGGGCAATAGTTGATAATTATCGTGAACTACCATTCATTGAAACTGTGAGTAAGTCGGCGCAGAGCAGATATGATGCCGAGGAAAAGAAAGCCATAGACTCTGAAACAAAATATGGGTCTACTGGAAAACAAATGGCTAAAATATATAGAGATGGAAATATTATTAGAGATTCAGACAAAGAATGGCGAATGGGTATAAAAATTAAGGCAAGCCCAGAAGAAGCAAAAAATATAAAAGATAAAGTCAAAATTCTACTAATAGGAAACCTTGATGAACCTTTAATTCATGAAGACTTTTCCTATATTGAAGCTACGATGGATTCCCCGTCTGAACACACTTTTAGGAGTAAATATTTATACATTAACCTAAAAGAAATATGGATATACAACCAAGCTACAGGTCAAATTTATTCAAAAATAAAAAGACTGGCAGAGAAATAACAATACGCAAACAATTTCACTGTTGTACAACTCTGATGCTTCACATTGAGTCGATAGGAAAACGACATGGCGATTAAAAGGAAGGGCTTATAACGTTGTTGATTAGTTGACTAACTTGGCACTTAATCAACAAATCAACAATGTCCCCCCTCAAGTTCTATTCCCCGTCAAGTTCAGAGAGTAAGCTCTTCAATGAATAATCAGCGGTGCCGCTTTCTTCACCCTCGATAAGAGCACGGCGTAGCAGAGATAGCTTAGTTTCCCGCTCTTCCAATAGTCGTAGGCCGGCACGAATTGTCTCGCTTGCCGAACCAAAACGGCCCTGGACAACCTGCTGAGAAATGAACTTTTCGTAGTGTGAACCAAGGGTAACACTGGTATTTTTTTGCATGATATAACCTCCAGCGACGACGTCATAATATTACCATATAATATTTATTGGTATTGATCAACCGGGAATGCGACATTCCCGGCAACGAAACTTGCCTCACACTACTCTCTGTGTTATAGTCACTTCATCAAAAGTGAGGATTTCGATAATGCCACAGACTATTTCCGCCACCTATGAACATGGTGTATTCGTGCCCTGCATACCAGTCAATCTGCCGGAACACACCGAGGTTAAGCTCCTGCTGCCTAAGACAAAAACGAAGCGGAATCAGCTGACTGATGCGGAAATGGGTTTTCTTGCCCTACGCGGCATCAGCCATGGTCTTGCTGGAACAGACTCGGTTGAAATGCAGAAAAAGATCCGCAGCGAATGGCGCGATCAGTGACCGTTTGCATCGACACCAATGTACTGCTCGGATTTTTCAATGACGAGCCGGACAAAGTCGAAAGCTGTACCGCCTTTTTCCAACTTCTTTTTACCCGCCGCATCAAGTCCGTTGTCGCCACCATCACCCTCCTGGAACTTGCCGCCATTCTCACTGCCGCCGATCATTATTCAGAGGCAGAACGAGTAATCAGCTCAATAGAATCTCTCCCGCTCTTCTCCATCGCCGAATTCCGTACTGACTGGGTTCTGCGTACTGCCGCCCTGAAAAAAGCCAATCGACTGGCCATCGCTGACGCGATCATTATGTCCACAGCCATTGAGAGCCGTTGTTCCTTCCTGATCACCTTCGACGCCGATTTCAGGAGTGTCGGAGAAATCTCTGTGTTAACCCCTCAGAAATTTCTGGAACTGCATTCCATATAATAGCTTGTAGGTTGGGGTGAACAGCCTTTCCGTGAACCCCAACGGTGCAATGTTGGGGTTCACGATGAACCTGTTTACCCCAACCTACTTACTTACTGTTTCTTCAGCATTGACCAAGTGCCTCACTTATGCGACACTCTATGCAGAGGTGACATCATGCCGACTAAAAATCCCCGCATCAATGTGGTCTGCGAACAGCCATTGTACTTTGAATTAAGCAGCATCGCCGCGTCGGAGGGAGCTTCTCTTTCTTCCGTGGCCCACGACCTCATCAAGGAGGCGCTGGAACTGCGCGAGGATCGTGCGCTGACTGCCTTGGCCGATTCACGTGCAGAAACCTTTGACCGCACAACGGCTCTCTCCCTGGATCAGGTTTTTGGTGAATGAGCTACACCATCCTCTTTCACCCGGAAGTGGCACACGATGTATCGCGACTCTCCGGAACCATGAAGGACAGGATTAAAACTGTCCTGAAGGAGCGGTTGGCGAGCGAACCCGCTCTGTATGGAAAACCGCTCCGCGCCACGCTGAATGGATACTGGAAACTGCGGGTGGGCGACTACCGGGTTGTATTCGGAATTCAGGGGAGTGAGGTGTTCGTATATGCGATTTGCCATCGCAGGGAGGCGTACGAAATTGTCCATAACCGCCTTGATTGCTAGTCTTATTCCGAGTTGCAATCAAGTTGGCATCAAACAAATCTCCGAGGTTTCTGAAACCTCGGAGGTTCAGGCAATCAAGGAATTTTCGACTCAAACGATTGTGTCCAGTTTACCCCGCCACCATTGTCGTGTCCTCCCCCTTCAAACCCACTGTACTTATAGGTGAACACCAGTTTGGCGCCATGCGTGGCGGCACTCTTCAGCTTCACACTGAAGGTGCTGGTATCATTCATATCCATCTGCCGTGGTATGACAAAGTCAACTGACCGCCAAAGCGTCTTGCCCTTGGCATCCAGTAGCGCAACCCACACTTCGATATCTTCCATCGTTGAATACCGGATATTCTGGATGACACCGTCAATAACGGTATTGCCGTCGATGTTTTTTACATCCCACGCCATATTCACATCAAAATTCGAGTAATGCTACGGAAGGGTTTTCAACTGCTGGCGCATCAGGTCGGACGTCGAGGCAAATCCACATGTCGTGACGATTAGAGCGATAAGAATTATCATCCTGCGTACCATGATCAACACCCCTTTCTCATATTATTTTATCAATATATTGCTATTAGTTAAACATATTTCCGGACCGTACAGCCGCATGGCGGGATCATGTGGTGACATTGCCGAAACATCTGCTCCGCTTGTCAAAACGCTGCTTTCGGGTTACAGTTTCTCCATGAGGGAACTACGCCCATGAGTGACACCATACGGCAAAAAACAACGAACAAATCTTTCAGAAAGATACTTTTTTACTGCGTTGGGATTGCCCTGCTGACCTTCGCCCTGCTGGCCGTTTCACTGAAAATCTACCTGATCAGCCCCTACTCCGCCAGCCAGCTCTCCAATCTGCTGACCGACTACCTGCACCAGCCGGTAACGGTGCACTCTCTGCACACCTCCGGCTCAACACTCTATCTCAAGGGTCTGACCATCGCCGATTCGCCCGGTTTTTCGGGCAACAGCCTGCTGACAGCCGAGTCCATCGCCATAGCGCCGCACTGGAGCCGGCTGATGTTCGGCAGCCGCGACTTTAGCCTGATCGAGCTGGAAGGGGTGCGGATCGACCTGCGCAAGAACAGCGCCGGCGTCTGGAACTTTTCGGGGATCAGCCAACTCTTCGACAAACCTTCTGCCGGGGAGACCCTGGTCCGGCACTTGTCCATCAGGAACAGTTCAGTCAAGGTCAACGGCCTGGCTGTCCGGGATATCTCCTTCAGCGTCCGTGACCTGGCGACCAGGGGTATCCAGAATTCCCGCATCGACCTGACCTTCGCCGATGACGCCAAGAACCGCTATACCCTGAACGGAACCGGGCGGGCCGGCAGCGATGCGGGGTTCGATCTTGCCCTGCGGGCGCCGTCGCTGGCACTGGCCCCGTTGACAGGGCTGCTGAAACTGAATAATGGCGAGTATCTACGGCAGGCCCAGGGCGACCTTCTGCTGACGGCCACCCTGCATAAGGGACAGCTGTCGGCACACGGAGAGCTGGGCTTCAGCCGGATTGCGGCTGCCCAGCGCATGGCGCCCCTGTCGGGCAAGCTGATCTTTAACGGCAGCTACCATCAGGCAAGCGATCAGGCCCGTCTGGAGGATCTTGATCTGATTGTCGGCAAACTCCTGCATCTGCACGGCAGCGCTACGGTCAACGGGCTGAAGAAAGAACGCAGCTTTGAGCTGAATGCAAAGTTGGACGATCTGGACCTGCAGCCGCTGGCCGCGCTTCTGCCGGCCGAAAAGGGCAGGCAGACGGCGTTTTCGGGCACACTGGGCGGTACGGCACTGCATCTGACCGGGTCCGCCGACCAGGGCATAACCGCGATCACCGGCGCTGCACGCCTGCGGGGATTCTCACTGACACAGGACGGACGTCTCTGGATCAGCGGTCTCTGCAGCACGGTCAGTGTTGCGAAACAGGCAGCCGGGGTAGCGGTCAGGGGGGATCTGTCCGATTGTGGCAGCAGGACGAAGGCAGCCCTGGAATCGATCCGGGCCCCCTTTGAGCTGGCCCTGTCGCCACGACTGAAACTGCAAAAAGCCACCCTCAACCCGCTGCAGGCCCGCTTCATGGGCCTCCGGCTGGATGGCCGGGCGGGTTACGACGCTGCTGCCGCCGAGCCCTTCAGCGCCTCCCTAAAGAGTTTTTCCGGCGATCTGGCCACCCTCAATCCATTACTCAAGCCCTCCGGCCTGCAGTTCAATTCCGGCAAAGGCTCTGCATCTCTGCAAGCCGCAGGCACACGTCCGCAGGACTTCAACGCAGCAGTCGATCTGAAGGTCTCCGGAGTGCATGGCAGCCGGGGACAGGACAGGCTATCCCTGAAGCAGGGGACTGCCGCGGCCCGCATCTCGCGCAAGGCAGAGCAGTTGACCGTCACGGGCAACAGCGAGCTGAAAGAGTTGACCGCAAGCGGCAAGAGCGGTCAGGCCCGCCTGACCTGGCGCCTGGCCAACAACCTGCTGACGCTGGAGAACAGCACACTCACCTGGGACGGCAGCACGATCAACCTGGCCCGCCTGACTGCGGCTGTCCCGGCCGTGGAGAAGCGTAAGGAAGCCATCTATTATCCGCTGGCCATCGAGATCAGCGGTGTTGATCTGAATAATAAGGCAGCAACCGCCCGGGGCATCTCCGGCCGTCTGGCCGGGTATCTGGCCAGGGACGCGAAATCAAGCTGGCTGGAGGGGACGGCTGAGCTTGGGGGCGGGCAACTGACCTGGCAGGGCAAACCTCTGGCCGCACCGCTGGCACGGCTGGCCTTCAGCCGATCCGGCGCACGGGCCACTGTCGGTGGAACGCTTCTGGGAGGCGTGCTGACGGGCAATGCGGCCTTTAACCCGTTTGCAACGGCAGCGGGTGCAACCTTTGGGCTGACCATCAAGGGGGCCGACCTGTCAGGCAGCGCCGGACTGCTGCCGCCGAAAAGCGCGGCCACCGTCAGCGAGGGACTGCTGGACGGTTCGATAACCGGGCGCTATTCCGCAGCCAGCGGCCTCAATGCCAGGGTTGAAGCGACCGGGAAGGGTGTTTCCGCAGCCAGCAACGGCAAGGCCCTGATCTCCCGGGCCGCTGTCAGCCTGTCCGGCGATATCGCCGGACAAAAGATCAGCATCCGCACGGCGCGGGTCAGCACCGGTGATACGGTAAGCATCACGGCTGACGGAGTGCTGGAGAACGCCTTTTCGGACGCCCGCCAGGGGAACTTGAACTTTGCGATGCCGCAGGCCCCCTTGAACTCGTATATCGATGCCTTTGTCAATCTCATGCCGCGCTTTCTGCAGGAGGCCACGGTGGACGGTTCGCTGGCCGCGAGCGGAACCCTGGCCCTGCGGGACGGTCACCAACTGCTGCAGGGTGCCCTCCGGTTCCACAAGATCCGTCTGGAATCTGCCGATCAGGCGACAGTAATCAGCGGCCTGGACGGCAACCTCCCCTTTTCCCTGGATCTGTCCGGTACAACAGCGCCCTCCCTGTCGAAAACCGCCGAATTTTCCAGGGACAATTTCAAGCAGCTGTACCAGCAGTTGAACAGCGAACCGAAGGAAGGACAGGTCGTCAGCATCGGCAGAATCGCTCTCGGCAAACTGGAGCTTGGCACCCTGACCATGCACGTCAAGGCTGCCAAGGGGCTGACCGAGATCACGTCCCTGAGATCGTCGTTCTCCGGCGGCACCCTGCTCGGCACGGGATCACTGGTCATGAAAAAGCGGGCCAGTTACCGGGGCGACCTGCTGATCAGCGGACTGAGCCTGACGGAGCTGTGCAACCGTTTCCCAGGGATCAAGGGCTATATCTCCGGCCTGATCAATGGCATTTTCAGCCTCTCGGGCGAAGGGGGCGGCGTCTCCGGGCTGAACGGTTTTACCGAACTGTGGGCCAACGAGGCCAAAGGGGAAAAGATGCAGGTCAGCCGGGAGTTTCTCCAAAAGCTGGGGGGCAGGAAGCTGAGCGGCGTCTTCTTTCGCGCGGGCCTCCCCTACGACCGGGCCGAGATCAGCGCGCTCCTGGAGCAGGGCTATCTCTCCTTCGACACCCTGGACATAGTCCACACCAACATCTTCGGCGTCCGCGACCTGAATGTCTCGATCGCCCCGACCCAGAACCGGATCGCCCTGGATCACCTGATCGAGTCCATAAAACAGGCCTCGGACAGCGGCAAGGCGGCCACTGAAAAGGGCGGCAGCCCGGAGGGGGCAGCGCCGTCTACCGAATTCAAATGGCAGGAATAAGAGGCTTTATTTATTGGAAATATGGGGTATATTTGTAGGAAGGTTGAAGGTTGAAGGTTGAGAGATGAGGGTTGAGGGTTGAGGGTTGAGGGTTGAGGGTTGAGGAAGGCAGATGAAAGGTTTTCTCATCTCTCATCTCTCAACAAGTTTTTCCTTCAGCCTTCAGCCTAACCACCTGATTTTAAAAACGGAGGAATATCCATGAAAACAAAGATCATCATGTGGCTGCTGGCAATTGGCTGCGGGCTGCTAGCAGCCTGTGCCGTTATAACCATCAACGTCTATTTCCCCGAAAAGGCCGCCAAGGAGGCCTACAAATCGCTGGATGACATGCTGCTCAAGAATGCTCCGGCCACGCCCGGCGCGCCCCCGGCCCCGGATCAGCCGGCGCCCATGCAGCCGGAAAAACCGCAGAGTCAACTGATCAGGTTCCCGCACATCTCCCTGGTTTCCAGCGCCTGGGCCGCCGATGCGGAGAGTGACGCACTGGCGATCGAGGTAGCCAGCATGCCGGAAGTAAACACGGCCTATGAGGAGATGAACCGGAGACTGCCGCGCCTGACAGCCCTTTTTGACAGCGGCGCGGTCGGCCTGACCAATCAGGGACTGGTCAGCATTCGGGAAAAATCCAAAGTCACTTCCCAGGACGAGGCGCTGGTCAGTGCCGAAAACCAGAGCCGCAAGGTGGTGGTGAGCGGTATGGCCAGGGCGATCTTAAAGATCACCAAACAGAGTGACAGCAAGGCGGCCCAGGATCAGGTACTCGGCAAAGCCGCTGCCACCTATGCCGAAAACAAGCGCGATGCGGCCAAACCGGGCTGGTGGATCCAGGGGCAGAATGGCAGATGGCTGCAAAAGTAGCAACAGGGAGGGGTTGAGCCTGTCTTTACATTCATTACTGAGCATTTATTTCAAGGAGTCTCCCATGACCACTCTCCGCAAAAAAAAATTGGATTACTTGTTGGTACTGTTTTTCTGCTCGCTGATCATGAATGCCCAGGCCGGCGAAACCGCCGCTACAGGCCCGACTGATATGCCACCCGGTGCAGCACCCTCTGCTCAAGATGGCAGTCAACCGGCAACCGCCGAAACGGTACAGCAATCTCAACCACTCGTTCTTTCACTGGGCAATGCCGTCGCAATGGCCGTCTACAGGAATATCGACCTGCGGATCGAGGCCCTCAATTTCAAAATGGCCGAAACCGACGTTGCCAAAAGCTGGGGAATATATAACCCGGTCTTCAACGCTTCCGGCTCCGGCGGGGTTACCGCTGTTCCGGGAGACGCCTTTTTCTCGGCTAAAACAACGAATGCATCCATCGGTCTGGTCCAGAACCTTCCCACCGGAGGAAGCATCAGCGCCACTACCCAGACCGGATTCTTCAGTCTCGATAACTCTGTGGCGGCCACGAAGGACTGGCAGTCGACAGCTGGCCTCAATGTTACCCTGCCGTTGCTGAAGAATGCCGGCCGGGAAACCGTGGAAATGAACATCACCGTGGCAGCCAACACGCAGCAGGATTCACTGGAGCGGTTTCGCGCATCCACCATTGAAACGGTTTCCAATGTCATCACCACCTACAACCACCTCTATGTGCTGCGTCATGCCCAGGAAACACGCGTATCAGCCTTGAATTCGGCCCAGAAGCTCCTGGACGAGATTAAGAAAAAGGCCACTCCAGGGGCTGTTCAGGGGATGGAACTTGCAAATGCGGAGTTTGCCATTGCCCAACGCCGAAAAGATCTGGTCGAGGCTTCCCGCAGCGCCAAGGATCACGAGGTAAGTCTCCGTTACCTGATCGGGCTGGACTTGCCGACCCAGATCATACCAAGCGACCCCCCCTCCAGGTACGAACCACTTGAAACGGACGAGCAGGCGGCGAAGGCAGCCCTGGAACATCGCAGCGACCTGAAGCAGATGCAGTTGAGTCTGAAAACGTCCCAGCTGCAGGAGCGGATTGCACGTCGTCAGTCGTGGCCGGATCTTTCGGTCCTCGCCGGTGGCGGGTTCACTGGAACCGGATTCAACTTCGGCGAAAGTTACCAGCAGCTTGGGAACAACCCGGGCACATTCTGGAGTGTTGGTTTGCAATTCAGCGTACCGCTGGGAAATACAGTTGCAGTGAATGAGTACCGCAAGAACAGAATCAAGACCGAGCAGGTCCAGCACCAGATCAAGGCGTTGTCGTGGAAGATCCGGAATGATGTCGAATCCGACATGCGGGCGCTCATATCGGCCCGCCTGCAGATGCAGTTATCCGACAGGTCGAGACTGCTGGCCGAACAGCGCCTTGAAGAGTATCACAAGAACAACCAGCTCGGCAGCGCTACAATTCAGGACGTCCTGAATGCGGAAAATGACCGCAATACGGCCCACAATGCGCATCTGGAAGCGATCGAAACATTTTCAAACGCTGTAACAAAGCTCTGGAAGGATACGGGACTGCTTCTTGATCGTCACGGCATTCACATTGACACCTCCCATCCGGATAAACTGACTGAAAGCAAAGAGCAGAATCCGTCTCTCCTGGTAGACCCTCCCGCATCCGGCAACCCG
Source organism: Desulfuromonadales bacterium (assembly GCA_016650295.1). GTDB lineage: Bacteria > Desulfobacterota > Desulfuromonadia > Geobacterales > Pseudopelobacteraceae > CAIPTY01. The sequence goes on along the minus strand of JAENWA010000099.1, from coordinate 915 downwards.
CCTGTGGCTCCCGCAGCACTGCAGGATCATACTCAGAACATGACGTTAGTCCCAACATCTTCCTTTGCGGCTGCTTCCGGCGTTGCAGCACAACAACCCGCGACAGATGCTCCGGAAAAAGAAGAACCACTCTTAAAATAAAAAAACGGAATGCCGTATATCAGGTAAGATATTTCGGCATCCCGGCTATCTTCGTAAAATCCTAGGCTTTCCGCCCCACCCTCGCGAATGGTTAAGTAGTATCATGTATCTATATCAATTTTTTTGTTTTTCTGATTCATTGTCCCACAAGCGGCACAAAAAAACAATTCTGCTCCGGCATTCCATAGAAGCCCGGCCGACACCCGGAGTATCACCTGACTGTCGAGATCCGGACAACATATCAAAAAAAACCGGGAGAGCCGTTTAGCTCTCCCGGTTCGTTACATTCCCGGCTTCAACAGGTCTGAAATACCGATTTCATCGAAAACCGGGGTGGTTGTTACTGTCCGGCAGCCAGTGCGGAAATCGTAGCAGAGCCCAGGCTGGAGAGAAAGCTCATACCTCCCTTGTTGCTGCTGATGGCGCTCGAGATGGAAGATGCTGACGCACCTTGTTTCGAAGATCCGTGGCAGCCTGAACAGTTAGCGTTGTACAGAGCCCAGGTTTTTGCCGGAGCCGGAGTAGGAGCCGGAGTAGGAGCCGGGGTCGGTGCAGGGGTCGGCTTGGGCGTAGGAGCAGGTGTCGGAGCCGGGGTCGGTGCAGGAGTCGGCTTCGGTGTCGGAGCCGGAGTAGGCACAGGCGTCGGCGCAGGAGTCGGCTTCGGTGTCGGAGCCGGGGTAGGAGCAGGAGTCGGCTTCGGTGTCGGAGCCGGAGTAGGCACAGGCTTCGGCTTCGGCGTCGGCGCAGGTGGCGGAGCCGGAGGAGGTTTCGGAG
>JAENWA010000098.1 GCA_016650295.1 Desulfuromonadales bacterium | reverse complement strand
TCTCGCCCAGCAGAAGAACGGTCGCGTTCATGGGAGCTACCTGCTCGATCTGGGAGAATACACACCTGAGTACATCGCTTTGACCAATGATCTCGCCGAAATTGTGATGTTGGGCTGCTTCCTGTTGAAGATAGATGTTTTCGGCCTGGAGCCGGTCTTTCAACCGTTTGATTTCTGCATAAGCGCCTTGAAGTGAATCTTCTGCCATCTGGCGGATATACTCATCTTTTTGTCTGAGTTGCTCACGTAGGCTGATCTTTTTAAGGCACCGTTCCAGTGCTGCAAAGAGCTTTTCTATATTGAGCGGTTTCAAAACGTAATTGTTGATACCGATATCGATGGCTTCAAGAATGTAGTTCACTTCGTCGGCGGCCGAGAGGACGATAATATGAACATCCTTGTCCAGTTCTTTGATCTTTTTTGCCATCTGGATCCCATCCATGATCGGCATACGAACATCGGTTACAACTATATCAGGACTATTTTTCACAAAGAGATCGAGCCCGTCTCGGCCGTTGTGCGCATAGAGGAGTGTGATGTGGGGAAATTTCGACCGCAAGAACTGAGTAACCAGTTCTCGCGTGTGATCTTCGTCTTCTACATAGAGAAGTGTTATTGTGGGGGTCTCGTCAGTTGGTATTTCCATAGTACCCTCGACAGTAGTAAGTAATACAAAATATAGCAGACAATTCGAGAGTTACAATGTGTATCCCGCGAGATTTATGCAATTCCATCAATGCATTTTTCAATTGCGGCAAACAGATCATTGAAAACAAGCGGCTTCACAATAATACAGTCAAACTCAAATAGTATTTCGTCTGTATCTTTACCGGTTATGGCAATGAATTTTGTATCCGGCTTGAATGCCCGGATGTTGTTAGCCATTTGCACGCCGCACATCTCCGACATATTGATGTCAGTGATGACTATATCGGGCGTGTGTATTTTGAAGAGCTCCAGGCCCAATTTGCCGTTCGTAGCCGTGTGGATTATGATGCCGGGAAATTTTGATGTAAGTATAACGACTTGAATTTTGAGTGTAACCTCATCATCCTCGACAAACAGTATCGAAAGCACCGATGCGGTGTTAGGCGTGGTTGCCATTTCGCACCTCAATCCTGAACTCAGCACCATTGGCAGTGTTACGTACAGCTAGTCTCCCACCCATGTTTTTCTCGATAATGGTTTTAGACATAAACAGGCCGACTCCCGTTCCCTGCTGCGGCCCTTTGGTGGTGAAATAAGGATCGAAGACCTTGTTAATGATTTCCTCGGGTATTCCTCCGGCATTGTCGGCTAAGGTTACAACTGCGCAGCTGTCTTCATTGAATAACGTGATCGTCACGCGAGGATCAACAATTTCCATTTCAATAAATGCGTCCCTGGCGTTAAGAAGTATGTTGAGAATTACCTGAGAAAATTCATTTTGGTATCCATATATGACCGGGCTGTCTTTCTTTACAATTTCGATCTTTATCATCGGGTTCTGTAAGCTACCTTCCACAAGTGACAAAGTAGTATTGATCACGTTACTCACATCGAAATCATTCCGCTCTTTATCCGGTTTGAAGAAGTTTCTGAAATCGTCAATAGTTTTTGACATATACTGGATTATCTCCATAGATTTCTCTATTGATGTATCCAGAAATTCTTTATTGAATATGGGTTGTCCATAGAAAAATCCAAGTGTTTGTGTATAAAGTCCCAGCGTGTTTAATGGTTGTCGCCACTGGTGGGCGATATTGCCAATCATCTCTCCCATGGCTGCCTGACGGCTCTGCTGAATAAGCATCTGTTCCTTTTCGAGGAGGGCCTCAATCGCCTTCAAACGCACTTTCGTCTCTTCGCGCAAGGCGCTTTCAGCTTTTTCCCTCTCATATATTTCTTTCAACAGGGAATCTACGGTTGTTGCCAGCTCCTCTGTTCGTTGTTTGACCCTTAATTCCAGTTCGCTGTGAACTTTCTGCAATTCGTCTTCAACATTCTTACGCTCGGAGATGTCAATGACAGCTAAGCGGCACTCCTGCCCATCACCCAGGACAACAGCTTCGATCTGTACATAGAGCAAAGATTTACTCTCTGTGATGAGCACGACCTCACAGGACTCCTTGCCCTGATTAGCAATAACCTTAGCGAGCAAATCAGAGAAGGATTGATGGTGTTCATCGGCGACGAACAGACCGAACCGACAGCCGATCAGCCGGAAACGCTCGACTCCGAGGAGTGCGGCTGCAGTGAAATTGGCAGCACGGACAACCCCGGCGTGATCCAGGGTAACGTAGCCGACCGGAGCAAAATCGAAGAGGTCGGTGCACTTTCCCAAGGCGCTTTCCACCTCGTCCCTGGCTTGGCGGAGCTCCGCGTTTTGCAACTCCAGTTCGATCTGATGAACCTGCAATTCGTGGACAAGACGACGCTGATCTTCCACTGATTCGGAAGGGCAAGCTATCCCTCTGTTTTCTTCGAGCCGCTCTTCCGCCCGGCGGCGCAGTTCGGCGGCATCAATGTGAGGAACTTTTTTCGCAGCCAAGGTGTGGCCTCCGTCTTATTGCCTCAGAGAGTGTGTGCGTTTGGTAAAGAGTCCTGCCTAATCCCAACGATCCCGGTTGTCTTACCGTCGGTATTAAACATTAGCGCGGCCGATCAATAAGTAACAGCACGATAAAAAGCAAAAACCGACGCCAGAAATATTCCGCAGCGTCGGTCTCATAGCTAAGTAAATCCCATCAAAAGTTGGGAGGAATTTTATGTCTGTCTGTCTGTCTGTCTGTCTGTCTGTCTGTCTGTCTGTGCAAACAAGTGGCCATGTTCCAACCTTTTCCACAAAAAAAAAACCAATAATTAATTTCTATTTTCAAGACTACTGAAAATACCCCATGAATGCCGCGTTGGCAAATGTTTGTTTGGTGAAAATGATTGAATTGAGAAAATTCTTTAGGTTCGGGCTTGCAGGCCAATCATCAAGTAGTCCGTGCAAGATTTCTACACGTCTCACTACGGCCTTGCCCGAGTTTACGCCGCTTTTAATATTCTGACATGCAAGTTATTTCTGTTTTGTTCTGCATGCCAAAGGTCATATTGCGCCTGCTGGATTAACCAGTTTTCAGCAGTTGTATCAAGAGCTATAGAAAGACGTATCGCCATTTCAGGGCTTATACGAGAATGACCATTGAGAAGTTCAGATAATGCTTTTCTGGAAACCCCCAGGGCCTTAGCTGCATCTGTTACGATAATTCCCAACGGTTCTAAACACAATTCCCTGATTATTTCCCCTGGATGAGGCGGGTTATACATAGTTCCCATTTTCTTATCCTCTTTTCCTCGTCGGTGGTGTAGGAGAGTGGAACAAACCGGGGGCTGGAACAATCGACATACGTATCGATACTCAGCCGCTTTAAATAATTATCAGATATCATTGATGATAAAATGAGCAAACAGTACTTTTTAGGCTGAGTTCATTATTTTAATCAGACTCATCCCCCGGTTTGTTCCACTCTCTATTTAACACCTTGTCGCGAACAGACCCTTAATCCGTGAAATCAGATCGATACTCGGGCTGGCATATGTACATTACTATATAACTCGGTGATATGAAAAGCCCAAACCCATCATTTATCAGCTTCTTTTTATGCGTTTAACTGAGTAGGTATGTATTAATTATTGACCGTCTTCCTACATTATGTGAGTCGGCGTCGGAGTCAGACCCATTTAGTACCCTGCTGACACACCTGAAAATTGATACCATCGATAATTCAGCATGATAAAAATGTGAAAGTGTCACAGTTCTGCGCCTATGGTGGGGTCACACAGGAAGACTATTCACAGGTATTTATATTTAATTGGTTAAAAACAAGCTTGTAATAAATGTAGTAAAGGAGATTGGGGTGAGAGCCGGCCGAACGGTTAAGTTGTCAGCGCGCCGGCAGATTTCAATTCAGTGGTGAATGTCGGCAATATCTCGGCTCAGAGGGTGGTAGATTAATTCAACCTGCGCAACTATCTGCCGGAAGAGTCCAGTTAGAACCCTTCCGGCAGACCTGGCTACAGTTGCAGAAATCAGAAATTCAAGGCTGTGGCAATAGCCTGGACCTGGGCAGGGGTCAGGATTGACAGGAATCCCATACCTCCAGCATTATTATTGATCGCAGCCTGAGTCTGGGCAGCGGTCCTTCCCCTCTTTTCCGAGACGGCCAGTGCACCATGGCAACCTGCGCAGTTGGCGGCATAGAGGGCCGCGCCATTCAGTACCGGTGCAAGGGTCGTTGCCGAAACCTGCGCCGATGGGGCACTTGCGCCGACGGCGTTAAGTGCCGTCAGGACGTAAAAGTAGGTGGTCGATGCGGCCAGCCCCGTGTGGATAAATGGTGAGGTCACGTTCGCGATCAATGTTCCCGTGGCCGGCGTCACACCCGTGGTTGTTGACCAGTAAAGGTTATAGGATGTTGCTCCCGCAACGGCAGGCCAGGAGATAGTCACCTGGTTGGTCCCTCCTACGGCGGTCACACCGGTTGGTGCGGCAGGCGGCACCGGCGTAGCATTGGTAGTGGCCGATGCCTGGATCGACGAAGCGCTCTCACCCGCGGCATTCACTGCCGTGACTACATAAAAATAGGTAGTAGACGCTATCAGACCTGTCTGTATGAAAGGTGAGGTTGCGTTGGCGATCAGCGTCCCCGTGAGCGGAGTTACACCGGTAGTGGTCGACCAGTAGATATTGTACGAGGTCGCCCCGGTGACTGCAGTCCAGGAGATGGTTGCCTGAGCGGCTCCGCCAACGGCTGTCACCCCGGTTGGTGCCGGCGGCACCGCAGCAGATGCGGTTGTAGCTGAAACCTGGGCAGATGGAGCACTCTCGCCGACCGCGTTGGCTGCCGTTACGACATAAAAGTACGTGGTAGCGGCGGTCAGTCCCGTCTGCACGAAAGGCGAGGCGACATTGGTTATTTTGGTACCTGTAGCTGGTGTCACACCTGCGGTAGTCGACCAGTAGATATTGTACGAGGTTGCCCCGGTAACGGCTGCCCAGGATATAGTCGCCTGGTTGGCGCCGCCAACCGCTGACACGCCAATGGGCGTAGCGGGCACGGTCGGCGCACTGGTAGTGGTTGCCGAAACCTGTGTTGATGGCGCGCTTTCACCCACGCTGTTGACCGCTGTAACTACGTAGAAGTACGTGGTGGCAGCAGTCAGGCCCGTCTGTACAAACGGGGACGTGACATTGGCAATTTTGGTACCCGTGGCAGGTGTCACCCCTGTGGTCGTTGACCAGTAGATATTGTACGATGTCGCCCCGCTGACACCGTCCCAGGAGATGGTCGCCTGGTTGAAACCACCAACAGCGCTGGCAACTGGGGCCGTGGGTACGGTCGTTGGGGGGACCGCATTCTCGATTTGTATTTTGCTGGCAATCAGGACGCCGTTTGCAAAAACGCCTTCGACTTCCACCTTGACCCCGTTGGCAATCCCGGCGAGGGTCAGGGATCCTGCGTTAACGAGCGTACCTCCCACCATGAAGGTATTGCCGGAGAGATTCTTGACAATCCCCTCAACTTCCATTTGGTTTTTGTCCCCATCCTCGTTCTCGATCCCCTCCTTCCTCAATGATACGCTGGTTGCCTTGAGGGTTGCTCCGTCTATACTCTGAATAGTACCCTCGACTTTAACAAACGAACCGACTCCGATACCGGCAGGCAGGGTCAACCCGGTAGCATCAATTGTCAACCCGCCAATGGTGAAGGTGGATGCACTCATGGTGCTGATGGTACCCTTCAGTTCAACGATAGTGCTCGAAGTCCAGTCAGGCAGGTGCCGTTCGATCCGGGTCGCATGAATCGTACCATTTGGGTCGGTAAAGCCGCTTATCTGGACCATCTGTCCCAGAGCAACACCGCCTGTCCCCTTCATCGAAAAATCATCGAATACGGTTTTGGAATCGAACGTGACCTTTTGCTTCAGAACCGTCATGGAACTTGAAGCGTTGCTGAATTCCGCGATCGGCCCTTTCAGGTTGTCACTGAAAGTAATTCTGGTCGCTTTGCCGTGCGTGCTGTCGCTGAATGTTCCATTAACAGTGACGACCATACCTAATTTAAGTGCCGTATCGGCAGAGTCTTCCATGGTAATGGTTGTCCCGGTAGTGTCAAACGCAACTCCGTTGACAGTAACGGTTCCCAGTTGGGTAACCACTCCTCTACTGACTCCTTGGACAGTAGAATTGGCTACCGGCGCACTTCCACCTCCACTCCCACCTCCGCTGCAACCTAACATAGTCATCAGCGATGTAATAAGTATGGCAGCAAACAGATTGTAAAAAAGCACTCGATTTTTCATTTTCATGACAACCTCCTAGTTAAATGGTTGTGATACAGTCTCATTACCCCGTATTTCTATCCCGTTACGCATTTTACTTTTTTTTGATCCTTCACCTCCTTTTTTGTCTGATTGTTTTCGGCGATTTTCTTGGACAATCCGCCGCTTCATTTTCTCTTCACTTTTAGTCGCCAAGCAAAGGTAATAATCTTGTTTGGCTGTTATACTACCGTTGTGTAACGTCAAACTCACATCTATCGTTATCTCACCTTGTCAATCAATTATTTTTCAATCCTAAGCAACCTCTATGCCATACTTCACAACAACCATAATATCTCGCAAAAAGCAGAGTGATATGACGGAATAATCCGAATAATCGCTTATAACCAAGAGCAATTTTAATTGAAGATTTTGAGATTGATTTGCTTCTGAAGCAGGTAATACGTGGAGGTTGATCTGTTGCAACGGCAACAAAATGGTGAAACAAAAGTTGCAATTTTAACTTCGGACGAGATTAAATATTGAAAGATATTCACTGTTGCTGCGTACGTGCAACATGGCTCGAATACTTCTATAATTATATTATTTACCGCTCAAATGTAGTCCCCAACAGGGTCCGTCATGTAGTGCAGTTTTGTTAAATATGACGGATTCCGTATTCGATGCCCCCTTCACTCTGCACCACCTATTTCTTTTTTACACGTACAATCAGACTCTTGTAGACGCAATACCCGCAGGTTTTTTCTGGCACGCTAGTTGCGTTTCATCTTCTTTATAAGACCATCAGGTCTGACGTGTATTATGTGAAAGAATGCTCCACAAACAAAAAGGAGAAACATCATGGCAAAACTTCAACGCATTTTTAAATCCCTGGCCTGCTTCGTATTGATAACCGCGTTCATGGGGTGCGCAGCCACGCAAAAACACGAAAGTACCGGCCAGTATGTCGATGACTCCGTCATCACAACCAAGGTAAAAGCCGCTATTTTCGAGGAAGCAACTCTGAAAACGCTGCAGATCAATGTCAAGACGTACCGGGGAGTAGTTCAGTTAAGCGGTTTTGTCGATTCTGCGAATAGTGTTTCAAAGGCAGGAGAGGTTGCCCGACGTATTGAGCATGTCAAATCGGTGGAAAACGACCTGCTTGTAAAATAGTCCAACGTATGATGAACTCATGATCCGCTCCGGTGGGTCCTGGCAGGTTCTTTCAGATGTTTACAAGATGCTGAAACTGTACAGTGGCTAACGCTACTGACAGCAACCGATTTAGGAGGTGGATGTTATGCTTTGGACAATCTGCGTGATTCTGATAGTGCTGTGGCTGTTAGGTATGGTTACTGCGTACACTATGGGCGGTCTGATCCATATTCTGCTCGTAATTGCTATTATAGTGGTACTGGTTAACGTCATTGGAGGGCGGAGGTCCTGATGACCGCTTAATCCCGAAATTGAAGATTAATTATCTAAATTTCGGCACGCTCGTATGAAACAATACTGAATGTTAATAACCAGTTTATATTGGTAGGGAAACGTTTATGGAAAATTATACAAATGGGATAGGGATTAAATTGACGGGACACTGGAATCTCTCGGGACTGGTTCACCAGATCGAGCCGCTATCCATGTTACATAAGCTGGAACATGGTCTGGGGAAACTTTTTCGTATCGATTGCAGCGAGATCAATAGTGTCGACAGGAGCGGTCTGCAGTTCCTCTACACCTGGATGCAGTGCATTAGTATGCGAGGTGTAAAACCTGAGTTGGTCAATCTGCCCGAAGCCATGCAGCAGACAATCAAGTCACTGGGTCTTGCAAATTGCTTTTCGGATTTTAATAAGAATTTGCCTGACAGTTGCAGCAACGTGAGTCGTACCATACGACAGTTATGTTAAATATGACGGATTCTGCTGACAACTAACTTTTACTCCGTGTTTTTCTTTCTATTTTATCCTTACAATTAAGCACTTGAACCGAAACGCCCACAGGTCTTTTCTGGCACGTCTGTTGCTATTTTGTCTTCCAGGCAAAATCTATTAAAAAGGAGAAATGCACATGAAAAAGGTAAAACTGTTGTTGTTTGTCATTCTGGCCACCATTTTGACAGTCTCGATCGGATTCGCCGCTGAAAAGAGTTTCAAAGCCAAACTCACGGGGAAAGACGAGGTGCCGAGCGTCAAGACCAAGGCCAAAGGTGAAATCGAGTTCAAGCTCAGCAAAGATGGCAGGGAACTGAGCTACAAGTTGAAGGTGAAGAACATCGAGAACCCGACCGCTGCACACATTCACCTTGGCATGAAGGGCAAGAGCGGCCCGCCGCTGGCAAATCTCTTCGGCGGACCGAAAAAGGAAGGTACATTCAGCGGCAACCTGTCCGAGGGAACCATTATGGCTGAAAACCTGTCGGGCGACCTGATGGGAAAATCTCTCGCTGATCTGGTACAGCTTATCAAGTCGGGCGAGACCTATGTCAATGTTCACACCGACGCCAACCCGAATGGGGAAATCCGGGGACAAATCAAGTAACAGTTTCTACGATTCACCATATGTCAATGGCCTGTTCTGCAGGCCATTGACATATCACATCGGTTTCTCCCTTGATTCAACATCATTCGCAAGGTTGTCCTGCCTCTAAAAACAGATGCCGAAAGAGACTGATTTTCATGCTCACGCGTGTAACCACTTGAAGGCATGGGATGTGAAACAGAAGCTCATTTCTTGAGAAATGTCTCCCATCAAACGTACACCAAAGAAAAGGAGAAACATCATGTCATACACAGCAAAAGACTATGCAAGGCTGGTCGGAATGACGGGTTTCAGCGAGGAGATGCTGAAAAACCATTTCACCCTCTACCAGGGGTATGTAACCAATACCAACAAGGTGTTAGATACCCTTGAGCAGATGCTGAAAGATGATAAGACAGCCACCCCCGAGTTCTCGGAACTGAAGCGTCGGCTTGGCTGGGAATTCAACGGCATGCGCCTTCATGAATACTACTTTGATACCCTGGGTGGAAACGGGGCAGTAGCTAACAACAGCCGGCTTGAACGTAAGAAAATTGAGGATTTTGGCAGCGTTGAAGCGTGGGAAAAGGATTTTCGGGCTGCGGGTGCGATGCGCGGCATCGGCTGGGTGGTCCTGTACCAGGACAACATAAGCGGAAGACTTTTTAACTGCTGGATTAATGAACATGACGCGGGGCATCCGGCGGGCTGTATTCCGATAGTGGTCATGGATGTCTTTGAACATGCCTTTATGCTGGATTACGGTTTGAAACGTGCTGATTACATTGAGGCGTTTTTCAAAAACATTGACTGGAATGCGGTCGAGGACCGTCTGAAATAGTCGGGATTAAGGAACGATGGTTAAATTATGCGTTCCTTTTCGGAGGGAATATGAAGGCTTTAATTATAAGTGCGGACAATTTTGAGGATTCTGAACTTCTGGTCCCCTACTACCGTTTGAAAGAGGCGGAGATTGAAGTAACAGTCGCCTCCCTGAACGGCGGGTCCATCACAGGCAAGCACGGCTATGCAGTGGCCGTGGACAAGACCCTTGAAGAAGTTAACCCAGACGACTATGCAATCCTGATCCTGCCTGGAGGGAAAGCGCCGGAGGCGGTGAGAAAAGAACCAAAGGCGCAGGAGATCGCCCGGAGTTTTTTTGCGCGCAGCAAACCGGTTGCCGCCATCTGTCACGGGCCGCAAACCTTGATTAGCGCCGGCCTGTTACAGGGGCGTCGCGCCACCTGCTACAGCTCGGTGGCTGATGAACTGAAAGAAGCCGGTGCACTCTATGAGGACCGGGAGGTAGTTGTTGACGCCAATCTGGTCACGTCCCGACAACCGGCCGATCTTCCCGCTTTCATGCGTGAGACCATGAAACAGCTCGGACTTTAGCGTTCTGTTTTCCGGAAACTGTTTTATTCAAGAAGGATTCAAGATACTTGCTATCCGAGGAATCAGTCAGACTTCAATTCCTGTTTGCTGCCTGAATGCAGGCTGAACCAGATGAGTTATTAACTTTGAAAAGGGGACCCAGACATGAAAGGAAATGAAAAGATTATCGAATCTCTCAACGCGCGGCTTGCGGAGGAACTCACCGCCATCAACCAGTATTTCGTGCATGCCGAAATGTGCGAAAATTGGGGCTACGAGCGGCTGCACGGCATGATCCGCAAGCGTTCCATCGATGAGATGAAACATGCTGAAAAACTGATCGCCCGGATCCTTTTTCTGGAAGGAAAACCGATTGTCAGTGATCTGAATAAAATCCACATCGGCACCGAGGTACCGAAGTTTCATGAGAATGATCACAAGGCAGAGGTGGCGGCAATCCGCGGATACAATGAGAGCATTAAACTGGCTTTCGAGTTGGGTGATAACGGCACACGCGAACTGCTCGATTCAATTCTCAAGGAAGAGGAGGGTCATATAGATCTTATCGAGGCCCAACTCGACCAGATCAAGCAGATGGGAGCACAGAACTACCTGGTTGAACAGATCGACTGATAGAAGTCGCAGACTCAAAGAAAATGGCCCGCTGCGGCAGGCCATTTTCTTGTCGTGACGGTGTAGAACCGGTCTTCCCGCCCGGAGTGAAGTGTTTGACAGTCGTTTGATGTCCGGAGTATTCCTCATACAGTCGTTGCGTCAGATTTTTGGAGACCCTTCATGCGTGTTCTTGTTCCTTTAGTTTCTCTCGTTGCAGGTATAGGTATTATAGCAGGCTGCAGCAGCATCCAGCCACCTCCGGCAACAAAAATCCTGGACGTCTCCCATTCATTAACCGCCTGTCAAAAAACAGACTTAATGTGGAATGATAAAATCATTCCCACTATTTATAGTGAATTGCCGGCACTCACCGCACCTGGAGTATGGGATCTTTTCACGCTTGCGAAGACCAGCTTTACGATCAGGTCATTAACAAACGATAGCGACGAACTCGACGTGGGTCACCGTAAGCTCGTCCACGCCTGGGGTGCTGAGGCTCGTTTCCGTTTCGTCTCCAGTAAGAGAGCCAATGGCTATACCGGAATCTATGAAAGTGGTTCCGACTGTGTAATCGGCCGGCTGTCGGTGGCGACCAAACCTACTAAATCAACCACAGTGCCGGCGCTGGCCTTGAAGTTTTTTATCTCCGGTCATAAGTCTGAGAATTTACAAATCATGAACTCTACCAGCGGACAAAAGAGCCACAACTTTTTTGAGATGCCTTTTAGTAACATCATTCCGCCCCCCGCTTCGTTCGCGAAACGTCTGATGCAAAAATTATTTCGTAACGCGGCCGTGGCGTTTGGAGCGAAAGACCCGGACCCGACACATTTGACTGTCGAGCATCTCGCCAAAATACGGGTTGACGGGACAGCGGTTGTGACTCCTAAATCACCGTATCGACTTATTTTCAAGCCGACAATGACTGCCAGCGCCTTCATGAAGGATGCGACGGTGGATACGGATTTCCGGACGAACCTGGCCCGTTATCCGGTTGGTCAAGTGATGTATGACGTGTATGCAGTTGATAAAGGTGAATCTCCCGATGACCTTCCTGCCAGTAAGCTTGTGGGGCAGCTGATCCCGACGTCCAACATCGTGGCGTCAAGTTATGGCGATGAAAAACTCAACTTCCAGCATAATATGGAAAAGTAAGGATCAAACAGGAATGGAGGAGGATCAACTGATCGTAGAATCTCTTTTGGGACTGAGACTTGACCTGTCAACAATTTTGTGTAAATGAATATTTCTGTTAGTGCTTACAGGTTAGCTTTAATCTCTTCGGGTTGAATTTCCCACCCATTGGAGCGATTTATACATCAACTAATGTTACAGATACCCCGCTGCTTGCTGCGGGGTAGTTTATTGTTGTTTGCCCCACTTTTCCAGCATAGCAATCATCACGGAATACTCAACGGGTTTGGAAAGGTAATCGTCCATCCCGGCAGCAAGACACTTGTCACGGGCTTCCCTCAGAGCATGGGCTGTTATCGCAATAACCGGTATGGCATGATTTCTAACGTTTGATGTCTGGCTGCGGATAGCGGCTGTCGCTTCATAGCCGTCCATAACCGGCATCATGCAATCCATCAACACCAGGGCATAGTCGTTCTCTTCCAGCATCTTCAGCCCCTCGCTGCCATTATTAGCAATATCCACCCGATAACCGGTCTTTGATAGTAATCTGCTTATCGCAACCTGGTTGGCCTCGTCGTCCTCGACCAGAAGAATGGGGATTTCGTCGACTTTACGCACAGATATACTACACGAATGCTCATCCTTTTCAAGGTTAGACGTGTCAGGGGTTTTCGTCTGCTTCTCCAGCACTACCGTAAACCAGAAAGTAGCGCCTTCCCCCTCAACACTCTCTACACCAACGCTGCCTCCCATTAACTTGGCAAACTCTCGCGAAATGGTCATCCTAAACCTGCGCCGCCATAAATACGGGTGGTGGAGCCATCCACCTGGCTGAATCGCTCGAATATCATTTCTTGCTTGTCTGCCGCTATGCCGATGCCGCTATCGCGCACCAGAAAACGGAGGGTAGTGCATTCTTTATCTTCAACTTCGTTACGGATAAGCAGCGAGACGGAACCTTTGGCGGTGAACTTGATAGCGTTACCGACCAGATTAATTATGATCTGGCGCAGACGCATAGCGTCACCCTTCAGGTACAGCGGAACATCCGGCTCGATCTGCGAGATCAGCTCCAGCCCTTTTTCCCGGGCATGAAAGGCAAGAATGCTGATAGCGGCGGTAGTCTCCATCTGGAGGTCGAAATCTCTCTTTTCAAGTTTGATCGAGTGCGCCTCGATTTTTGACAGAACAAGGATGTCGCTGAGCAGTTGTACCAGGTTTTTGCCGGACAGTATGATTGTATCGACACAATCCTGCTGTTCCTCTGTCAGATTGGTCATTTTCAAAATTTCGGCCATACCGATAACCGCATTCATAGGGGTGCGGATCTCATGGCTCATGTTGGCCAGAAACTGGCTCTTGGCAATAACGGCAGATTCAGCCCGCACTTTTTCCTCCGAGAGCTGGCGATTTGAATCCAGAAGTTTTTGTTCGGCCTGCTTACGCTCGGTGATATCGATAAAAGCAACCAAATATTCACCGTTATGTACTGGCGTTGTCTGCAAATGCGCCCAGAACGACGAACCATCAGCCCGCACCAGGCGCATATCCCATGCCTGTACTTCATTTTCATCAGAAATTTTATTGCGCTGCAGGTAAAAAACGGTCTGATCTTCCCTGAAAATTAACTTTGTAATCGGCTTATTGAGAAGGTCTTCCCGTGCCATATCAAATATCAAAGCGGCAGCAAGATTTGCTTTCTGAATCACCCCCCGCTCATTGACAGTAAGATAACCCATCGGCGCCAGTTCATACAGGTAGATGTAGCTGGCCTTTGTCGTCTCAAGGTTCTGTTGCGTGCGGCGCAGCTCTGTATTCTGCATCTCCAGCTCGATCTGGTGCACGTGCAGTTCATAAAGGAATTGAGCAGTTCCTTCCGGTGAATACGTCACCGGAGTTGAAGGTTCTATTGATCGATACTTTTCTTCGGCAAGCATGCGCAGTTCCTGAGTTGATTCAATTTCAGACAGTCTATTTTTCATGGTCGCACCCCGATTTCATCTCTCTCTCTCGACCGTTCCGTAGTCGCAATCGCATACATCAGTCCCGCCTCATTCACCAGAGCGGAAGCGGTCAGCCAGACTTCCATGACAGCGCCATCTTTAGCGATCCGTTCGGTACAAAACGGTTCAAGAATATCAAACCTGCTCAGGCTATGTATCTTGGACAACGCATCCATTCGCAACGGCTCAGGAATCCGGTCGCGGACGTTCATTGCCAGCGCCTCGGCTTCGCTCCAACCATACATCCTCACGGCTGCCGGGTTCCAGGCCAGGATGCGACCATCGAGATCCTGTGCGGTGATGGCATCGTGAGAATCGCGCACTACCACCGCCAGACGGAGCAGTTCATTGGCTTTTTCCAGTGCGTCACGCGTCGCTTTCATTTCAGTGATATCTACAAAGGTGATTACAGCGCCTTCGATCACGTTGTCGAGTGTGTAGTAGGGCTGGAGGCGCATCGTGTACCACTTCCCCTCCGTTGTCTGCACCTCGATCTCTTTGGACACCAGCGTGTTCAGTACAACCTTTATATCGGCCACCAGATTGTTGTAGCCGACCATGTTGGAGACGGTGTGGCGCACCGGTCTGCCGACGTCGCTCGGAATCAGGTTTATGATCTCGCTGGCGGCAGGAGTGAAGCGCAGGATACGCAGTTGATGATCAACAAAGACTGTGCCGATGTTCGAACCGGCCAGCAGATTGTTCATATCGTTATAGGTCTGCGACAGATCGGTCACCTTGATTTGCAGTTCGGCGTTGACCGTTGCCAACTCCTCGTTGACCGATTGCAGCTCTTCCTGGGAGGTCTCCAGCTCTTCGTTGGTAGATTGCAGCTCCTCGTTCACGGACTGCATCTCTTCGTTGGAGGATTTGAGCTCTTCACCAAAGCTCTCCATCGCCTCATTGGTGCTCTGGAGATACTGCTCATTGACCCGCAGTTCACGCTCAAGCGCAATAATACGTGCGTCGGTGTCCAATGACGGATCACTTCTCACGAGGTCAGACGGTGGCGCTTCCTCCAGAACCACCAGAAATAGAGGCGTATCCTGTATCGCAGCGTGGGCTATCACCACCGGACGGATGCTCAGATTGACCTTGGTGAAGTGACCGTTAGTTTTGACGCATAGATTCAGGGCACGTACGATCTCTTTCCCCTCCGCCGCTTTGTGCAGGGCTATGGCTAGTTCGCGCTGCAACCCTTCACGAGCCATCTTCAGGATATTGTTGATTCCAGCCTCGCCTTGCGCCGGTTCCAGATACATCCCTGAGCGACCATGAAGATAGAGTATATCGCCGTGGCTGTTGACGAGCGCTCCTGCCGGAGCAATCTGCTGCAAAAGCGCTTGTTCGGTCAGCTCACGCAGTGGCAGTTTCACTGGGAATGCCGTCTTGGCTGCACTCTGCCGGAGTGTAGCATCCACCGCCGTCATAGATGGGAGAAAGCGACCGAGAGGAGCGCGCCGAGCGCCGTGGGTGTACTCTTTACGCTGATACAGCTTTGCTGTGCGATCCAGTACGGTAAAAAAATCATCAAACTCGCCAATGTTTTCAGAGGTGCCGAGAAAGAGGATACCATCCGGGTTAAGAGAACAATGAAACAGAGGAATGAGCTTCTTTTGCAGATCACCACTCATGTAGATCAGGAGATTACGGCAACTAATGAGGTCGATTTTAGAGAAGGGTGGATGTTGGCTAACGTTATGTTCGGAAAAGACAATCATATCGCGGATGCCTTTGTGGATGCGGTAGGTGCAACCGCCAGGGTCGGCCACAAAAAAGCGTGCCAACCGATCTGGCGAGAGGTCAATGACAATGCTGGCCGGATAGAGGCCAGATCTGGCCGTGGCAATCGCCCGGCTGTCAATATCGGTAGCGAATATCTGTACGGTGTAGCTTTGCTTTAGCGACTCCATGCGCTCCTGCAGAAGTATGGCGATGGAATAAGCCTCTTCGCCGGTGGAACATCCTGGCGCCCAGACGCGGATCACGCCTCCGGCAGCTTTGCCGGTAAATATCGAGGGAATGACCTCTTTTTCAAGCGCCAGAAAAGCTTCGGGGTCTCGGAAGAAAGTGGTCACGCCGATCAAAAAGTCGCGAAAAAGGACGTCCACTTCGGTCGGTGTCTGCTGAAGATGTTTTACGTAACCGACCATCGTTACGTTCCCGGTGACAGCCATGCGGCGTTCAATACGGCGATAAATGGTGCTCGGTTTGTACTGGGAAAAGTCATTTCCGGTCTGATCGCGCAATATGATGAATATTTTCTTCAGCGATTTTTCGTTCGTTGGTTCTATAACTGATTCAAGCACATGAGACGATCCGAAAGCATGGGCCACGTAGGCAATAAGCTGGTCGGGCATCTCGGCTGGAGGCAGAACGTAGTCGACCAGACCTGTGTTGATTGCGCTGCGCGGCATGCCGTCATACTCGGTGGATTCGGGGTTCTGGACCATAACCATGCCTCTCGCTCTTTTAATCTCCCGCACTCCCAGTGTGCCGTCACTGGCGGTGCCGGAAAGTACGATGCAGATGGCCCGTTCGTGCTGATCCTGCGACATGGAGCGGAAAAAAAAGTCAATCGGCATACGCTGGCCACGCGGCAAGGTAGGTTCCAGCAGATGCAGCGCTCCGTTCAGTAAGGCGATATCGTGATTGGGTGGAATGATGTAGACACAGTTGGGCCGGATTACCAAACCATCCGTGATTTCGAAGACCTGCAGGCGGGTATAGCGCTGGACCAGTTCGGCAAGGATGCTACGGTGATCCGGAGCAAGATGCTGCACCAACACAAAGGCCATACCCGGTTCTTTATCGGCGGGCATACCGGAAAAGAAGGCTTCAAAAGCGGCAAGACCACCAGCGGAAGCGCCGATGCCGACGATGGGGAAGTGGTTTTGGGTGCCTGCTTCAGTGGTAATCACTTCCTCTTCAGGTGCAAGTGTTTCAGGCTTAGCGATTAGTTTCTTTTTTCTGGTTGTCATGAGACGCTCCATTTACAAATTTTAAAAAAACCGGCGCACGAAAATATCCGCAACGCCGGTTTATATGGGCATCAATCAGAATAATTGTTGACAGACGTAATTGTCAGGAGGAGATTTTCTGTCTGTCTGTCTGTCTGTCTGTCTGTCTGTCTGTCTGTGCAAAAGTGTTGCCACGTGAGACCTCTCCGAACTGATTTTATTAATGAATCTATACCACTATTCCAACAAATTACAATCATAACCGCTGGAATATCTGTCGATCTTAGAACAATGCCGAATATTCTAATAAGCGTGTTTCACCTTTGGGAAGGATGACCGGTTCAAACGTTGAATTGCGGTCACGAGGAGTGGTTACTTCGAGGTTACCAAAATCTCCCGTAATCGTTTTAGTGTAGCCGCCGTTACGGGAGTTGCCGCTGTTCTTACCGCTGGGAGCATGTTTCTCATAACCAAGGTGTTCGGTCAGTTCGGCTTACATTGCCGTTCTAAAAGTCGCTTGGTTAGTTGTTTCAGAAGTCCGTTTTCACCAATTAAATCTTCGGGCTTCTTGTAGTCCTTCATCAAAATGTTGAGCAGTTCGTCTGTGGTGGCCATCGGTCTCTACTTTTGTTTGAGTTTTACCGATTTTCCCATTTACACAAACGATTTTACACCCACGAGACTGGACCTGCTTACACTGAGTTTTACTTCCTGAATGAGGATTAAGATGTACTTCCCCTTTCGCATGACAATCCACCATATCATGATGATTCTTATTACACCGACACTTGCTAACTTGGTGAATTGAAACTCCTACAAAAGTATCAGTAGAACTAGGTGGCAATGCTCTTTGATCTCAGTTTCCCCGCTCTCCGTACCCAAATACGAAAACGACATAATCCGTCAAATAAGAAAAATCATTGTAACTTTTGTATATTACTTCAACGCGGTCCGTCATATATGGCAGTTATGTTAAGCATGACAGATTCCGCTGACGGTTTTTCCTTCTCCCGCGCTCCCCCATCGCAGCCCTCACTTAAATACCAATTATTACAAAGAGTTATACAACTATTTTTTAACTCGGATTATGGCACAATCTATGCGTTTAATCTTAGTATGAGTAAAATTCAAAAATAGAGGAGAAATTTATGGAAACCTTACTAATAATCCTTGTTGTACTATTTGTCTTCGGGGGTGGTGGCTTCTACTGGTCGAGACGCGGTCGTTAGACACCCACAAGCATGAATACACCCAACCAGGACTCCGAAAGCCATGAGGCCTCAGAGTCAACATGTTAAAAATACAAATGAGTATACCGACGTTTGCCGACATGGCGGTTGGTCTTTTATAGAAACTCTGAAATCACAAAGTTCGATAGGTACCTATTATGAACCTGAAGCGACAATATCCTATCGGAGCCGAATTGCAGCCGAACGGCGGTACGCATTTTCGAGTATGGGCGCCTCGCCCGAAGAAAGTGGAAGTAGTGCTGGAGGCTGGTCCTGGAGCGCCGGCGGCCATACAGCTGAAGAAACTGAAGGACGGATACTTTGCGGGCCTGGTTCCGCAGTCCGCTGAGGGTACCCGCTATCGCTTCCGGCTGGATGACGCCGGTTGCTTTCCAGACCCGGCGTCACGGTATCAGCCGGACGGGCCCTTCGAAGCGTCTCAGGTCATGGACCCTTCGGCTTTCAAGTGGAGCGACAGCGGTTGGCAGGGTGCCGGTTTAAAGGGTCAGGTTATTTACGAAATGCATATCGGGACCTTCACGAAAGAAGGGACTTGGCAGGGCGCCCGGAAAGAACTCGCGGAGTTGGCTGACTGCGGAATTACCCTGCTCGAAGTGATGCCTGTGGCCGATTTTCCCGGCCGTTTCGGATGGGGATACGACGGAGTCGGGATGTTTGCTCCGGTTCACCTGTATGGCGAGCCGGACGATTTCCGTTGTTTTGTGGACGAGGCTCATCGCTTGGGCGTGGGTGTGATTCTCGACGTGGTCTACAATCATTTCGGTCCGGACGGGAATTACCTGGATGAGTTTTCACCCGACTATTTAACCGACAAGCATGAGAGCGATTGGGGTAAACCCATCAACTTTGATGACGAGAAGGCAGGTCCGGTGCGCGAATTCTTCCTCACGAATGCCGCTTACTGGATAGAGGAGTTCCACATCGACGGCCTGAGACTGGACGCCACTCAGGCGATTTTCGACGCCTCACCGGAAAACATCATGACGGCCATCGGAAAGCGCGTGCGGGAAACGGCGCGCGGCCGGAACACAATTATCGTGGCGGAGAACGAGCCGCAGCTCACCAGGCTGGTACGTCCGATCGAGAGCGGCGGCTACGGACTGGACGCTCTCTGGAACGACGACTTCCATCACAGCGCCATGGTCGCAATGACCGGGCGCAACGAGGCCTACTACACCGACTACCTGGGCAAACCGCAGGAATTCATATCGATGGTGAAGTATGGCTATCTCTACCAGGGGCAGCGCTACAAGTGGCAGAAACAGCGGCGCGGCACCCCCGGACTCAGGCTCCCGCCGGAAAGATTCGTGACGTTTATTCAGAATCACGACCAGATCGCCAATTCCGGCTGTGGCGAGCGGGTGCAGTTCCTGACCAGCCCCGGGCGGCTGAGGGCGATGACAGCGCTCATGCTGCTCACGCCCGGAACCCCTATGCTCTTTCAAGGGCAGGAGTTCGCATCATCAAGTCCGTTCCATTATTTTGCGGACCACAAGCCTGATCTCTCCAAGCTGGTAGGAGAAGGTCGGGTAAAGTTCCTGACGCAGTTCCGCAGCCTGGACACGAGCGAAATGCTTGTATGCCTGGCAGACCCGGCGGATCCCTCTACATTCGAGCGCTGCAAGCTTGATTTCAGCGAGCGTGAACGCAATCGGCGCACCTACGATCTGCATAGGGATCTGCTGCGTTTGCGCCGCGAAGATTCCGTCTTCAGTGCCCAGACTCCGGGCGGTGTGGATGGGGCCGTGCTCTCAGAGGAGTGCCTGCTGTTGCGTTTTTTCGGCGAGGAGGGCGACGACCGCCTGCTGCTGGTGAACTTCGGAGCGGATCTGCATCTTGACCCCGCGCCGGAGCCGCTGCTGGCGCCACCGGCTGGAACAACATGGCAGACAGTGTGGTCGAGCGAGGACCCCCGATACGGCGGCAACGGGATGCCTCCGCTCGATTCCGAAGACAACTGGCGCATTCCGGGGCATGCCGCGGTAGCATTGCGGCCAACATCAATGGAGCAAGAAGCCCATGACTGACCTGATTCGAGTACTCCACAACAGCGATTTAAGTGGTCCGGAAGTTGACCCCCACATGTTGGAAGAGTGGCTGGTCACCAACGGGCTCGGCGGATACGCATCGGGAACCGTGACCGGCGCCATCACACGCCGCTATCACGGGCTCTTGATCGCCGCATTACCTAATCCGCTGGGCCGTATGATGATGCTGAACGGACTCTCCGAGCGCCTGCGCCTGCCGGACGGACGCGTGATGTACACAGGCGCGGAGGAACTCACGGGTATCTCCCTTGAGGGAACCCTTGCTGTCAGTGAGTTCCGGCTGGAAGCAGGTCTGCCGGTATGGCGCTACGAGGTGGATGGCTTCGTTCTCGAAAAACGACTATTCCTTCCATACCGGCAGAACACTGTGCACGTGACGTATCATCTGCTCTCGGGCAAAGGCAAGCTGCGTTTAGGGCTACGGCCGGCAATGCATTTCCGGTCGCACGATGCGCCCGTCTGCCAGCCGCGCCCGACGTTATACAGATTGAACGTGAGTGAGGACCAGTTCGAGATAACGGGCACTGAAAACCTGCCGGTGTTGCGGCTCATCGTTCACGGTCCGTCGACGGCATTTACCTTTGACCGCAAGGAAACAACATTGATTCCCTATCGCACCGAGCGCGACCGCGGATACGAGTGGCAAGGATCACTGTGGAGTCCCGGTTACTTTCGTGCTGATCTGGGCGAAGGTGACCGGACAACACTCGTGGCGTCTACCGAGGAGTGGAGCACGATTCGCGCACTGGCACCGGAAGGGGCATTCCATGTGGAGCTGGATCGCCGCAAGCTGCTGCTGGACGCCGCTCCGCCAGAAGTACGGACGGGGCCGGCCGCGGAACTGGTGCTCGCGGCCGATCAGTTCCTCATCACGCCCGTCGGCCGAGCGGAAGATGTAACGCGCATACGAGCCTCAGGAGATGAAATTCGGACCGTTATTGCAGGGTACCCCTGGTTTACGGACTGGGGTCGCGATACCATGATCAGCCTGGAAGGACTCACGCTGATGACCGGCCGTCTTAACGAGGCGGGCTGGATACTGCGGACCTTTGCGCATTACATACGCGATGGACTGATTCCAAATATGTTTCCCGAAGGCGAGAGGGACGGTCTCTATCATACCGCCGATGCTACGCTGTGGTTTTTTCATGCCATCCACCGCTACGTGCAGATGACGGACGACCGCGCGACGTTGAAACTGCTGCTGCCCAGGTTGGTGGAAATCATCGAGCATCACGTAAATGGAACGCGCTTCGGCATCGGCATGGACCCCAAGGACGCGTTGCTGCATCAGGGACAGCAAGGATATCAACTCACCTGGATGGATGCAAAGGTGGGAGACTGGGTGGTGACGCCGCGGAGGGGCAAAGCGGTGGAGATCAACGCGCTCTGGTACAATGCACTGCGGTTGATGGAGAAGTGGCTGATGGAAGAGGGCCAGGAGACCACCATGCACCGAATGAGCGAGACGGCCGATCGTGTGCGGGAGTCTTTCAACCGGCGCTTCTGGTATGAAGAGGGGGGCTATCTCTACGACGTGGTGGATGCAGAAAACGGCGGCAGCGATAACGCGTGCCGTCCGAACCAGATTTTTGCGATATCGCTCGCTCACCCGGTGCTCGACGAAGCCCGCTGGCAACAGGTCATGGACGTGGTGACAGACCGTTTGCTCACGCCCGTCGGTTTGCGTTCTCTCGCGCCCGGGCATCCGGATTACAAGGCGAAATATTTCGGCGACCTGCGCTCGCGTGATGCCGCATACCATCAGGGTACAGTCTGGGCATGGCTGATCGGGCCATATGTGGATGCGTGGCTAAAGGTGAATCCGGGCAAGGAAGCGGGGGCCCGGCAATTTCTGACAGGCTTGGTGACTCACCTGGACGACGCCTGCGTCGGTTCGGTCAGCGAGGTCTACGATGCCGAAGAGCCCTACACGCCGCGCGGTTGCGTGGCCCAGGCATGGAGTGTGGCGGAATTGCTGCGCTGCTGGGTTAATACGGCATAATAGTGAAGATAGCGGGCCTTGATTATGTGCCGATTTATGTGTATCAATTGGCATTTTTATCAATCAGGAGTCTGTCGGACTTAGGAAATCGTCGCGAAAATTTGGCTGAGCGAGGACAGATTTTGCTGATTTTGCAGGTCAATAGTTGTTCTATTGACCCAAAAAGCTGCGAAATATAGACCGGTCAGACGAATTTGCAGTAGATTTCTCCTAAGTCCGACAGGCTCCTGAGAATGGACCGGTACGATACTTTCCTAAAGACAGGGGCCGTACGCATAATTGGCGATGTGATTGCCGGCAAGGAATTTCCATAATGGGTGATAAGCAATCTCCTGTGGCTAATCCGGATCGTGACGGTGTCTTGAAGCAGTCTGATCCGGCCGGTCAAGCCACTCAGGAAGAGGTCAATAAAATTGAGGTCGGCATGATCGTAGAGGCCGATCAGGGTGATCTGGGACAAGAAGATGTCAGTGAAGCGAAAGTAACTGATATAGTTCATGATCAGGCGGGTAATGTTGAGAAAATTGTTGCCGGAAAGGGTACCGTCTTTAAGAAACAGCTTGAGATTCCCGTCGAGCGAGTCCAGTCCGTTACGCAAGAAACCGGCGGAGACAATCCGGGCACCCTGCCACGTAAAGTTACTATTTCAGCCAGCGAAGATGAAGTTGAGGCGCTGACTGCGGTTGGATCGGAGGCGCTTCCTCCCGAAGGCCTGAACGGGCCAACGTATGGGAATGACCTGCTTGACGAAACAGGGAAAGCTCTGCCAACGGACGTCGGCCTACGCAGGCTTGAAGAGGAGGCACAGGAGGCAGACAAGCCACCCGGTGCGCCGGAAACAGGAGAAACCGGCGAGGAGGGGAAGACCGGTAAAAGTGAAGAGAACACAGATGTGGCTGCAGGTGATGACGATAAGGTAAATATATTTCAAGCCCTAGGCCCGGGCCTATTGTCCGGGATGGCGGGCAACGATGCTTCGGCCGTGGCCTCTTACTCGCTGGATGGTGCCCAGAATGGTTACGGCCATCTCTGGTTGATGCTTCTCTCAACACCACTGCTGCAAGCCGTTCAATTCTCATGCGCCAAAATAGGTCGCGTCCAGCAAAAAGGTCTTGCAGAAATTCTTCGGGAACACTACGGAAGAAAAGTGGCCGTACCCGCGGCCCTGCTCCTGATTGTTGCGAATATTGCTTTAATCGCCGCTGATCTGGTTGCTATCAGCACCGGTCTCGAATTGATAACGGGATTTTGGTGGGCGTGGTTTGCGGCGCCGGTGGCCTTTGCCTTGTGGTATATCACGGTTTACCAGAACTTTGACGCAATCAAAAAGATCTTCTTGGCGATGAGCATGGTTTTCGTGGCCTACATAATCACCGCCTTTGTTTCGAAACCGGATTGGAGCGCGGTATTAACCAACACATTTATACCGCACGTGGACTTCGGCTTTGCCAGTATCAGCACAGCCGTTGCTCTGTTGGGCGCGACCATATCACCCTACACGATCTTCTGGCAGGTACAGGGAGAAAAAGAAGAGAAACGCTCCGGATCAACCAGGCACAAGTTTCGGCTCGCCACACTGGACATTGCTGCCGGCGTGGTCAGTGGCAACCTGATTGCGTACTTCATTATTATCTCTACCGCAGCTACATTGTTCAGCAAACACCAGCAGATCCATACAGCACTCGATGCGGCGCGGGCACTGGAACCGCTGGTTGGCCCCTATGCCAAGTATCTCTTTGCCCTGGGCCTGATCGGGGCCGGACTCATCGCCATCCCGGTGTTGCTGGCCAGCGCATCGTACGGCGTAGCCGGCACCATAGGCTGGCCTTCCGGTCTATCGAAGAAACCCTGGCAAAACGAGGGCTTCTACCTGATCATGACGGTGGGACTGGTTGTGAGCCTGCTCCTTGCATTGATCGGCATGGATCCGATTAATCTCATGTTCTGGGCGAATGTGCTACAGGGAGTACTGTCTCCGGTCCTGGTCGTATTGCTTGTGGTGATAGGCAATAACAGCGGGATCATGGGCGGGAACAAACTTGGACTGGTCACCAATCTAGGCTTGGTGGTGGCAGCCATA
Organism: Desulfuromonadales bacterium; assembly: GCA_016650295.1. GTDB lineage: Bacteria > Desulfobacterota > Desulfuromonadia > Geobacterales > Pseudopelobacteraceae > CAIPTY01. Next base: position 124,894 of record JAENWA010000098.1, on the reverse strand, counting down.
GTCATGTTCGGCGCTTCAGTACTGCTTTTCTATGGATTGGCGTCCGGTCAGGGCACATGAGCGAAAAGTCGATGAAATCTGACGTAGAGGAACAATCAGGATTTGGACATGATGTTCTGATTGGAGCGGCCTGACACATGCTGACTTCATCACGAAAGGTTATTTATATTGCTCTGGTCGGGAATAGCTTGATTGCAATGACCAAGGTCCTTGCTGCCTTCATGACCGGAAGCTCAGCCATGCTGTCGGAAGCTATCCACTCAGCAGCCGATACAGGTAACGAGATTCTTCTGCTGTACGGATTGCGGCGGGCAAAAATGCCTGCCGATAAGGAATTTTCTTTCGGTCATGGCAAGGAGATTTACTTCTGGAGCTTTGTTGTCGCCATCTTACTTTTTGCCGGCGGAGCTGGTCTTTCATTATACAAGGGTATTGATCAACTCATTTCGCCGGTGCCGGTCAGGCACTCCTGGGTTAACTACAGCGTTATCGGACTGGCCTTGATTTTCGAGGGGATCAGCTGGTATTTTGCTCTGAAGGCATTTGACAGATCAAAAGGCACCTGGGGCTATATCCAGGCTGTACGTAGAAGTAAAGATCCTTCCATTTTTATCGTGCTGTTAGAGGATTCCGCCGCAATCATCGGCCTTTTCGTCGCATTAATTGGAATCCTTCTCAGCCATATTACCGGCAGCACTGTCTATGACGCATCAGCATCGGTCATCATTGGGTTGATACTGGCTGGAACCGCCATTTTGCTTGCATCAGAGACAAAAGGTCTGTTGATCGGAGAGAGCGCCAATAATGAGGTCGTCCAGGGGATACGGGAAATTGCCTGTTCAAGTAACGAAATCAAACATGTCAATGAAGTATTGACCATACACATGGGGCCTGACTTTATTCTCGTGAATATCAGCGTCGATTTTGTAGATCCGATCCTGGCGACAGGCGTTGAGGCAACCGTGGCTGGATTGGATAGGGCGATTAAACGAGCCTACCCACAGGTTCAACGCATTTTTATCGAAGTTGAAACATGGCGGACAAAATAAGGATAAACAGGGTTCTCCTCCGATTTAATGGAAATACGGCGGTGTATGTCTCTCCAGTAGCCGTTCTCCTCGGCTTGCAGCGGATGTTTGTCGCTAGCCCATCCGTTGAACGATCCGATGACGGAAACTCGCTACGCGTGGGGTGTCCATACGCGGAACGTGACTCCTCCTTCGTGAGGGATCGCCCCCATTTTCCTGTTCTTTGTTTCATCACTCATGGCGATCCTCCGTGTTTCATAATTTCGAGTTCGAGCAATTAGTCCAACAAATGCCAAAGAGTTAATATAAATAAAGACAAAAAAATAGAATCGATAATTTGTGGCGCTTTGATTGAATATAAAATGTCATCCATTTTGGATAAACTTTTAATCCAGAAGGGCCGATATTGGTCTAAAACATTTACTCGTTCGTCAATCATATGTGCGGCTCTTCTGCCACTTTCAACGGCGCCTTCAATGCTCCATACCTGAGCTTGAGTGTTAGTATGGGCACCTGCTAAAAATAAATTTGAAACCGGTGTTTTTTGGGCTGGTAAATATTCTTGATTATTAGTTGTATTGACCCATTTCGGTTGAAGAGATTTAATTCCTTCACTGGAAAAATTCCACTCATGCCAAACTTCAATTTTAATAATTATAAATTCTGCTATACCTTTTCCATCATTAGCTTCTTTAATTAATTCATTAAGCGCGCCACAACTCAAAATCTGAGCCTTAACTTCTTCGATAAATTCTTCCTTCGTACAATTATGTACCGGCTTTTGGTAAATCCTGCCTGGAACACTGCTAATACAGGATGTTCCCGTCCAAAGAGATTTGATGTTTTGGCCTAAATCCACTCCCTTGTCCCAAACTTGTTCTTCTGCAAATAGGGTTAAATTAAATTCTGAATCACTTATTACTACGGCAGTCCTCTTTCTAGGAAACTTTATTTCATCTGAAAATGCTACTCTAAAAGAAACCTGAGTATGAGGGCCATCTTGGGTGAGTGGTTTAAATAATTTCAATTCGTCTTTACTCTCAAGCGCAGGCGTTTGACTTAATATATCAGCCGTAATAAAAGGATTAATAGCAAGAATATACATGTCACCTTGAATTTTTTCATCGCCACAAAAAGCGGAGATAATAGTAGTTCCATCAAAATCTAATTTTGTTAAAGCTTTTCCCCAATAGAATCTAACGCCACTTTCTTCAAGAAACTTAACCCAAGGATCAAACCAGTATTCACTGCTAGGACCTTTAAATAAAAGCCAGCCGCCTCCGGTTCCTTGCGTCCATGCGGGACCATCTTGATCCGCTTTATGGTGATGATTGGCTTTTGTGGTTAGTTGTTTTCGAAAAAAATCACCGGTAGTGTGTAATGAAACTTTTGACCAATCGGAGCCAATCCATGGGCCAAAACATGAACGCCAGGTTTTATAGCTTTTATCTTTAAGCAATGGTTTCCATGCTTGAGCTGCATTAAGTTTGGCATATTTAATTTTACTTCTATTGTTGGAAGTCCATGTTTTAAGCATTAAGTAAGACCAACTAACAAACTCCAGTTTGTTCATTCTAAACATCTTAGGAATACTTTTTAGTCCGTTATCATAAAAATGTGCTTTGTCGGTATCAGGGAAAATACCAAAATCAACTGGGCGAGAGAGAGCTAAGTCATAGATGCTTCCTTTTTCACTAAATGGAATGTGTTGCATTAAATCAAAAGCATTATGGTACCAAGGGCCCATGCCATGCCAAGAATACTCAGAAGGCATATTGTCTTTACTAATACGTGAACTTCTAAAAAATCCACCCGGCTGATCGGTAGCTTCATACACTGAGACATTATATCCTAATAGAGATAATTCTTGGGCAACAGTTAATCCAGCTATGCCAGCTCCAAAAATGATTATAGATTTCATTTTATTACCTTGTCCACGGGACTCTCACTCCGGAATTAAAAAGTGTATTTATCAAATATCTAAATAAGCACAATACGTAGCACAATACGTACTAACTTCTGCTAGAGATATACATCGCAACTAATGTGCCAGAGAAAGTCTGCGGAGACAGCGAGTGCAAGGGATCGATTGTTCGACTATTTTGGATGAGAACGTGATGGGCGAAGATAACGTTTCCGGCGAAATCCGTCATGTTTTACAAAACTGCCATATATGACGGGCCGCTTTGGGGTCAATATTGACTCATACCGGCATGCTAATGCAGAAGGTGCTTCCCCTGCCAACTCCTTCCGACTCGACCCAGACCCGTCCGCCATGAACCTCGATGACCCGTTTCACCAGCGCCAGACCTATGCCGGATCCATCACTTTCGGCATCGATTTTGTTAAACAGGCCGAAGATTTTTTCTTGGTAAAGCGGTTCTACGCCGACTCCGTTATCGCTGACAAAAAATACGTGTTGTTTGTCCTTCTTCCGTGCGCCTATCTCGCTTGAGAAAACCATTTCCAACAAAGAAACAAAGGCAATAGCGGAATATATTCTGACGACCTTCAAGTAAGCGTAACTAACCAAAATGTGGTATTATACAACCCAGCTGATTCCAAACGCTGCTGAGGAAACGCTACAGTAAAGCCAGCAGGACCGATAATGCGCTTGGAGGCGTAGAAAATCCATGGCACGATCCAGATCACTCTGGGGGAGTGACTCCGGCTTAGGCGCACTGAGGTGTAATTAGTTTGGGGCCGCAGCAGTAACGTAATCGACGACAGATAATACAAAGGGGAGCGAATAGTGATGTTGCTGAAGGTATGGTTGGGAATGGTGCTGATGGTATGCGTGCTGACCGGCTGCTCTACCATGCCGAAACGGCCGGAAAACCTACCGAGGGGGGATTACACCTATACCACGGATTATATTTCCTGGCTGGCACGCAGCGAGATGAACAAGCATGGGATCACCGGCCTGAGTATCGCCCTGGTGGATGACCGGCAGGTGGTCTGGGCCGCAGGCTTCGGCTTTGCGGACAAGGCCGGCAATGTTCCGGCAACAGCAGAGACAGTCTATCGGGCCGGTTCCATCTCCAAACTCTTTACGGCAACCGCGATCATGCAGCTGGCGGAGCAGGGATTGCTGGACATCGACAAGCCGCTGCAGAACTATCTCCCCGAGTTTTCAATCAAAAGCCGCTTCCCTGACGCCGGCCCGATCACGCAGCGCAACATCATGACCCACCATTCCGGGATACCCTCCGATCTGCTGAAGGGGGCGTGGTCCAAAAATCCGGAACCGTTCACCAACGTAGTGAACCTGCTTCGGGAGGGACACGTTGCCTATCCACCTGACTTCGTCAACTCCTACTCCGACCTCGGGGTGTCGGTCCTGGGACACGCCCTGGAAAAGGTTGTCGGCCGCGGGTATGTTTCCCACATGACGACAGCGCTGTTGCGACCGCTGGGAATGGCCGACTCGTCCTTCTCCCAGGCACCCGACCACTCACCGGCTGCATCCAAGGCTTACAGAAACGGCGAAGAAGCCGAAGATACCCCTCTGCGTGACATCCCCGCCGGTGGTTTGAATTCAACCGTGCTGGATCTCTCCCGCTTCATGCAGATGATTCTTGCCGGCGGCAGAGCCGGAGAGCGGCAGATTATCAAAACCGAAACCCTGGCTGAAATGCTGCGCCCCCAGAATGAAACCGTTGCGCTGGATCTGTCGTTTCGTATCGGTCTTGGCTGGATGCTCGGCGGGCAGGGTGATATAGATATCAGAAATGCCGGCCCGATTGCCCATCACTCCGGAATAACCCTCTATCACCGCAGCATGCTGATCGTGCTGCCCGAACAAAAACTGGGTGTGGTTGTCCTGTCAAATTCGGCAACCGGCACTGATGCGGTCCTCAAGCTGGCGACGGAAGCTCTGAAAGCCGCGCTTGAAGCCAAAAGTGGCATCAGACAGCCCGAACGGGAAACAGCGGGAACGGGTGCCGGCACGACGACCCGGGCTGAATTACAGGTCTATGCCGGGCGCTACGCCACGGACGTTGGGGTGGTCACTCTCAACAAAAAAACAGACCAGCTGCAAGCCAAAATCATGAATAAGACTCTGAGCTTCGTTCCGCGCGCCGATGGACTGCTTGGTCTGCAGTACAAGCTGCTGGGACTGATCCCGATCAGTCTTGGCGAGCTGGACCGTGTCGGTATCGGCCGCACCACTATTGCGGGCCGCGACATAGTCACGTCTCGTCTGGACGGCCAGGAATTGCTGTTCGGTGAACGGATCGCCGACACTCAGCTTCCTGAGGCATGGCTGAAGCGTCAGGGGGAGTACGAGATCATCAATGCCGGGGACGATTATCTGCTGGTTAAGGGGATACATTTGCGCTACGATGCGGGCCTGCTTGTCATGGAGTATGAACTGCCGCTCTTTTCCAAGAGCAAAATGAGCGTTGCCCTCAATCCTCTCAACAACACAGAGGCGCTGATCCTCGGGCTGGGGCGCGGCATGGGAGAAACCATCCGCGTGGTTTCCGTCGGAGGCGATGATCTGCTGCAGTTTTCCGGGTATCTGCTCAGAAAGAAACACGACTAAACCGGAATGATCGCTTCTCGTTGGCTGCCCGGCGTCCAAGTTGAAGATTACAAGTTTGAAGCCTTATTCAGAGCAGAACGTAAAGCGGTCAACGAACCGGCTCAGTATCGTATTCCTGGGAAGAGGAAAGCTGCATTCATGATTTCCATGTGCTCCCTCGGCTTCCTTATTGACCAATTTGCACTACATTTAATTTGAATTTAGTTATGTAACGTCGGACACGTCTTGACATTGCCCGGATTGTCGGGCTAGATTCGCGCACAGGCTTTGCACGGGGAGAAGTAGATGGCGCAGGCGGTGTCACGACGAGTACTTGTCACGGGCGGAACCGGTTTTGTAGGAAGTCATCTTGTCGAACGACTTCTCCGAAACGGTTATGACGTAACCTGCCTGGTGAGAGACCTCCGGCATCTGCGCTGGCTTGAGGGCCTGGAGGTGCGACTCATACAGGGAGACTGCACGGAGCCTGAATCGCTGGCAGCCGCTGTGCAAGGCGTCTCGCTCGTATTCCATTGCGCCGGACTTACCAAGGCACTGCATGCCCGCGACTATTACAGTGTGAACCACCTCGGCACGAAGAATCTTCTGGAAGCATGCGCACGATATAATAATCCCGGCATTGAGAAATTCATACTGGTGTCCAGCCAGGCTGCGGCGGGCCCGAGCCCGGACAGACGCCCGGTCGATGACAGCAACACTTCACATCCTGTGTCTGATTACGGCAGGAGCAAGCTGCTTGCCGAAGACGAAGTGCGCGGTTACAAAGACCGTTTTCCTGTCGTGATTCTCCGTCCGACGAGCGTCTACGGACCGAGAGATACGGATGTGTATGAAATGTTCCGCTGGGCCAGTCGCGGCCTGACACTGGAGATGACCGGAGGAGACCGGTATTTCAACCTGTGCTACGTCGAAGACCTGACAACGGCGCTTCTTCTCTCAGCCGGGCACAAGACGGAGAGCGGCAGCGTATATTTTGTTGCCGAGAACAGGTCCTACTCGTGGTCGGAATTCAAGGCCTTGCTGCTCTCCACTGGCGGTGTGAAGGCTCGCGCGATCAAAATCCCTTACGGGGCGGCCTACCTGGTCGGCCTGGCATCCGAAATAGGCAGCCTGTTCACCAAAAAGCCTGCGCTTGCAAACAGGCAGAAGGTGCGGGAAGCCGCTCAGCGATATTGGCTGTGCGACGTGGAAAAGATTGAGAATGACCTCTGCTTCCGGGCGGAGTACCCCCTCCAGAAAGGACTGGAACTTACATGGCAGTGGTACAGAAAAAACAGATGGCTGTAGTGGAGGAATCGGCTCCGCTGAAGGTACTTGAGACAGGTACGACGGACTTTTTCGAAAAATGCCGGATGTTCACGACCGCGAAAGAGGTTATGGCCGCCGGGCTGTATCCCTATTTTCACGTCGTGGAATCGGAGCAGAGCCCCGAGGTGATCGTCGAAGGCAGGAAGATGATCATGCTCGGTTCTAACAACTATCTCGGGCTAACCAACCATCCGAAGGTGAAGGAAGCGGCCATCGAGGCCGTGAAGAAGTACGGCAGCGGCTGCGCGGGTACCCGCTTCCTCAACGGAACCCTCGACATTCATGTAAAACTCGAGGAGAAGCTTGCCTCGTTCTTTCGCAAGGAAGCGGTGCTCACGTTTTCCACGGGCTATCAAACCAACCTCGGAATCATAACGTCCCTGGCCGGCAAGCACGATGTGGTCGTAATCGACAAGCTCGACCACGCCAGCATTATCGATGCGTGCAGGCTATCCTATGCCGAGGTAAAAAAGTTCAAGCACAACGATATGGGAAGCCTCGAATACATCCTCAAGGCAAGCGGGAACCGCGGCAAACTTGTAGTCGTGGACGGCGTGTACAGCATGGAAGGGGATATCGCGCCGCTGCCCGAGATCGTCAAGGTCTGCAAGAAGTACGGGGCGCGGATCATGGTGGACGATGCTCATGGCATCGGGGTGCTCGGCAAGACCGGACGCGGCACGGTGGAGCATTTCGGGCTGGAGCAGGAAGTCGACATCATCATGGGCACCTACAGTAAATCACTGGCGTCCATCGGCGGTTTCGTCGCGGCGAGCGAAGAAGTAATCCACTACATGAAGCACACCTCCCGTCAGCTCATATTCTCCGCAAGCCCGCCGCCGGCATCGGTGGCGGCGGTCATTGCCGCCCTTGACATCATCGACGGGGAACCGGAGCGCAGAGAGCGGCTGTGGCACAATACCAACAAGATGATGAAGGCCTTCAAACAGATGGGCTTCGACACGGGCGTTGCCGAAACGCCCATCATCCCGCTCGTCATCGGTGAGATGGAGCGGACGTTCCAGATGTGGAAGACCTTGTACGACGAAGGGGTGTTCGTGAATTCCGTGGTCCCACCGGCCACAACGCCCGGCAGATGCCTCATCCGCACCAGTTACATGGCAACCCATACCGACGAAATGCTCGACCGTGTGCTCGGCGTTATCGAGAAGGCCGGTAAGAAGCTCGGTGTGATCTGATAGTCAATCAAGGGGAGATCGTGAATATCGAAGAGGTCCTTGATGCGTCCGGCATGAATGAATTCATCCGATTCCCCTGGAAAGTGTACCAGGGGAACCCCAACTGGGTGCCGTCGCTCAAGAGCGAAGTAAAATTCCTCCTCAGCAAAGAGAAAAACCCTTTTTTTCAACACGCCGAAGCCGCCTGTTTCCTTGCGCGCAAGAACGGAGTAACGGTAGGCAGGATCGCGGCAATCATCGATCACAACCACATCAAATTTCACAATGAACAGGCCGGATTTTTCGGTTTCTTCGAATGCCTTCCCGATTGCGAAGTCGCCCGGGAACTTCTGGACACGGCAGCGAGATGGCTCAAAGAGCGCGGTCTCGGGATCATGCGGGGTCCCATGAACCTGTCCACGAACGACGAGTGCGGTTTTCTTCTCGAAGGCTTCGATTCTCCGCCCATGATCATGATGACTTACACGCCGGCATACTACCTCGACTACATGGAGCGCTGCTGCCTGGCCAAGGCCAAGGACCTCTACGCCTACATAGTGGTCATCAGGGACGTGGCGGCGGGAGGAAGGCTCGAAAAGCTCGCGGCGGCCGTTAAGGCGCGCATCCCAGGGCTCACCGTGCGTCCGGCGGTCATGAATCAGTTTCAGCGAGAGGTGGAAGCGGTAAAGGTCATCTACAACTCCGCCTGGAGCCGCAACTGGGGCTTTGTGCCCATGACCGACGCAGAGACCGGGGTCATGGCGAAAAAGCTCAAGCCTCTTATCGTGCCGGAACTGATGATCATGGCCGAGGTGCACGGGAAGCCGGCAGCCTTCTTCGTAGCTGTTCCTGATTACAACCAGGTTCTGGGGAAGATCAACGGCAGACTCGGTCCGCTGGAGATCGCGAAATTCATGTGGTATTCCCGTAAGATCAGCGACATCCGCATCCTGACCATGGGGGTGAAAGAGGAATACCGGAGAAAGGGCATTGAAGGCCTGCTCTATCTCGAAGCATTCAAGGCAGCAATGAAAAAAGGCTACGAGCGGGCGGAGATGTCGTGGATCCTTGAGGACAATGTCCTGATGCAGCGCGGATGTGAACTCATGGGCGGCAAGCTCTACAAAAAATACCGCATTTTCGAAAAGACAATTTCATGAATCAACCCGGCAGAAAGTTCTATCATCGCTCATCGTCCTGATGACCAGGTGCTCCTGAGAGCAGACGCCGCAGTATCGGCGCCATCGCTATCGTCAGGCACGTCAAAGCTGTCCCCGCGATCACATCGATAACGTAGTGATACCTGAGATAGACCGTCGATATGATCAGTCCCGTTACCATTGGAACTAACACCGCAAAAAGTTTTATCTCACGTTCTTTCCATGCGTAATAGAGGCTCATGAGCGAAACGGCCGTATGGCCGCTCGGAAAGGCATCGGTCTTGTTTTTTTCGAGACCGTTCAACGTATCCTGGATGGATTTGATGAATGGGGAAACCTGCAGGTCCCCGGTCTGGAGATGGTTGAGCGTGAAGCGCGGCCCGATTGCCGGGACGAGCAGGTAACCGACGTAGGAGAGATAGAAACAGAGCAGTATGCCGAACAGGACCTCTTCGAATTCCCCGAACCTGCCCCCGGCAATCAGGACGACGCCAAGCGAGACCGGGATAAAGTAATAACTGATGTAGGCGAACTGGAGGAGAGACGAAAGAGTCGGACTGATCAGCCGTTCCATCCACACCGTAGGGTGAACACCGAAGATCGCATGATCGACGGCGATCAGGCAGGAATCGAATGTCGTCGTATGAAGGCCGGCGATGAGCGACCCCAGGCTGTTAAAAATCAAGAGGACCGTAATCACCGTAGCGATAATCGAAAGATGGAAGCCCATCTTTGTCGCCCCCACCCTTGTGCGATACATGGCAGCTGCCAGAAGTGCAAACGCCAGCACCGCGTAGGTAGCAACAAGTCCGGTCCAGGACGGGTTCACGGGCGCGGAGAAAACTGCCAGGCAGGAGACCAGGACAAGAAAGGAAAGGGTCAGCAGATCGGATGGGCTCATGTTGGGGCGCATGGCAATTTAATACACTCCCTGCGGCTAAATTGCAACTGCACCAGCCATTGCACCGGATACTCTATCCTCAAGGTGGAGCGCGCTAGAAACGACAGGATTCCATATATGTTGCGGCACGAAATACCTTGGAAATTGGCGGCAGGATTGTGGATATGGTAAATATACTGTATAATCGCTGATTGTTATATAATTTTTCGTAGATAACCTCTCGAAGGGGACGATTATGGCCGGCATAGAGATTATTGCTGTTGAAGGAGGATCGGAATTAAAGGACTTCATCGACTTGCCATGGAGGATCTATGCGGAGTACCCAAAATGGGTGCCTCCTCTTAAAAAAGAGGTTCGTCGGATGCTTGACCCGCACAAGCACCCTTTCTGGGAATTTTCCGAGCGCATCCTCTTTCTGGCCCGACGTGGTTCGGAGACGGTCGGAAGGATCGCGGGCATCGTAGATCGCCGTTATAATGAGTTCCATAACGAAAAGATGGGCATTTGGGGATTCTTTGAATGTGCAGACGATCCGGAGGCTGCTGTGGCCCTCTTCTCTTCCGTGGAGAAGTGGGTCCTTCAGAAGGGGATGACCTTCATGAGAGGCCCGCTCAGCCCGTCGATGAATAACGAGTCGGGATTGCTTATCGAGGGCTTCGATTACCCGCCTGTTGTGGGAATGGCGTATAACCCGCCCTATTACTTGAAGCTGATCGAATCGTGCGGCTTCACCAAGGAGAAGGACCTGCTGGCCTTCCTGATAGATGGCGAGTACCGGCTGCCGGATTGGATGGAGCGTCTTGCCGAACGGACCGCCCAAAGAAAGGGTGTCCAGATCAGGCATGTTGATCCGAAGCGTATGGATGCAGAGTATGCCCTGATCAGGGAGATCTATAATGACTCCTGGTCCGGCAACTGGGGTTTCGTCCCCCTGACAGATAATGAGATGCGGGACATTCAGAAAAGTGTGAAGCCCTTTGCCGACCCGGGTCTGGTGTTTTTCATATATTATGACGATGAACCCGTAGCTGTCTGCGTGATCTTTCCTGACATCAATATTTTGCTCAAACGCCTCAACGGCCGGATCGGCCTGCTCGGTCTGCTTAAGGCGCTCATCTATCGGAGTGAAATCAAAGATTTGCGGCTGTTGATGTTCGGGGTCAAGGAGAAGTATCGACAATTGGGGCTGCCCCTGTTGGCCTTCCGCCACATCTATGAGATCGGAAGGGAAAAAAATAAATATCAGAATCTGGAGATGGGCTGGACCCTGGAGGAGAACGAGGCGATCAACTCTTTGGTAGAAGAAGCGGGCGGCAAACGATACAAGAAATATCGAATATTCAGAAAGTCCTTATGACGAAAGCAGCAACCGTACAAAAATTTCAAACGCGACTTGACGAGACTCTGAGATGGTTGGCGGGAATTGCGATCAAATGTGCCCGGCGAACGCCCAGGCTTTACGCTCCGATGCAACCGGATGGCTGGGCAGCCCAGCCCGTCTCGATCGTGGGCCGTTTTGCACAGGATGCCGACCTGGATCCCTCCACCAGGACACCCGTGGGTGACGAAGGATATTACCTCTATATTCTGAACGAATCTGCCAGTTGGGACTTCAGCACTGCGGCTTCGCTGGTCTTGTCGATTTGGATGCGTCCGTGGGCGCATAGTTGGCTCATGCTGGAAAGTCCCCGGGAGCGTCTGGAATTCGGCCACACCGGTGACTTAGGGCATACGAGACTGCGTTACCATAAGGGCGTGTTTCAGAAAATTCGGGAAGGGGATCCCAATCCGATCGCGTACTTGTGGCAGACGATGTCCGACGGCCTCTGCCAGATAGGAAAGCCGAACCGCCCCCCCACATTCGTCTGGCGAATGCCGATTACCCGGCGACGGCATCAACTGATATATGAATACGTGATGCAGCGTAAGTACGATCAGTTCGGCGTGAGGAGCAACAACTGCACCGATTTGGCGATAGATACAGCGGCGCTGGCGGGCATCAACCTGATCCACCGCATTCGCCTCACCGCGCCGTCGGAAACGAAGTTCTTGGGTCGGACAGTTCGTGTCTGGACGGATCCCCAATACCGCATACTGGAGTTCGGCACGCCTGAGGTTCTGGATGAGGATCTGCGCCAGCTGGCCCGGTTTGGGATCGGCAGTGATGTCACGAAGTGGTACCTGGCGTTGAAGTAGAAATCCCCCATTGGGAAAGGGGGACTTATCAGAGTAATTACAAAAGGAAAACATATGGCGTTGCAGCAACGGTCTGACATAGTGGCTGAACAGAGGGACTCTATCATTGGTTTCGTCTGGCGGCCCGCGGGAATCACCCCGGCGGTGATTCAAATGGCTCAGCGAACAGGGAGCAGAGCTGTCTTCGATTTTTCCACGACGGGGCTGGAAGAGTTGCGTTCTTTCTTACAAAAGAGCGACTCCACCGGTCATGTCAGGGACATCAAAATTTCTCTCCCGGCCTTCCTTGATCCAGCCTTTGGGCAATTGTTGAAGGAAACAGGGGTCCAGGACATCTGGGTAGAGTGCCACCCCCGCTATATCCAGGGAGATACTTCCATCTTTCTGCAGAGATTGAGGAAATTGTCGGAAAACCACCGCTGCTTTCCAATCACCGGCGATATTGATCTCTTGGCGGCAATTATCAGGGATTGCCCGGCCACCGGCCGCATCGTCCTGAAAGGATGCGAGGCCTCCGGATTCGTGAGTGCCGAGACGACCACGGCTCTCTATTCGATGGTCAAGGAAATGCTGTCCACATCCTCAAAGCCTCTCGACATCCTCATCTGGGGAGGCGTCTCCACTCCTGAGGCGGCAGCGACATTCCTGTCGACCGGGGCGGCCGGAATTATTCTCGAGAGCGTCCATTGGCTGACAGATCTGGTTGCCATAGATGATGTTCAACGCCAACGTCTCTCCAGGCTCCGCCTGGATTCTACCGATATGGTCGGCCTGGACCTGCAGGTTCCCTATCGCCTTTTCAACAAGGGCAACTCGATCGCGTTCAAGGAGATCATGTCGTTCGAGGATTCACTCTACGGAGCAGACAACAGGGAGGAAAGCCGCCGCTTCTTCGTAAACCAGGTGTGCGCCAGGGCACTTCATCCTCTGGACAGCCATTTCGGCCAGGATGAAGTTATCCCGCTGGGCGTGGAAACTGCCTTTGCGGCATCATTCGTTGAACGCTTCGGGGCCGGGACCGAAGCAGCCGTGAAAGCCTTCATGGACGAAATTCGTAACGTATGCCGGCTGGCCGAGGCAAAAAAAGACAGCTTTCTGGATAGCCCGGTAGCCGGTGAGATGGGAACCCGCTACCCCTTTATCCAGGGCGCCATGTCCTGGATTACCGATGTCCCGGAGTTTGCAGCAAGAGTTGCCGATGCCGGCGGATTGCCCACCATTGCCCTGGGCCTGATGAACGAGGAGGTTCTTGACCGGAAACTGGGACGCCTGCCGGAGATCATGGGCGGGCGACCTTATGCAGTGAATATCGTTTCTCTGGCAGAAAATCCTTACAGGGAGTCACAACTTGACTGGATAAAGAAACAGAGACCCCGTTTTGTCGTGATCGCGGGGGGCGACCTCTCCCCCGTAAAAGAATTGATAAAATGCGGCATGGAAGTCATGTATATCGCTCCTGATGAGGCTCTGCTGAAGCTCGCCCTGGAAACGGGCGTCCGGTACGTGGTCTGCGAGGGGTATGAGGCCGGTGGCCACGTCGGGCAACTGAGCACGCTCACACTTGCTCAAATGGTGCTGGATCTGAAACGGCGCATGCCTGCACTGTTCCAAAGCTGTCGCGTGGTCCTGGCGGGAGGAATCTATAATCGGGAGACCGCCTTTATGGCCGCCTTGCTCGGCGCGGAGGCCATCCAGATGGGCACCGCCTACCTGGCCACCCCGGAAATCGTTGAAACGGGCGCCTTGACAGCGCTCTATCAGCGCATGGTTCTGGATTCGCCCCCGGGCGGAACATCTGTTTCGGGCCAGCACACCGGGCTTCGGGTGCGATCTTTGAAGACCCCCAGGGTGGAAGCTATTTTAGCCCTGGAGAGGAAGTTCGCAGCGGGTCACCAGGACGAGGCTTCTTTCCGGACAAAAATGGAAGAGATGTCTGCCGGAAGTCTCTTCACCGCGGCACGGGGCATGGACAGGCCGGGCAATGAGCCTTTGGATGAGCAGACCTGCCGGGAACGCGGGCAATTCATGAGCGGGACCTGCGCCGGACTTATCCACAGTGCCCAAAAGCTGCAGGCCTTTCACCGCGAGCTGGCCGAAGGTGCTCTCCTGCTGCATCAGCCCGCCGTGGGGCCGATAGAAGAAAAACCGGTGACTCCCTTCTCCGGAGGCGGCCGTGGAGTGAAGCAGGCTGTCCCCGACAGAGACGACCAGGAAAGGATTGCCATCACCGGGATGAGCATTGTCAATGCCCTGGGGAAGAGTCCTGAGGAAGTCTGGGCTGAAAGCCTGGCCATGAAGAGCGGGATTACCCTGGTTCCTCCTTCGCGGTGGGATCACTCGCTGTATTATGATCCCCGGCCGCGCATTCAGGACAAGACGTACTGCAATGTGGGCGCCTTTCTTGACTTCCAGGTTTCCCGCAATGAACTCGGAATTCCCCCTCAGGATTTCCGTTCCATGACCTCCTCCACAAAGATCACCATGTGGCTGGCAGACAGGGCAATCCGGGCTTCCGGCATTCTGGAGTCAGGCATCCCCCGCGAACGGATCGGAGTCCTCATCTCCCAGAACTCGGGTGAGGCGGCCGGGACCCTTACCAATATCATCATCAGGGCACACGTTAACGACATCCTCGCCTCCGTCAAAAGAGCCGTTCACCTTACGTCTGATCAGGTGAGTGCCGTCGAACGGGAGGTGAAGTCAGGGCGTATGGCGCCGGATGACACGACCCTTCTGGGCAGACTCAACTGTGCGGCAGCCGGCTTCATCTGCAACCGTTATGGATTCATGGGGCCCAGCTTTGCTGTCTCCGCGGCCTGTTCGTCCTCTCTGGTCGCACTTTTCAGCGCCATGCAGATGATCCGAAACGGCATCATCGACGCCGCCATCGTCGGAGGGGCCGAGGATGATCTCACGCACCTGCACTTTTTGGAATTCGCCGCCGTGGGCGCACTCTTCGGGCTGTCCGGACGGGCGAGAGCTCCTCGCGAGACCTCCCGCCCCTTTGATGCCGAAAGAGACGGGATGGTCCTCGGTGAAGGCGGGGGAATGATCGTCATCGAGCGGGAAGGTCTGGCCCGCGCACGAGGGGCGCAGATCGACGCCATAATCACCGGCATGGGCGCGAGCAACAACAATCTGGGCATGGTCGAGTCCAACAGCGTCACCCAGGAGATCGCCATCCGTTCATCATTCAAGGGGCTGCCCTATGGGCCCGATGCGGTGGACCTGGTGGAATGCCATGCCACCAGTACCCGCCAAGGAGACGTGGAGGAGGTCCGTGCCTTGAAGACGTTCTTCAATCCCTCCAAACGCACCGTGCTCGCGTCATTCAAATCCCAGATCGGACACACGCTGGGCGCCTCGGGCATTAACAACCTCATTCGTGGAGCCATGGCCATGAAAACGGGAGTTTTTCCCGCCACCCTCAACTATGAGAACCCGGACCCGGAAATGGGCCTGGAAAAATCGGGGTTCCTGATTGCCCGGGAGCCATTGTACTGGAAGCGCAGGGACGGTCAGCCACGAAGGCTTCAGGTCAATGCCTTCGGATTTGGAGGCTCCAACTATGTTTTACAGATGGAGCAGGCCCTGGATGACGCGGATACGATCATGGTCAGCCCGGACAGGGCGTCCGGCCTCCCGGGAGAAAAGATCAGTGTCCCTCCTGTATTCCAGGGCATCTCTTTCTTCCGGACGGAGATGGGCGGCAGTAACTGCCGGATGGTTGTTGTGTCACAATCCGATCAAGAGGCGCTTACGGTCATCGAGAAGTCAGGCGCACTTACCGAAGCCGGAACCTTTTCGTCCAAGCGAGAGAGATCCCTGGCGAAGCAGGGAATATTCATGAATCGCGAGGATCTGCCCGCCTTACCGCTCGCCTTTGTATTTCCCGGACAGGGGGCACAGTATGCAGGAATGGGGCAAAATCTCTACGACTCCTTTCCCGTCATCAGGGAGTGGCTGGATCGGGCCGCAGCAGCAGCGGATTTCGACCTCCTTAACCTGTTGTTCCATGATCGGGAGGAGAACCTTCAGAAGACCCGTTGGCAGCAACCGGCCCTGTTCGCCATGGAACACGCCATGGCCCGTTATCTCACCAGCCTCGGTATCCAGCCCGTGGCCATGGCCGGCCACAGTCTGGGCGAACTGACCGCCCTGTGCCTGGCCGGTGTCTTTTCTCCGGAGGACGGATTTCAAATCGTGAACAAGAGGGCCCTCTGTATGGACAAGGCCGCTGCCATGAACGTGGAACCCGGCGTTATGGCGGCCGTGGACGCCCCCCTGGATCTGCTGGAGGAGATGATCCGCGGACATGAGGATGTTCATATCGGAAATATAAATTCACCGAAACAGGTCGTCATCAGCGGCGGCACCGAGGCGGTCAAGGCGCTTGGCAGAAAACTGAAAGAAATGGGATACCGGGCCACACTGTTGCCGGTCAGCATGGCCTTCCATTCTCCTATCATGGAGGTCATCCATGATGAGCTCGAGGAGTTCGTTGCCTCTATCTCATTTCATCCCCCGCAGATCCCGGTCCTCTCAAACACGACCAAGGCTCCGTATCCATCAGAACCCGATGAGATACGGCGAATCCTCATGGCCCATCTGGAATCTCCCGTCCATTGGATGGACAATATCCAGACCCTCTGGAACGACCACGGCGTTCGACTGTTTGTTGAGGTGGGACCCGGCGATATATTGAGCAATCTCATTGCAGACACGCTTTCAGAGCCGACGTGCATTCAGACCTGCCTTCCCTCCGCAGAAAGCCTGACCTACAAGACTGCTCTTGCTCAGCTCTTCGTCCAGGGGCATCTGAAGGTCCATGGAGAACAGAGTTGGATTTCCCCCCCTGCATATGGGAAGCCCACCGAACCTTACGCCATTGCTCCTGCACCTACGTTGCAACCATCGGAAATCAGGGGGTCCGGAAGTTCTGATAACGTTAAGCAGGGCCCTTCCGGGAAACCGGTATCCGTGCCTCTCAATCCCGCTCCTGCCCATGGTGAGGCAGCTGAGGATCAGGATCTTATGGAGCGGCTTATTCGAATCATCATGGATGCCACCGGATTCGAGAGGGACGAGATCCAGCCCGAGATGGATCTCAGAAGGGACCTCTCCATCCGGTCCAGCCGCCTCCCGATCATCATGGATGCCTCAGAACGCCAATTCGGGATCACGATCGATCTGGAAGATTTTATAGAAGTCCGTACCGTGAAAGACATCGCCCTGAGAATTTCACAGTTAGTCGCGAAGCAGGGTGGTACCAGCCGGCTGCCGGACATCAAAGCTGCTGATCCCGTCCCTGCAATCATGGTACAAGCCTCACCTGTCCCCGCTGAGGCAGCTGAGGATCAGGATCTTATGGAGCGGCTTATTCGAATCATCATGGATGCCACCGGATTCGAGAGGGACGAGATCCAGCCCGAGATGGATCTCAGAAGGGACCTTTCGATCCGGTCCAGCCGCCTCCCGATCATCATGGATGCCTCAGAGCGCCAATTCGGGATCACGATCGATCTGGAGGATTTTATAGACGTCCGTACCGTGAATGACATCGCCCTGAAAATCTCGCAGTTAGTCGCGAAGCAGGGAGCAAGCAGCCTTCAGTCGGACACCAGGGCTGCTGCTGCCAACCCGGAGCGGGATGAAAACCTGAAGTCCCCGGAGGATCAGGCGTGCTTGAAACGGATCGTGTTCAGCCACGCCACGCTGGAGTTGCCAGCCCCGATTCCCATGGAATTGAGCCCGGGCGAGACGGTCCTGCTTCTCTCACCTGACCGGGATGACGAAATTGCCGGAAGTGCAGGGGAAATCCTCCGATCGGATCATGGAGTTACTACAGTTCCGATGCTGTTCATGCAAGGCAGCTTCAGCCCTGCTGAAGATGCATGCGACCTTCTGACTGATGCAGGCTCCGCCAGGGCAGCCGGGAGAATCTCCAGCCTGGAGTCCCTGGCCGGGTTGGTCATCACCCTGCCTCAGGGCGGGGCCGGAAAAGTTAGAAGCATGGCGGATGATTCGCAGCTTCTCAAGGGATTCTTTATTCTCCTGAAGGCATTTCTTCAATCACCGGCAAAGAAATTTGTGGTGCTGCTCCATCCCCGGGAGGATTCCGAAACTGATGCTCGGCTGCTGAAGGAAGGGTTGCTCGGACTTTTTCTGAGCGTAGCGCAGGAATACCCATCGGTCCAGTTCCGTACTGTGGAAATCGAGAGAGATACCGACCTCCGTGGTGCACTGCGCATCGCTCTGGACAGAAGATGCACCGTGGTGGAGACCATGCATCGTGATGGCAGGGTCGTAACTTCGAGTGGACACATTGCACCGTCGGTCTTCGGGGGGTCGTCCGGCCTGAGCCTGAATCCCGGGGACGTTATAGTCATCTCCGGGGGCGCTACCGGGATCAGCGCCCTTCTGGCCCGAAGTCTCGCACCTTTCATGCCCCGTCTGGTCTTCCTGGGAAGAACGGTTCAGGACCCGGACATCGATGCGGTAACCTCGCGCCCCGGGCATATGCCCTCTGAAACGTTCTCAAGCGACCGCAGGTCAGCGGAGATCGCCCGGACTCTGGCGGAGTTGCGCTCCTCAGGGATCGAGGCAACTTACCATACCTGCGATGTGACCGATCCCGAAGCGGTCCGCGCTATCCTGGGCGCGGTGGCGTCCCGTTACGGCAGGATCGACGGGATCATTCACGGAGCCGGATTGCTCAGGGACGGTCTTTTAAATCACATGACTCCGGAAGATTTCTCCCTGGTCACGGATGTCAAATTCCTCGGGGCCTGGAACCTGTTCTCAACAGCGGAGAGAGCCGGTTTGAGGTTTTTCGTGGGCCTCTCCTCGGCAGCCGCGATCCAGGGGAATCCTGGCCAGGCCAACTACGCAGCCGCCAACCGGATGATGTCTGCATTACTCGGAACCCTGCGCCGGAAAAACGTCGGCATCCGATTCAAGGCTTTGATGCTTCCACCGGTCGAGGGAACCGGCATGGCCGAGGATCCGGAACTCCGGGAACTGCTAAAGCTGAAGGGCGTAGCGTATATCCATGAAAACGAGCTGGCAGGGCTTTTCTGCCGTGAGCTTTTCGTAGCCCCGGCCGACGACGTGTGGGTGATGTTCATGAGGAAGCTGCCGGCCTTGAAGACGGTACTGCTCGATGATACGACCCGGCCTTCAGTCATCGGGAAACTGGATGGCGGCACAGTATCCCTGAGCCTCGCTGACTTTCCCCTGATCGAGAGGATCTCCCGTCTGGACATCCACCGGGAAGAACTGGAGGCCTTCAGAACCTTCTCCCTGGAAAAGGATCTTTGGATCGCGGATCACAGGCCTTTCAGGTTCATTAAGCATGCCCTCGTCTCAGCCGCCATGTTTCTGGAGACATTCATGGAAGCCGCCAGAATCCTGTATCCCCACCTACAGGTGCGCGGCGTTCGCCGGGTGCGGCTTATGGACATGATCCTATGTCCTCCCGGGATTTCGCGCCCTTCCAGGATCTCCGGCCGCCGTATCGTCAACGGCCTTCGGGAGGTTGTCTGCGAGGTCGCTCTCGCAACCCAGGAGATCTCTCCCGCCGGGAGACTGACCGACCGCTTCACCACGCACTGCACGGGCCAGGTGATCCTTGATGGCGGGGAAGCATATCTCGGTGAGGGGCTTCCGGATTTTCCCGTCCTGCCGAAAGAGTTGCGGACCCCCCCAATGGATCATGACCACGTTCTTCAATGGTACAAAGACCGCAGCGGCCTCGAAGGCAGGTATCGCGTGATGGATACCCTGGACGGTGCCGGTCCGGGTGTGGTGCGTGGCCGAACCACATACCGGGAGACACGTGATTTTGCAGATCTGCGGGGCGTGCGCTACCAGTATTCTCCCTACCTTTTTGAGGCGCTTCTGCAGGTGGTCGGCTTCTACATCGCAGCAATCGACCCATCGGAGCGGCGATCAATGATTCCCATGGAGATCGGTGAGATGCGGTTTGTGCGGCAATGCCGGGCAGGGGAACCGATAACCCTGGAGGCCCGCTTGCGGTCGCAGGACGATGAAGGACTTACCTGGGACGCCCGAGCGATTGACGAGCACGGCTGCGCCATCATGCAGATCCATGGTATCCGGATGCACTGGGTTGCGGAGTAAGATGAGATTGACTACGGCAATCAATCGCGCGGGGGTAACCATCCATACGATGAATCCCGTTCATGGAAGGGGACCCGTCTTCTATACGTCCACGGCATGCGCCAATCAAGCCCTCAAAGGCAGTGAGGCTGACGGGACAGGGAACAAACAGCGCCTCGTCTCCACCCTGTGGGATCACCTTGCGGCCTCGGAAAGTCCTCTTTGGAAACTCAGTACATCCTCCAACAAGGATGATTACCCGATTCAGGTATTCAGCGGCCTGCTTGGCAGACCCCGGCTGATGTTGGGAGAAGAGCGCGGTCCGGCCATCTCATTCAGCACGTGTGGAGGAAGAGTCTGGGCTGCTCTCTGTGGAGATGAGTCTGATATCGGCATTGATGTGGCGGGGAGCGATGAATTTCAAGGTGATTACCCTTATCAGCGGGTCTTCCATCCGGAAGAGCTTGAACATGCCTTGAAGCTGACGGGCGGAGTATTGGAAGAGGCCTCAGCCCTGCTCTGGACTATCAAGGAAGCCGCTGTCAAGGCTCTGGGCTGTGCATTTCATCTCGTGGGCCCGCTGCAGATCACTGTCTATCCATTGGTAGAGTGTAGCGGCGGCGGGTATACCTTCCCGGTCGGCTTATCAGGGAAGTCCCTGGCGCGGTTTCCCCTGATTGCAGGCCAACCTCTCCGGGTACGATCGCTTCCTCATGACTCGTTGTGGCTCTCCATCGCCCTTGTGACCCGGAGACCGACAAGCCATGAATAACCTCACCTGCAGGTGCGTGCCGGGGGTAGAGGGCGTGTCGGCGGCAGAACTTGGACGGCTTTTCCCGGAGCCTTCCAGCGCCGCCCCACTGCTTTTTCTGTTGCAGGAAGCGGGTGTTGACGGATTTCACCTGCGCAGCATTGTGGTTTTCAAAGATGATATTCCGATATTCTTATTACCGTTGTTTGAAACCCGTTTTGATCTGTCCGCTTTTGTGGAGGGGTGGCTCAAGAAAGCGCTGAAAGCGGCCGGCCGCCTGATCCCCTCGGTTTTTCATCCCCGGCTGTTGTGCGTGGGGTCGCTGGCAGGGGAATGGAGTGAAATCGGGATCGATCCTCACATTGATGAGGGCACCCTCGATGCGGCCTTCAAGATGGCTTCTGGTGCATTGGATACGCTCGCGGTTGAACGTAAAAGCGATATTGTGGCGCTTTTCAACTTTAATCATTTCAGCACACTTCCCGATGAAGTATTCAATCAATTCAACCGGGTTGAATATCGGTCGTGCGCCTGGCTGCCGATTGATTTCAACAGCCTGGAGGAATACCTGAGCCGGCTTTCACGGGGCGCGAGAAAAGACCTGCGCCGGAAAATGAGGATTGCACCGGAAGTCAGGGTAGTTCGAAGCAGCACCATCTCTCCTTTTCTGGCCAGGATCTACGAGCTTTATCTGGAAACAGTGGCACGCGGCCCCATGGCGCTTGGCGTGCACAGCCGTCTGTTTTTTGAAAAAATCTGTGAGAGGGTCCCGGGCGCCGAATACACGCTTTATTTTGTGCAGGAAGAACTCATTGCTTTCAACCTCCTCGTTGTAAAACAGGATGCGATGGCGGATAAATTTTTCTGCATGGATTACGAACTCGGCCGCAGATATAACCTGTATGTCTTGTCCTGGATTGAAAATGTCCGCACCTGCCTGGAGCGGAAAATCCCTCTCTATTACGCGGGCCAGGGCGCGGAAAAGACCAAGGCGCACCTGGGCGCGACCTTTATGCCGAGCTATATTTTATTCAGGCACCGCCGGCCGGTAGTTGATCGTATTCTTATCTGGCCGAAAAAAATGACCGGGAAACTTCTCAGCCGCCTCGGATTTTGGCCCGCCGTCTCCCAACCAGCCGCACAAGCCGTACCGAAAGTGACTTCTCAGGTTGATAGGTTGATAGGCTGAAGGCTGAAGTAAAAACAGGTTTTCCTGACAGCCTTCAGCCTTCTACCTTCAGCCTGAATTACTACGAATTGGAGCTTCATGAACAAAGCAACCGAATACGCAATCGAAGTTGAGAATCTGACCAAGAGCTACGGGGATTTACTGGCGGTCAATGACATATCGTTCACCGTCGGTAAAGGCGAGGTGTTCGCCCTGCTGGGTCCGAACGGCGCCGGCAAGACCACAACCGTCGAGATCATAGACACGATCCGCACGCCCACGTCCGGAAAAGTGACCCTGCTTGGAATGGATGTTACGAAATATAAGCACGACATCGTCCACCGCATCGGTGTCCTCCCGCAGGGGTTCACCTCATTCGACAGGATAACAGTCCGGGAGACCCTGCAGTATTACTCACGGCTTTACCATTGCAGGAACACCGATATCGACGGGCTGATAGGGCTCGTGAACCTTACGGACAAGCGCGATGAACAGTACAAGAACCTCTCCGGGGGATTGAAACAGCGCCTCGGTATCGCGATTTCTCTTGTAAATGACCCCGAGGTCGTGTTCCTCGACGAGCCGACGACCGGGCTCGACCCTCGCGCACGGCACGAGGTGTGGCAGGTTCTGCAGGGCCTGAAGAAGGCAGGGAAGACGGTGCTGCTGACCACGCACTACATGGAGGAGGCAGAGCTTCTTGCAGACATGGTCGCAATCATCTCCAGGGGGAAGATCATCGCGATGGGCTCTCCCGTGGAACTCATCCACAACAACGCAGATACCCAGATACTCACGCTGCAGTCCGCCGATGAAAAAGTCTTTGAAATCGTCCGGAGGATAGGTTTCGAGCCGGTTCATACCAATCACAACAACATCAGGATCAGGGTTGAGCACACGGAAGATGTACAACAGATACTGAGCGCCATCAAGGATGCCGGGTCGTTCTACCGCGGCCTGGACGTCCGGAAACCCAACCTGGAGGAGGTCTTTCTGAAGCTCACCGGCGAGGCGCTCCGCGACGGTTACGTCGAGGGGGGGGAGGCGGAATGAACCTGCGCGTCGTATTTGCAAATCTTTACGTGAAACTTCTGAGCGTTTACCGCGAGAAGACCACCATGTTTTTCACGCTTGCGTTCCCGATCATCCTGATACTCGTGTTCGGCACGATTTTCATGAGCCAGGACAATATGAACTTTCACCTGTGCGTGCAGGACCTCGACCAGTCGAAATCATCCAAAGAGTCAGTCGAAGCCCTCGAACTCAACGGAAAATTCAAGATAACCAGAGTCGACCCCGCCGTCGACACCGCGCAGTACGTCAGGGACACCAAGGTGAACCTTGTCCTGGTTATCCCCAAAGGCCTGGAAAAGTCCCTCCTGCGGCGGAAGTTTTTCAATGACTTCACGGCATCCGCTACTGTCACCTATGTTTACGACCCCAGCTCTTCTTCGGTGTCCACGAAGATGGATATCCTGAACGGGGTGCTGGCAGGGATAAACCAGGAGATGTCAAGGATTCCGCCGTTCCTCAAACCGGTTTCGAAATCGATACTCATCAGGAAATACCGGTTCATCGAATACTTCATTCCCGGCATCATCGCCATGTCGGTGATGACTTTGAGCCTGTTCGGCGCGGTGAATATGAACACAGAGTTGCGACAGAAAGGGATCATCAGGAAACTGTCCACGACGCCCATCACCCGCACTGAATGGATACTGTCGGATATCCTCTACCAGTTCACAATCGCGGTCGTATCCACGACTTTGATGCTGCTGGTGAGTTACGCCGTGTTTGATGTCAACCTGCATATCAATGCCTGGCTCCCTGCGTTCATTTCACTTGACGTCTTCGCGTTCGTCGGCATCGGGATGATCCTCACCCGCTTCACCAAGGAGGCGCAAAGCGCCGCTGCCGCTGCAAACGCCATCAGTTTCCCGATGATGTTCCTCTCGGGAAGCTTTTTCCCCATCGAGCTGATGCCGGGTTTCCTGCAGAAGATCGCCAAGACACTGCCGCTGTATTACGTGAACGAGGGGCTCAGGGCAGCGATGGTCTTTGAAGATACTATGGCTGCACTGCGCGCTGCGGCGATCATAGGTGCCTTTGCTGCCGTGGTCTTCATACTCGGGATCATAGCCACCAAATGGGAAGAGGGCCAGTGACAGCGATGTCCCTCCTCAGCGCCATAACCCACGCGCCCTGTCCCCGTGCCATGACCGCCTTGGTCGCGGCGACACTCGCGGTCCTGATCGATTCCGCTTTGAGACCCCGCGATTACCGTGCTCTCCTGAATTCACGTTCGTTCGCCGGAATCATGAAGTTGTTGAGTACCTTCACGCTGGTCTTCCTGCAGGTGGCAGCACTCTTCTATCTCATTACCCTCCTGCCGGGAGCGCTGCGCGTAATCCTCCTCATTTTTTCCGCTTTTATTATTATCATCCAATTATCCTACTGGCGGACTCTATCCCAGTTCATGACCGGCACCGACCTGTATCTCGCCGTGACCGTCAGCGGGGACCATCGCATAGAGGCCATCTTGAGCTTCTTCAAGCCGCTCGTCCTGGTGTATGCTCTCCCCTACGTGCTGATTCTTTCCGTACTGATGCTCGCACCTCCGGTATCCGGCATCGCAATGACGATCGCCCTCAGCATAGTGCCGGCCCTCTACCTGCTCGTGTCCAATTACATACTCTTCCACCACGTAGCGGAGCGCAGCTATCACCTGAATCCCCTGACCTCTTTCCTGCGTGCAATACTTCACTGCAGGTTTGAAAGCCGCCGCGCGTATCATGGACCTCGCGATGAGCTGCCTGCATTTCACGTTACTCAACGGCCTCTCGACAGCATCATCTATGTCATCGATGAGTCGGTTCGCGGCAGTAATCTCAGCCTGAATGGCTATCCGCGTGACACCACACCGTTCCTTCAATCCCTCGAAGCCCGGGGCCTCCTCAAGAATCCCGGCATTTGCGCTGCCGCCAGTTCCTTTACCCACATCAGTAATGCCTATCTTATTACCGGTCACAACGAATTTCCCGACACAGCCTATCGAACCGACAAGAACCCGACCATTTTTGATTATGCAAAAAAAATGGGTTACGAGACTATCTACATCGACATCAATCGCGTCTACCTTGCTTCGCTCAAGAAAGCGGCCGGGGATGGTCCCGTGAGATCCCTGGACCGATGGATGAACGAATCGTCATTCGACGAGCTCAATATCGATCTTGATACAACCAAGGATGTAGGGGTAGCCCGTTATCTCAGCACTATTCTGAATGAAAAAAGCGGCTGTTTTATTGTCGTCAACAAGAAGGGGCTCCATTTCCACTATCGCAATAACTATCCGGATGATGTGGCCTCCACGATCTGGAAGCCGGTTATGAAATTTTCGCAATCCATTGACCCCGGCGCGACAGGACGTGAAAAGCTCGTCAATACCTATGACAACGGGATCCGCTACCAGGTGGACGAGTTTTTCAGAGTGCTTGTTTCCGAAACAACCAACCAGAACTACGCCATTCTGTATACCTCGGATCATGGCCAGACCCTGGCCGAGCATGGGCAGGTCTACACCCATATGAAGACTGACCAGGAGATCGTTGATGTGCCCGGTTTTTTCATAGCGAGTGAGTGGTACGGCAAGAAAGGGCTCATAGACGGCATCACCCCTGACATCAAGGTTTCCCATCTTAACAACTTCGCGACCCTTCTCGACCTGATGGATGTACCGATGCCTTTGAGAGTCCGTCCATACGAAAAATCGATTTTCGCTTTGACAGCCGAGGACAACAGTGAGCGTTATTATATGAGCGGCTCTCTTCATGGATCCGGCGATTATGAGGTGACGAGTATACCTACACCACCGGGTGATGGGTGGGGCGTTTCCAGACCTGTCGGCAACAATGCCAAGGATTACCTATGAAAATCAAACTTATCGCACCAAGTCCGCATCGTGAAGACGCATTATCCACCCCCTTTAAACTGCAGAGGGTAAATCTTCCTCTACTGGCGGCGCTTACCCCGCCCGGCCATACGATTACGATCGTCGAGGAAGCCGTTGAGACCGATGACATCAATCAGGATGTGGATTTGGTGGGTATCACCGTCTTGACCGAATATGCGCTGAGAGCCTACGAGATTGGTGACGCCTATCGAAAAAAGGGTGTGAAAGTAGTGATGGGGGGGATACACCCCACCATAGTGCCTGACGAAGCCCTGGAGCATGCGGATGCGGTTGTCGTGGGAGAAGCGGAGGGAGTCTGGCCGCAACTTGTATCGGATGCCGCCTCGGGTCAGATGCAGAGAATATATCGGGCCGACAAGACTACCGCTCTCGAAGGTCTTCCGATGCCACGACGGGATCTTTTGTCCGGCAGCCACTATCAGGGTCGTGTTCCTATGCCGATCGGCGTTGAGACCTCCCGCGGGTGTCCCTACGATTGCGAATTCTGCTGCATTGGCCAGTCATTGGGGTCTCAGTATCGAGTCAGGCCGGTTCAGGAGGTGATTGCCGAGATAGAGTCTATTGATTCACCGCACCTCTTCTTCGTCGATGATGCACTTGCGTTGAACCGGGATTCAGCAAAAAAACTCTTTACGGAAATGATACCACTTGGGAAGCGCTGGCTGGCACAAGGCACCGTTTCATTAGCCGAGGACCCGGAGCTGCTGGGATTGATGAAACGTGCGGGATGCCTGGGGCTGTTGGTCGGATTCGAATCGGTACAGAAAGACACACAGGATGAAGTGAGTAAAATCAGGAACCTGAAGGTCGGGTACTACGAGGCCATGCATCGATTCCATAACGAAGGTTTTGGTATTCTGGGCTGCTTTGTTTTTGGCTTTGATTTCGAAAACAAGGATGTGTTCGATCAGACCCTCGAGTTTATAATGAAGAGCCATATGGATTGTGTCCAACTCAGGATTCTGACTCCCTATCCCGGGACACGTTTATACAAGCGTCTCATAAGCGAAGACCGGTTGTTTTCGCATGACTGGTGGCTCCATGGATATCCTCCGGATACACTCCTTTATCAGCCCCACGGCATGACGGCCGACGAACTCATTAACGGTTTTGCCCGCTTGAACAGGCAGGCCTATACGTTCGGCGCAATGACAAAACGATTCTTCGGCATGAGCCCCTGGAAGCGAACCCTGTTCGGCTGCATGGTGTACGCCGGGATAAATCTATCAACCCGTAAACGTTATTTAAAAAGCCTGATGAATTCACAGCCATTTGCAGGGGCTTCCAACCCAATAGTAATGCGGTAAAGATAACGTAAGAAAATGCTGGCACATAGACACCGCCAGCCTGAGTGAGCGTTTTAACCATGCGAGACAGTGGAGAAAAAGAAGGGCCTGCACACGTTGCGCGCAAGGAAATTGTCTAAATGCGTTATCTGTCATCTTCGAAAATCGAGTTATTTAACACACTGGGTCTGGGTTCTCGTTGTTCAGATATCCGTGTAATAAGCGATCCTGAAGAACTGAGTGATTACCTGTTAAGCCTTGACGCCACTAGTAGATCTAACGTCAACGTTGCAGGCGAACTTTCGAACACGCTGCTTGGTGAGGTGCTGGACACCCCTCTCATACTTTATAGAGATGGCTCTGTTATTGATATTTCGAAGAGCAAAAACTCCATTTTGGTCCACGTTGCCGGGAGTTGCCGATTTGACTATCTGGTTGATGTATTGTGTGAACAGGGCATTCCAGGGCTGGAACTTCTTTCCGGGATACCCGGAACTGTGGGGGCGGCTGTTGTACAGAATATCGCTGCATATGGGCAACGGTTCTCTGATCGATTCTTGTCAGCACGCGCGTTTGATCTTCAAGACTGCTCGATTGTTGATTTGGATGCCGAATTTCTTAAATTCTCCTATCGGTCCAGTTCACTCAAGGAATCAGCAAACTACTCGTCAAGATTTGTCATTCTGAATGTATCTATGGAATTCAATGATACAGGTCCATTAGACTCCATCGTGTACAAGGATATCTTGAAGCTGCATACTGAGCGCGGACGGGCATTTGATGACATTAGAGCGCGCAGGGCTACGGTGCTTGAAGTCAGGGAGAGCAAAGGCATGGTCGTCGGGAGAGACAACTGGATTCCCAGCGCCGGAAGCTTTTTTCTTAACCCGGTCATGAAAACGGAGACCGCACTTCGCCTGGCGAGTCTTGTCAGGGGACACGGGTTCGCTGAAAGTCTCTTTTCCTGGTACAAACCCGACGCTAACTCAACGCGTTTTCCCGCAGCACTTGCGATTCGCGCCTGTGGATTTATGAATGGAGATCGTTGGGGAAATGTCGGACTAAGCCCCCGCCATATCCTTGCGATCTGTGGATATCCGCACGCAACCGGGTCGGATGTTGCATCTCTCAGCCTCTTGATTCAGACCCGGGTACGGGAAAAACTGGACATTCTTTTAGAACCGGAAGTACGTTTTTTGGGGCGTTTCAAGAATAAAGATATTGATACGTTCATAAATAATAATCCATTTACGCCAGGAAGTTGTGAACCCGGTTGGGCAATTGGAGTTGATGTCACCCAGGAGTCTGTCGGACTTAGGAAATCGTAGCGAAAATTCGACTGGGCGAGGACAGATTTTGCCGATTTTGCAGGTCAATAGTTGTTCTATTGACCAAGAAAGCGGTGAAATATGGACCGTTCAGACGGATTTGCAGTAGATTTACCCTAAGTCCGACAGGCTCCTAATAGGCGAAGGGGATTACGTCATCAATATGCTTTGAACTATCTATGCTGGTCCTGGGTCAGCACACCGCTTTCCGTGGAAACACTGCCGTTCCCGTCCTTGAGGCTGCCTTTCCATTCTGCCGAAGCTTTTCGTTTCATATGATCTCCTTTCCTGATTCGTTCTAATTCGCGGCTTGATTTCCTTGTCTGTCATTCCCGAGGTAGTAATCGGGAATCCAGTCTTTTAACTCCTTGAAATCTGGATCCCCGTATAAAGACATTCGGGGATGACAATTTTTTAGCCGCTAATTAGAACGAATCAGGAAGTTGTTTTGTAATTTATTCAAATAAAACTTGCAAATAAAACATTTTTTGTAAACAATGCAAAAATTACATAACCATGCAACATCTAGCCGTTTACCGAACTTATCTCCTGGAGGTTGTCATGTTATCACGCCGTCTCACTGTGACGTCTTTCCTGTTTGCTCTCCTCCTGTTCGTAGCCGTTACATCAGCCTTCGCAGAAACCCAGACCGGCAGCCTCAGCAACGGCGAGTATTACTATTACGACATCACCCTGCCCACTCCCCAGACCGGGATGCGCCTGGTGCTCTCCAGCACCGCCTCCAGTGACTTTTACCTTTACACAGGGACCAACCATGACGAAGGCAGCCAAGTGGCTGCCAGCACCGGACAGACCCTCCACACACTGCTCGTGCCTGCAGCGTCCCTTGCCGACGGCGGCAGCTACCATGTGCGGATCTATGCCAACGACGACCTGACCTACAGCTATACCCCTGATCCAACCTTCCTGCGTGCACTGGCCTGGGACAATGGCGCCACCCTTAGTGGGACCAGCATCATCACCCAGCCGGATACGGCAGGGGGTGACTACCTTTTCAAAATAACCGGTCAGTCACCGCTTCACCCAGCCTGGCGCAACGTCCTCAAGGTCAACAGTGGCGAGGCTGATCTCTACCTCCAGCAGGGTTCTGCGCCGGAAACCGGCGGCAGCTACAGCTCAGTTAATGCCGGTTCAGATATAATCTACCTCAATGCCGACGATTCCCTGGACGGTCAGGAGTGGTATATCCGTGTCCATGCCGCTCCCGGTGCATCCTGGCAGCTTACTTCCGGCGACCTCTATGTTCAGGACCTCACCTGGGACAACGGCAGCACTCCAGGCGGCACCAGCACGATCAGTCAGCCGGCGCCGGGCGCCGGCGACTACTTTTTCCGCATTACCAGCCAGACCCCGGCAACCGGCGCGTGGCGCACCGTGCTGAACGTTCTCGGCGGTGAGGCCGACTTCTATCTCCAGCAGGGTTCCATCCCATTAGGCGATACCACCTACCAATCAACCGGCAGTGGTTCGGACGGTCTCATCCTGGCTGCCAGCCAGTACAGCAACAACCAGAGCTGGTATATCCGCGTTCATGCCAGCGGAGCATCTTCCTCCTGGAACATCTTCAGCGGCGACATTTATGCTCAGGACATCGGCACGGTCGGCGATACCAGTAGCATCCCGGCAGCCACCATCGGGCCGGAGGGGACTTATTACTACAAGACCAGCGTGGACGCCACCATCCGGGCCTGGCGTTTATGGTTGAATGGCGGCAACCAGACCCTCTGGGTCAAGCAGTCCACGGCTCCGGTCAAAACTGCCTGGACCGATCAGGCCGAACAGTTCGAGGTCGGCCAGATGCTGCTGGTCCCCCCCTACCTGACCAATGCCGTCTATTTCATCGGTGTTACCGGCGCCCCAGGCAGCAGCATCACCCTGGATTCCCGAAAACAGCAGGTAACTACCTTAAGCTTTGCCGGCAGTACAACCAACACCATCAGCGGCTACGGCTACACCACCTGCCGGGTCGATGTGCCGATCGACCAGATCGCCTGGCAGATCAACCTCACTCCCGGCTTGGCCGGACAGAATCCGGAGCTGTATATCCGTAGCGGCGATATCCCCAACCGCTGGACAAACAGCGCCCTTTCCGAGGCCCCGGCTGGAGTGACCGAGAGCATCACGTAAGTGCCTCCCACACTCACTGACGGCGCCTGGTACATCACGGTTTACGGCAGCGGCAGCTTCTCCTATACCCTGACCAACAATATACCCGTTGTCACCGGGAAACCGTTCATCAACACCAGCGACCCCAACCCGGTACCGGCTGGTTATGCCTACCCCTACAACACGGTACCGATCACCAATGACGACACAACCCGTTCCGGCTGGCGCTACTACCAGGTGAGCGACATCAACTCCCAGCTCGGTTTCCTGGGGTGGCAGCTCGATCTCGATGCAGCCCATCAAGCAGGGAGGGAAATTGCTCTGCGACGCAACGCCGTCCCGGCTCGCTGGAACTACCGCAACGGCAACAGCGCCTATAACGCCGGTCTCAGCGAGTCTTACCACATGGATGCAACCAGCAATTACGGTTTCCTCCAGCATCCCGGCCACCAGGCCGACATCTGGTACATCGGCATTAACACCCCCAATCAGGCCATGGGTGCGTTCCAGTTGACCACGAGAGAGATACCTGCGCCATTGAAGCAGGTCAATGAGAGCAGCACCGCCGTCACCGGTCAGATTGCCGCTACCTTGCAGTGGTTCAAGTTCACAGTGCCATCCTCAACCGATCCCAATAACGCCACCTATGAGCCGGACTTCCTCGGCTGGGACCTGCGTTTGAAGGCGACGGTCGGCAATCCGCGCATGGTAGTTCGTCGCGATCAGTTACCGGTTGATTTCAGCATCCATACCGGCTGGTGGAATGGTTATCCGGAACGTCTGAACAATTGGCAGACAGGCTGGCAATGGGCTCCTGGTATTGGAGACCAGCAATATAACGAAGGTAGCGGCTTTGGAGGTCCCACTGGTCGCCCTGCCGGCGATAGGAATTCCTACCTGATCGCCGGCCTGGGCAGCCCGTTGGAAGCCGGCACCTACTATGTCGGCGTTTCGGGAGACGGCATCGATACCACGCCGCTCTCGTACACCCTGGAAAGTCGCGGCATCGGCATCGGAACTGACGCCGGCGGTATCCCCTGGCCGATCCAGGTGCAGGATATGGCCTTTTCCGGTACCGGCAGCATCAAGAGTAGTACAGAGCTGGCGCCACGTGAGGCAACGTATTACCGCGTGACCGTTCCGGCCGGAGCAAAAAGCTGGTCGACGAATCTGGAAACAACCGTGGGCGAGGCCCAGATGGCGATCCGCCAGGGTGTGCTTCCCAACATGATAGCTGGCAACGACAACAATGCCTCAGACTCGACCTATTATTATAACGGCGTCCGTCGCCAGAAGTCTGGCCGTGAATTTTTCTACAAATATGCCAAAAGCCCTCAAACCTCCATCACGGCCGGCACCTACTACATTGCAGTATTCAGTGAGGGACAGAACCCGCCTGACGGCGCCACCATCGGCAGCGGCGGGGTCAGTTACACCCTGACCAGCCACGGTGAGATGCCGGTGGCGGACAAAACCTCAACACCGGCGGCAGTGGGAACCCCGGTTGTCTGGAGCAGTGAAGCATTGCAGTACGGGCAGCAGAAAGTCTATCGCTTCCAGGTGCCGGCCGGCCTGACCAGCATGGAAATCAGACTCAAGAACCGGGTCGGCAACCCGACGATGGCCTTACATCAGGATGCGGCAGGAAGCGGGATGATCCCTTCTCTCAACCTATACAATCCATATGGGTACTACACCGCACATGAAGGAGGGTATAGCCCCCCGTGGTCCAACGATACCCTGATTACCGTTCCCCAGCCCGTGGCAGGCGATTATACGCT
Organism: Desulfuromonadales bacterium; assembly: GCA_016650295.1. Taxonomy (GTDB): domain Bacteria; phylum Desulfobacterota; class Desulfuromonadia; order Geobacterales; family Pseudopelobacteraceae; genus CAIPTY01. The sequence continues at coordinate 92,042 of JAENWA010000098.1, read as the reverse complement.
GGCAGTGGCCGGCACCTCGCTCGTCAATCCAACCAACTACATCACCACCTACCCGGATGCCACCTATGATCTGGAAGTGATCGTCCAGACACCTGAGCCACTCGTACTCGATAACGGTTCTGCAAGCAGTTCGCTTGTTGATGAGCAGATTCAATATTATCAGGTAACCATTCCGGCTACGGTCAATGGCTACCCATTGGCCGGATGGAAGATCGGGACAGCAGCCACCAATGGCGCCGTCAAACTGTATGTCAGCAAGATCGGTATTCCCAAAGCCCCTGGTCAGCCGACACTAGAAGTGACATCGCCGTTCGCCGTGCTGACCTCGCCATATCTGGAACCGGGCATCTGGTATATCGCGGTACAGGGGATCGGCATCACCGATTACACCATCACCAGCGAGATCATTTCGGCTGATCCGGCCAGGAACCGCCGTAGCTGGACGATGCCGGACAGGAACAACCTGGATTCTTCCGGTGCAGCTTTCCAATATCCTGCGGGATTGACTCCTCCCTATATTGGCGATTCCGGAATTGACCATCTAGGTAACCCGATCATCAACCCATCCACCGGCGACCAGGGGACCGACCTCGGCCAGGACGACTGGCATTTCTTCCGCATTACCATCCCCGACGCCAATGGCGGCATCCTCAAGACCGTGGTGGAGGCCTTGAGCGGCAAGCCGGAACTGTATATTCGCAAGGGGGGAGTACCATCGCCCTATCACCGCAGTGACGCCACCGACCCAAATTACAACTATTATGATTCACCCCCCCTTGCCTACGACCGTATCCAGACTCTGACCGGCACCATGTATGGCAACTGGGTGCCGCTGGACCGCCGTAGCGAGCTACAGCTGGCGCCGGGCGACTGGTGGCTCGGCATCAAGGCGGTCAATTCCAACATCCGCTACCGCCTCAAGGTGGCAGCGGGCAATGTGCGTGACACCAACGGCCCGCTGGACAGTAGCGGCTATTTCCAGGATCTTGACCTATCCGCCGGCAGCAAGACCGGCCAGACACTGGCTGCCGGTGACATGCGCTATTATCGAGTGACGATTCCGCAGTCATCCACCACCCTGGCCAGCAGCACCCCCACCGCCTGGAACCTGACCATGACACAGCAGGTGGGTGATGTCGGTATCATCATCCGCGACACCATCCCGCCGGGCATGGGTGCTGATGGTAACCAGACGTCTCTGCCCGGTTTTATGAACTGGGCTGGTGACAATAGTTACCTGAATCCGAATCCCTATATCACCATCGAAACACCCGGCACTACGACCATCCCGACCCCGCCGCTGCGCCCCGGCGCTACCTACTATATCGGCGTTTATGCCAAGACCGATGCCACCTTCGACCTTTCGTCCGGCGTTGGAGCGGAACGGCTGAAGCTCGACGGGATCATCCCCTTTGCCAACGGCACGCTCTCCACCACCCTGGCCGCCGGCGAACAGAGGCTGTACCGCATCGACGTCCCGGCCGATGCCCTGCTCTGGCACCATACGTCAACCCATGACGCTGGCATAATGCTTTATCTGGCGCAGGGGACGGTTCCGCCGAAGGACTCGTCAGCACATTGGAATTCCAGTGGCTATGCAGATTCCTCCCTCAACCAGAGCCTGAGCGGTTATCCCTGGCAACCGGGCTATGCCTACTATCTGGTGGTGGAAAATACCAGCGGCGGAGCGCTCCCATTCACATTCAACCTGGACGGCCGGAACAGCCTGAGCAACCTCGGGATCACCATCAGCGGCAACGGCCATGGCAGCGTGACCAGTTACCCGGATGTCATCACCTGTACCACTGGCACATGCAACGCTGCAGTAGTTCCCTTCACCCCGGTAAGGCTTGACCCCAACCCGGCCACCGGCACGTCCTTCTCCGGCTGGACGGGAGACTGCGCCGGTCAGGGATGGTATTGCTACCTCACTATGGATGTCCCTCATACAGCGACGGCCACCTACATCGACACCACGGCGCCGATCAGCAATGCTGCGCCCGCCGGCGGGAATTATCACGCCGCCCAGACCGTTACCCTTACCGCCAGCGAGCCTGCCACCATCTACTACACCACCGATGGCTCAGATCCGACCACCAGCGGCACGGTGCAGACCTACAGCTCTCCGCTGGGCATCGCCACCGCCACAACCATCAAGTACTACGCCCGAGATCTGAGCGGCAATGTTGAGGCGGTAAACACCGAGAGTTATACCGTTGTCCCGCTAACGACCTTAACCACTCCGGGCGGATGCTATAGTTCACCCCAGACCGCCACCCTGGCCAGCAGTGAACCGGCCACCATTTACTACACGACCGACGGCTCCGATCCTGCCACCAGCGGGACACGCATCAGCTACTCCGTACCAATCAGCATATCCGGCGATACAATTCTCAAGTTTTACTCCCGTGACAACGCCGGCAACCAGGAAGCGATCAGGACCGAAATCTACAGCTTTCTGGGGCCGGTTACCGAGATCCCCGCCGCCGGGCTGCAACTCTGGCTGCGGGCCGACAAATGCGTTTCTTCCGGCGTCGGAACCGTATCTTCCTGGGGTGATGCATCCGGCAACGGCAATGCCGCTACCGGGAGCGGAGCCATCGTGGTGGCAAACGGAATGAACGGGCGGGCGGTAATGAAGTTTGATGGCAGCCACAGCTATAGCGTGGCGCCGCTTGCCATCAGCAATCCCTACACTATCCTGACCGTATCAAAACAGGACGGCAGCATGCTCGGGCGCTTAATCAGCTCGGCAAGTGTCAACTGGGTATTAGGGTACATGTATTCTTATCAAGATGTATTTTATCCAAATGGATGGGTATCCCAACCAAATGCCACCAATACGGGTGATCCAATTATTTACACCGCTACAGGCGACGGCAGTACCTCAAGTTTCTACCGGGATGGAACGAAGCTGGCCGAAAACAGCAACGGCATTACCGCTCCCGGCACCCTCAACCTTGGCGGCAGTGTTAGTTATGGTGAGTATTCCGACGGGAAAATTGCCGAGGTCATCGTGTACAACAGAGTGCTCGACGACACGGAACGCAGCCTGATTGAGAACTACCTGAAGGAGAAATACTATACGTATACCGTCAGCGTAACCGGCACCGTCACCAATGGCACTATCAGTTGCGTCAGTCCGGTCAATTTCAACACTAACAGCATCTGTACCATCACACCGAACATCGGTTACCATCTGGCGACGTTCAGCGTGGATGGCATTGACATGTTTGCCCAGGTTTCCGGCAGCAGCTACACCATCGCCAACGTCATCGCCAACCAGAGCGTCACCGGCAGCTTTGCCATCAACACCTTTGCCATCACCACCAGTGCCGGGACCAACGGCACCATCAGCGCCAGCCAGACCGTGAACTACGGCGCCAACTCGACAGCAGTTGTGGTTACCCCTGCAACCGGCTACCACATTGCCACCGTCACCGTGGACGGAGCATCGCAGACCATCGCTGATCCGAAAACCTTCAGCACCAGCTTCACTAACGTCACCGCCACCCACACGGTGAGCGCCACCTTTGCCATCGACACCTTCACCGTCAGCGTCACCGGCACCATCACCAACGGCACCATCAGTTGCACCAGCCCGGTCAACTACAACACCGGCAGTGTCTGCACCATCACCCCGGCCACCGGCTATCATCTGGCCACCTTCAGCGTCGGCGGCGCCGACAAGTTCGCCCTGGTTTCCGGGGGCATCCACACCATCACCAACGTCATCGCCAACCAGAGCGTCACCGGCAGCTTTGCCATCAATACCTATGCCATCACCACCAGTGCCGGGACCAACGGCACTATCAGCGCCAGCCAGACGATAAACTACGGCGCCAACTCGGCAGCAATAGCGGTTACCCCTGCAACCGGTTACCACATTGCTACGGTCACTGTGGACGGAACATCGCAGACCATCAGCGATCCGAAAACCTTCAGCACCAGCTTCACCAACGTCACCGCCACCCACACAGTGAGCGCCACCTTCGCCATCAACACCTTCACCGTCAGCGTCACCGGCACCATCACTAACGGCACCATCAGCTGTACCAGCCCGGTCAACTACAACACCGGCAGTGTCTGCACCATCACCCCGGCCACCGGCTACCATCTGGCCACCTTCAGCGTGGACGGCGTTGACAAGTTCCCGCTGGTAAGCAACAACAGCTATACCATCAGCGGCGTCACCTCCAACCAGATCGTTACCGGCAGCTTCAGCGCCAACACCCAGGCTATTACTGGTTTCACCCCGCCGGCTACAGCCACCTACGGCGATGCTGCCATAACACTGAGCGCAAGTGCCACATCCGGCCTTCCGGTCAGCTTTGCCGTTGTTAGCGGCCCGGCAACACTGAACGGCAGCACACTGACCATCACCGGCGCAGGCACTATTTCCGTCAAGGCGACCCAGGGAGGTAACGGTAACTACGCAGCCGCTACTGATGTTACGAAGACGATAGTGGTTTCACCCAAGGCACTTACCATAACTGCCAGTAACGCCAGCCGGGCTTACGGCGCGGCCAATCCGACCAATCCCGGCTTTACCGCTCCGGCCCTAGTGAATGGCAACACGATCTCCGGTCTGACCTACACCTACGCGGCTACTGCAACCGCGACCGCCAATGTCGGCACAACCCACACCATCACACCAAGCACGGCCGTATTTGGCAGCGGCAGCGCAGCCAACTACACCATCAGCTACGATGCCGGTACCCTGACCATAGCCGGCAAGGCCAACCAGAGTATTGCCAGTATCAGCTTCAATCCGGCATCACTGACGGTTGGCGGCACCACTATCGCATCCGCCACGGCAACCTCCGGTCTTACGGTAACATTTACATCAACAACTCCCAGCGTCTGCACCGTCATCGACACTACTGTTACGGGAAAGACCCCCGGCACGTGCACCATAGCTGCAAACCAGTCCGGCGACAGCAACTTCAACGCTGCCAACCAAGTAACCCACAACATAAATATTGACGCAGGTCCACAGACCCTAACCGTCACTGTTATCGGCCAGGGGACGATTACAAGTATTCCGCAAAATGTTGGCGCCATCTCATGCATCGGTACCGGTAACGGCTGCAGCACTTCATTTGTCTATAATACCTCAGTTGTCCTCTCGGCAACTTCACCCTTTCCAACATGGGGCGGCGCGTGTAGCGGTATCAGCCAAACCTGCAACATCACCATGGATGCCAATAAGAACGTGACCGCTACCTTTATCACTCCCAACGTGATCCACAGTCTCGGTAACCAGAAAGACTACACCACTCTCATTTCTGCCTATCTGGATATTGCTTTGGGATCAAAAACAACACTTCTTCTTCAGCAGCAAGATTTCACAGCCTTTGCATTTGATCGGAATGTTGATCTAACACTCATAGGTGGCTTCAACAATAACTACAGTGACAATAGCGGGCACTCCTCCACCCTCAACGGACCTGTCACGGTCAGATCAGGCAGTCTTAGGGTCAAGAATATTATTGTGAAGTAAGACGAGTGATTCAAGCGAGGGTTGGAACAGCTATATACTCTTAACTAGTCGGAACAACACCAACGGAGTAGATCGGTTTCGAGGTATGACACCGCATCGGCGTCCAGTTTGACCCACCCCTTATCTTAATATTGGTATATTAAGGATGGAAGGTGGGTCACTTTGGCCGCCGATTTGGTTAAGAAGTAGGTCATTATTGCATGCCGGTTCACATGAAATTTCCTGATTCGTTTTAATTCGCGGCTTGATTTCCTTATCTGTCATTCCCGAGGTAGTAATCGGGAATCCAGTCTTTTAACTCCTTGAAATCTGGATCCCCGATAAAGACATTCGGGGATGACAATTTTTTAGCCGCGAATTAGAACGAATCAGGTCTCCTTTTGAGTTGTTGACCCGGATAGAGTCGATTCTTACCACTAACGGAAAAGATTGATCTCGGCCAGATCGACGATTTCGTCACCGTGCCCGCTGAGAAGCGCTTTGAGCATAAAGAGGCTGAAGCCGGCCACCTGATCGAGGCTGACCGTCGGAGGCATCATGAGTTCCTGCCTGCTGACGAGGACTTCAACCAGAGCCGGTCCATCATGCTTGAGTGCCTGTATAATCATCGGTCGAACCTGATCCGGCGTTTCAGCAGTCAGCCCCAGTAAACCGGCGGCCTCGGCCATCTTTGCAAAATCCGGGTTATGCAGGTCTGTGGCGAACTCCGGGATACCGGCTGCCTTCATTTCCAGTTCGACGAATGCCAGGGCGTTGTTCTTGAAGACAATCACCTTGACCGGCGACTGCAATTGCCGCAGCGAGAGAAGATCGCCCATGAGCATCGCGAGCCCGCCGTCTCCTGACAATGAAATGACCTGACGACCGGGATGGCTGACCTGCGCTCCAATGGCCTGCGGAAGGGCGCCGGCCATGGACCCGTGAATGAAGGAGCCAAGTAACCGTCGTGTGCCGTTCATGGTCAGGTAACGCGCCGCCCAGATCGTCGGGGTGCCCACGTCGCACGTGAAGATGGCATCCTTTGCTGCAAGCTCGTCGAGCACCCTGGCAACGTACTGCGGGTGGATGTGCTTTTCGCGCTGATTCCCGGTCGCGAGCTCATCGAGGCTTTTCCTGGCCGTATGATAGTGTTCGAGCGATGCCTTCAAATGCGCATCGTCCTTGTCGTCAACCAGCTTCGGCAGGAGGGCGCGAAGAGTCGTCTTCGTATCGCCCACAAAGCCGTAATCGACCTTTGTGCGCCGGCCGAGCTGTTCACCGCGGATGTCAATCTGCACGATGGTGGCATTCTTGGGAAAGAACTGCCGGTATGGAAAGTCCGTTCCAATCATCAGCAGGACTTCGCAGTACATCACCGCCTGGTAACCGGAAGAAATTCCCAACAGACCCGTCATGCCGACGTCGAACGGATTGTCGTACTCGATGAATTCCTTCCCGCGCATCGCATGCACGATCGGCGCTTTCAGCCTGCCTGCGAGTTCGATCAGCTCCGTGTGGGCTTCGGCGCAGCCCGCTCCGCCAAAGATGGTTATCTTCTTCGCCGTATTGAGTATCTTCGCCAGTGCTGCAAGTTCGCTATCGGAAGGACACAGGCCCGGCCTCGGCTCCGGGAAGTGCAGACGCGGCTGTTGATCGACGGCATCGCGCAAGCCGATGTCTCCCGGCAGGGCAATCACCGCAACACCGCGCCGCGAGACAGCGGTCTGGATGGCAATTTCCAGGATACGGGGCATCTGATCGGAATGGGATATCATTTCACAGAAATGACTGCACTGGGCGAAGAGATGTTCCGGGTGGGTTTCCTGAAAATATCCGCTTCCGATCTCATTGCTTGGAATCTGGGCCGCAATCGCCAGCACCGGGACACGACTGCGATGGCAGTCGTAGAGTCCGTTGATCAGATGCAGGTTGCCCGGTCCGCAACTCCCGGCACACACCGCCAGATTACCGGTCAGATGAGCTTCGGCTCCCGCCGCGAAGGCGGCGGTTTCTTCGTGTCTCACGGGAATCCACTGGATGTCATCCCGTGTGCGGATCGATTCGGTAATGCCATTGAGGGAGTCTCCAGCCAACCCGTAGACCCTCTTCACTCCAGCTGCCACCAGAGTGTCAACGAGCAGATTTGCAACCGTTTTCTTCGCCATAATTGTCGCCTCCTGTTTATTCCATTTCCGGACCCAGCAAAGTATCTCGGTTACCGGACCACGGACGGTCATGGGCTGGCGGCCAAATCCGTGACGTGCCGGCTTTCCAGGACAATCATACCGAACAAGGTGGCAAAGAGGAGCGCACGAAGCGGCCATTTGTCCAGCGGCACTTCCCACCTGCGCCAGCGCAGCCACCAGAACCAGATTCATGAGAAAATGACGATCAGGTAACATCTCATTCCAATGTTACAATCTTATCAGACGATTATCGGCTGTCAAACCAGCATGGTGGTGAGAGCGGTCATAAAGCAGGATCAGGACACTGTTATCATATGCATTCACTACCATAGGCGGGGCTTATCCAAATGATATTATGCGTTCACAACTCATAGGTCGAGAGCTCGAACTCTCTTCAGCTCCACCAAAAATTTTGGATGTAAATACAACAGCAAAACGCCCCGCCGGTACTCCGGCGGGGCGTTTTGTCAATCAACATGAGTAGTTATAGAAATCAGTAGCGGTAATGCTCAGCCTTGTAGGGCCCTTCCAGCGGCACACCGATATAATCGGCCTGTTCCTTGGTCAGTTCACTCAACTGGGCGTTGAGTTTTTTCAGCTGCAGACGTGCCACCTTCTCATCCAGATGCTTGGGCAGAACGTAGACACCGACCGGGTAGTCCGAGTTGCGGGTAAACAGCTCGATCTGGGCGATGGTCTGGTTGGCGAAGGAGGAGGACATGACGTAGCTGGGGTGGCCGGTACCGCAGCCCAGATTGACCAGGCGTCCTTTGGCCAGCAGGATGATGCGTTTGCCGTCCGGGAAGATGACGTGATCCACCTGGGGCTTGATCTCCTCCCACTGGTATTTCTCCAGGGCGGCGACTTCGATCTCGTTGTCGAAGTGGCCGATGTTGCAGACGATGGCCTGATCCTTCATCTGTGCCATGTGATCGTGGGTGATGACATGGTAGTTGCCGGTGCAGGTCACGAAGATATCGGCCTTGTCGGCAGCATACTCCATGGTTACGACGCGGTAGCCTTCCATGGCGGCCTGCAGGGCGCAGATCGGATCGACCTCGGTCACCCAGACTTGGGCTGACAGGGCGCGCATGGCCTGGGCAGAGCCCTTGCCCACGTCGCCGTAGCCGCAGATCAGGGCCACTTTGCCGGCGATCATCACATCGGTGGCGCGCTTGATGCCATCCACCAGCGACTCGCGGCAGCCGTACAGGTTATCGAACTTGGACTTGGTAACCGAGTCGTTGACGTTGATGGCCGGAAATTTCAGATCACCACGCTCGTGCATCTGATACAGGCGATGGACACCGGTAGTGGTCTCTTCGGTCACGCCCTTGATCTCTACCAGGCGGGTGGAGTACCAGGTCTGATCGACTGCCAGCTTGGCCTTGATGGCAGCGAACAGGATCGTCTCTTCTTCGGAGCCGGGGTTGGCCAGAACGGAGAGGTCCTTTTCAGCCTTGGCGCCCAGGTGCAGCAGCAGCGTAGCATCGCCGCCGTCATCCAGGATCATGTTGGAGAAACCGCCGTCGGTCCATTCAAAGATGCGGTGGGTGTAGTCCCAGTACTGCTCCAGGGTTTCGCCCTTGACGGCGAAGACCGGAACACCGGTTGCGGCAATGGCTGCGGCTGCATGGTCCTGGGTCGAAAAGATATTGCAGGAGGCCCAGCGTACTTCAGCGCCCAGGGCGGTCAGGGTCTCGATCAGCACGGCGGTCTGGATGGTCATGTGCAGCGAACCGGTAATACGTGCGCCCTTGAGCGACTGACTGGCCGCAAATTCCTCGCGGATGGCCATCAGGCCCGGCATCTCGGTTTCGGCAATGCGGATCTCCTTGCGGCCCCAATCCGCCAGGCCAAGGTCTGCTACGATAAAGTCTTGTGACATGTTTGATCTCCTTTGTGTGTATATGGCATATACCGGTTGAAATGTATCAGCTTCTTTGACTGGTTACTATTCAATAGCCGTAAATTTATGATTACCTGCGAACGCACCGCTCAAAATAAAAAATAAGGCGGCACAATGCCGCCTTATTTAATACATCTATACCAGAACAACCGTGTTATGGCAAGTGTCCTGTCATTCTGCTTTGACATTGTTCCCGCTTTAATGCATATTTCACATTTAAGTATTTGGCAAGGGAGCAGTTCGATGTATATCGTGGCAAAGATTCTGTTCGAACTGCTCAGCATCTATAAATACATACTGCTGGGAAGTGTGATTATTTCATGGGTGAATGCCGACCCCTATAACCCGATTGTACGCTTTATCCGCAGCATCACCGAACCGCTCCTGAGCAAGATCCGGCAGTTCATGCCCGATACCGGCATGTTGGACCTGTCGCCCCTGGTGGCGTTTTTTGGTATCCATCTTATTCAGTCGGCCATTATCAGGTATGCACTGTGGTAACGAAGCCCACAGGCATGTTTCAGACCATGTGAGGTAAGAACGCGATGAAGATAACCCCGATTGATATTCAGCAACAGCAGTTTAAAGGCAAGATGTTTGGCGGTCTCGACCAGGAGGATGTCGATTCCTTCCTGCAGAGTGTGGCCGCCGAGATGGAAAATCTCATCAGGGAAAACAATGAGCTGAAGGAACAGCAGGCCCGTCAGAGTCGCGAAATGCTTGATATCGCCGAGCAGGAAAAAGAGCTCCGCGAGGTCTTGCTGGGCGCCCAGCGGATTACCGAGGAAATGAAGACAAATGCCCGCAAGGAGGCTGATCTGATCGTCTCCGAGGCCGAGCTCAAGGCCGAGCGGATCGTAGCTGATTCCGAGCGGCAGCTGGGAGAGCTCAAGGCCCGCATCGAAGAGGTCCGCCGCCAGAAGATCCAGTTTGAAATGAGCTTGAAGGCCCTGCTGGACAGTTTTGCCCGTCAGCTTACCGGCAATGAGCCGGTCTGACCAGCTCCCCTGTACCATCACCGGGGATGGAATTATTCTCACTCTCCATATTCAGCCCCGGGCATCAAAAAACGAGGTCTGCGGCATCCATGGAGATGCACTGAAGGTTCGGCTCACCTCGCCGCCGGTGGATGGAGCCGCCAACAAGCTTTGCCGCGAGTTTCTGGCCGAGCTGTTCAAGGTACCGAAATCGGCGGTTGAGATCATCTCGGGTGAGACATCCCGTCATAAACGGATTAGAATTGCCGGCGGCAACGCCGTCAGGCTGCAACAGATCATAGACAGCATCGGCACTTAACCCTGCTGATTATCCCATTTATCGGCCCGTACGGATTCCGCCCGCACCTGAATACCAACGGAATCATTTGTCGGCAGGCTGAAATACACCACGAAAGGAAGCACCAATGGCACAGGCAAAAAACGGCGATAAAGTCCGGGTTCACTATACCGGTACGCTGGATGACGGCAGCATATTCGATTCATCGGAAGAAACAGAGGCCGGATGCGGTGACGACTGCGGCGACCACGAAAATGACTGCGGAGATCACGATTGCGGTTGCGGAAGTAACGCGGGGGGGCCGATGGAGTTTATCATCGGAGAGGGCCAGCTGATCCCCAAATTCGAGGCAGCGGTCATCGGGCTTGAACCGGGGCAGAGCGTCACGGTCAAGATCGCGGCTGACGAGGCCTATGGACAGCGTGCCGAAGAGATGGTGGCTGTGATCGAACGCAGCGAAATCCCGGCGGACATGAAGCCGGAAGTCGGAGATCACCTGGAAGTCATTATGCAGGATGGCTCACCCATGCCGGTTATGGTAACCGACGTCAGCGAAACCTCCATAACACTGGATGCCAATCACCCTCTGGCGGGTATGGATCTGACCTTTGAGATCAGGCTGGTAGAAATAGTCTAGACCAACTTGATCGACAATAAAAAGGCCGCTGACGGATAGTCAGCGGCCTTTTTATTGGAATGTACGTCAGGGGAGGTTATTTCTCCTTGGCAGTAGCCACCGTGGAACCGACCGGCTCGACACCGTAGTCTTTTGCCCCTGTTGCCGGCTGGGGGATAACAACCACGAACGGTATCGCGTCGCCCGCGGCTACCTCCATGTTGGCAAGCGAGTCTCCGAACTGGTTGGCCATGGCTGCCTCAATCTTGTCCATCGGCATGGTTGCCAGCTGTTCTTCGGAAAGCGGGTTGCCGCAGAATGCGCTCTTACTGGCTATTTCTTTACCGTCAGCCCCGAATACACTACCTTTAACCTGAATGGCAGCCCTGGGTTTATTGTACTCATTAACCGCTTCACCTCTGATGATGAGCAGGTTGCCAAGTGTTTTGTTCTTGACGAAAGAAGCCTCCACCGAGCGCAGGGTGATCCGGCCGGCCTCCTGAGGAGCTGTTGTTGCTGCACTCTTCTCTTCAGTCAGCGTCGTATATCCCCAATAACTGTAGAAAACCACCAGCCCGGCGATCAATACACCCAACAACAGAAGCATGCCGCTGATGCGCGGACTTTCCTTGCGCCGCGAGGCGATTGATAGCGGCGGGAGCTCTTCCTGATCAGCCGGAGCGATTATCGGGGCGGCCTGAGCTTTGTGAAGTTCGGGTTCTGTTTCGTTTGTGACCAGAGGGGCAAAGAGCAGATCCTGGCTCGGTTTAAGCTCTTCGGTACTGACCTGCTGAACGGCGACCGAGGACAATTCATCACCAAAATCGATATCATCAAGACTGAAGGGATTCTCGGTTGACGGTTCCTGGGCCGAAAGCGACATCTTCTGGCCGGAGGAAGCTCCCTCAACACCCATGGAGTCGGCAAAGTCTTCCATCCCTACATCGAAGGATATGGGTTCATGTGCTTCCTCATCCGAACCCGTGCTGGCAAGCTCACCGAACATGTCGTCTCCGGAAAAGTCCAGCCCTCCGAATTCCTTTGCGGGAGGGCTCGCCACGGAAGCCTGTTTTTCAGTTTTATCGCTAAAATCACGTGACGAAGCCGCGGGACTACTGCTCTCGTCGGCATCACCGGTCGCATCGTCAAAATCAAACGCGCCGAAATCCATCTCATCGTGGTCTTCCGGTGTATCCAGCTGATCATTGGCCGGAGCACTGTCGATTGAGTCGAAAGAGAAACCATCGTCGTGATTGTCAGGGGTTGATGAAAGGGAAGCGGCCGGCAACTCCGGCATTTCGAAGGGATCGGAGTCAAGAAAGCCGGATGATTTGGAAGCTATATTCTGCTGCGGTGTTTCAGGCACGATATCCAGTGCCGTCGCTTGAAGCGGGGTCTCAAACTTCTGTTCCGCCTCGGTCGGCAGCGCAATCTCATCCTGCCAGAAGGAATCAGAGTCTTCCGCTACAGACTGAGTCCTGGCAACCGAAAACACGTGTTTGCATCTGGCACAACGAACCTTGATGCTTTTGTCAGCCACCTTGGAATCGTCAAGCTTGAACTTTGTCTGGCATTGTTCACACTGGATAATCATCAGCGACTCCCCGATGAAGATTGGAATTGGGTTCATCAAACAGCGGAACTGGCTGAAACAACATTAGTCCTATATCAGAAAGATAATTAGGTGTCAAATTATTAAAGTGCCGCTTATGCCGTAAGATAGCCCGTTTGCGGACAGATATTTGTGAGGGCGCAGGTCAGGCATCGAAGGGGGTCGGCTCCGTTACATCCTTCGGATATCCCCAGATGCGCCAGCGAGAAGTCATATTTAACCGGATCCAGCGGGCCAAAGCTGCGCAGTGCGCCGGTGATGTCACACGCCATGCGCCAGTCGGCGCTTGTGCGGCTGGTGAAGGCCAGATAGGAACAGATCCGGCTGATATGGGTGTCTACCGGGATTATCAGCTGGGCCGGGGAAACTCCGTGCCAGATTCCCAGGTCGATACCATCGGCCGGTCGAACCACCCAGCGCAGGAACATGCATAAACGCTTGCAGGCACTGCCGGCGGCCGGAGCCGGAAAAAGAAACGAAAAACGGGAGCCGGTGGGTGCAGTCTCACTTCCGAATACCGGCCGGTAATTAAGGGCCAGAACCGAGGATGAATAACCGTTCAGCGCTGCGGTCACGTCCTGTGCTGCGGGGTCGTGGAAGCGCAGGAAAAAAGCATTGACGCTGCCGGCCTGCTGTACCATCAACCGGATGGCCCACAAGAGCGCCGTCAGATCACGGCCATCGTTGAAGCGGTGCTTGAAACCGCTGAATGTCCGCAGGGCTTCCCGGGGGTTGAAGGTCGCCACATACCTGCGTGGAGAGGGCCCAAGTTCCGCGAAGATCCTCTCCAGGGTCCGCAGAATGATCTTTATGTTGCCGTAGGCAAAGGCCGAGGCGATCACCGCGGCAACCTCTCGATCAGCCGGGTCGCTGTAGCGGTGACAGAAGGAGAGCGGGTCATTGGCGAGATGCAGCGGTGAGCGGGTTTCGTAGAGTTGGTCGAGGATTGCTTTCAGCTCCATTGCTACAGCTCCGCCTCGCGCAGAAACCGGGCGGCATCCTCGGGTGAGGTCGGGTTGATGTAGAAGCCGGTGCCCCATTCAAAACCGGCCACCTGCGTCAGGCGGGGCACCAGCTCGATGTGCCAGTGGTAGTCATACTCCAGCGAGTTCCAGTGGTTGGGCTTGCCGGCGCGGCGGTGCATGGGGGGGGCCGTGTGCAGGATGAAGTTATAGGGGGCATCATTCAGAACGGTTTTTATCCGCAGCAGCATATCCTTCATGGCCACCGCCAGTTCTGTCAGCTGGGCATCATTCATCAGGGCAAAGTCGTGGCTGTGTCGTTTGGGATACAGACGCACTTCAAAGGGAGAGCATGAGGCATAGGGTGTCAGGGTAACGAAATTCGCAAAATCCCGCACCACCCTCTGACCTTCCCTCAGTTCAAACGCGATCAGATCGCAGAAGATGCAGCGTTCTTTTTCGCTGAAATAGGTGCGGGCCACCTTGAGTTCGGTGGCGGCCATCGGCGGCAGCAGCGGCACTGCGATCAGCTGGCTGTGGGAGTGCGAAAGGGTTGCCCCGGCCCGGGTGCCGTGGTTTTTGAAAATCACCATGTAACGAAAACGGATGTCCCTGCGCAGGTCCAGATAGCGAGTACGATAGGCGGTCAGGACATCGGTGATCTCGGCGGGCGTCAGATCGGCCATGGAACGATTATGGTCGGGGGTCTCGATGATCACTTCGTGGGCGCCGATACCGTTCATGACATCATACAGGCCATAGCCGCGATTGTTGAGATCACCTTCCACCCGCAGGGCCGGGTATTTGTTGGGTATCACCCGCACCCGCCAGTTGGCGGCATTGGGCAGTCCGCTGGGCCGGATGGCAAAGATCTCCGGCGGGGTCTTGTCTTCATTACCGTAACAGAACGGGCAGGCGGCTGTCCCGGCTGTTTCGTCCTCTACAATAAAATCACGCGGCCGGCGTCTCCGCTCGGTGGCGATGATGACCCAGTTCAGCTTGATCGGATCCCAGCGTAATTCTGACATTATTCCTCCTGAAAATTCTGGGATCAGGGACTGGGGACCGGGAAAGTCAAATGCCTTTACCCGTCCCCGGTCCCCGGTCCCGCGTCCCGGCATTAAATAAGCCAGTTGTGCAGTTCGATCTCTGCCCCGGCATACTGCAGCATCAACGATGCATCAGACGGCCAGCGCCCGATCTCTTCATTATCCCGTACCAGGGTGATCGAGGCGAACAGCTTGCTTCCGGGGAGCAGTGCCAGGGGTTCAAGCGGAACCCTGACCTCACAGGTTTTTGCGATTTTCCAGCTGCTGCGCCCGCCGGTCGGCACCCAGACGTTGTTCTCCTTGACTTGCAACAGGCCTTCATCGGTGTTTTTCTGCATCGACAGGCGATATTCCCGGTCACAGATCAGATGCAGGTTGAGGACATCGCCCTCCCTGAGCAGGCGGGAAAGTTCCTGGATACCGTCTATGCGAAAGAAGAACGCGGTCCGGTTGTAGCCGTAATAGAAGCTCTGCAGCATCCGGTCGGACGAATGCATGGCCGAGCCCTGACGGGTCAGGTCGTACAACCCGGCGGCCAGCCATTCGAAGTAACCGCTGGTGCGACCGTTGATATCCGGCTCGATCAAGGCGGCCGGCTCACGGATCAGCCCGGCCGGGTTCTTCTTCTTGATCGGTTCCAGCAGCTGGCGGGGCGGGTCCTGCCCCAGCAGACGGTAGACGTTCAGCAGATGCTGCCGGAAGAGACGGTCAAAGCGATCGCTGTGGGGCGAAAAATGATCATCGCCGTACCACCAGAACCAGTCACTCCCTTCGGCGGCATACAGGGACCGGCAGATCAGCTCTGCAGCGGGTTCCGCGGAGGGGCGGCCGCTTTCCAGCGCCGCTGCCACGGATGGACTGGCGGCCACGGCCGTTGCCCTGGCCATGGCGACCAGGTCCCAGGCCAGGTTTTCCTCGGGGTGTCCGATCCAGATGCCGTAGTTGCCGTTGATCCACGAACCGGGATAAATGCTGTGCAGCCGGCCGTCGAAACGGGTATGGGCCAGCACGTCCGAGCAGGTGGTCAGGTTCAGCTGGGGCGAATCGGCAATGCCGCGGTACATCCCCTGCAGGAAGTCATAGGCATTGTCGGGATAGTATTCCCAGGCGTTTTCCCCATCCAGGATGATCGGCACCACCCGACCAGCCCCGCCGACACGACTTTTTATCGCATGCAGGCGACCGCACAGGTCGTTCACCGCCCGGCCGGCATCCCACTGGGAGTAAGTGAATCCGACCAGATCCGAAAGCTGGTGGTCGCGGAAGAAGGTACCGAGCTCGCCCTGCGGACAGCTGAAGCGCCAGGGACGATACAGCCGTTCCTTATGATCTCCAAGGCCACCGTCCAGGGTTTTCGCCAGGATCTCCTCATCGGTGGCAATCCACGAAAGCCCGCATTCGGCAATGATGGCAAGGGTCTCGTTGCTGACCGAGCCCTCCGAGGGCCACATCCCTTTGGGTGAAAAACCGAATATCTCCCGGAAATATTCCACCCCGCGGCGGATCTGGGCGCGGGCGTCCTCGGGATGCCGGAAACCGGCTGACGGCAGGTTCACGCGCGGCATGGCGGTCTGCGCCAGGCGGATATCGCACAAAAGCGGCAGGATCGGATGGTAATAGGGGGTCACCGACAGCTCAATGCGCCCTTCTTCATGCAGGCGCTTGTAAAGCGGAATTATGGCCTGCAGCAGCTCTCTCTGTGTTCCAAAGAGTTGCTGTTTATCCGCCGCGGTAAAACCTTTACCCTTGGCGATCAGTTCGGCAAAGACCGGATAGCGCTGCCGAGCGGCCTCGCCGGTCCAGGCCAGGAAGAACCAGACCTGCAGATCAAGCAGGTCCTGGTCGCTGAACTGGCGTACCCGGTCGCGGGCGCTGCCCGGCTTTCCCTCGCCGGCCATACAGAGCAGCTCCAAGTAGCGCCGGGAAGGTTCGATCATACGCTGGCGGTTGGCGGAGAAAAAGTTCTCCAGCAGGAAGATCCGGTCGTTTTCGTTCAGATCGGCCGGTGCAGCCATCCCTTTTTCCAGAAACGGGTCAACGGCGGTGCCATTGGCGTAATCCAGCAACTGCTCGATCAGCGACGGCACCAAGTTGAAGACCGCCCGTGCGCCGGGGGTATCCTCCACAATGGCCGGCATGTCGAAATAATCCTTGATTCCATGCAGGTAGGTCCAGGGCAGGGCATATTCGTTTTTAAGCGGGTCCTTGTAGTACGGCTGGTGCATGTGCCATACGATCACTACGTCCAGAGGGGTGGGCATTATAGTTCCTTTACACCAGTTCCTTTTTCCACTCCACGATCTTCTTCTGATATTCCGTCAGCAGCTTCTGGGCGGTCTTGTGATCCTTGGCATCGGCCACGATATGGACACAGGGGATATACTGGTCCGGCAGCACCAGCACCCACTCCTCACCAAACTGCACCTTGATGCCGTCAATGAAGCTGGCCTCCATCTCCAGGCTGTCCTCACTCATCTTGCGCATGACACCCCCCTTCATCTCCCAGGCACAGGGGACGCAGATTTCCAGGTAGGCGCGGGACGGCACGGCGGAGAGCCCCTGGGAGAGCGGCACTCCGCAGACCGCCGCCAGTTCCATCAGCTTGGCAATGGCAAACATGCCGTCAAAGGCAGACTGGAAGCGGGGGAAGGCAAACCGGCCATCGGTGTCGCCGGTCAGGACGATCTCCGATGATGTGGAGGCCTCCAGCATGGCCCGGTCGGAACTCTTGGTTCGAATTACCTGGCAGCGCTTCAGCCCGGCCATTTGCTCGATGGTGGAGGGCGCCTGCACCGGCACGGCGATGCTTCCCTTCTGACCAGCTTTCATCAGCAGCGCCACGGTCAGGGCCAACAGCTCGACGCCGTTATGGATACGTCCGGTTTCGTCCACCAGGGTAATCGACTCGGCGGTCGGATGTAGCCAGAAACCGGCCTGGGCGCCCAGCGAAGAGACGATCGTGGACAGCTGTTTCAAGGCCTCGTCCTTGGCCTTGATCTGGACCCCGCGACCTTCGTCCACGTAAGCGTTCAGGGCAATAACCGAAAAACCGAGTTCATTGAGCAGTTGGGGCAGGATCTGGCTGGCCGGGGAGAAGCAGAAATCAATCACCACCGTGCAGGCCGCTTTTTTGAGGGTCTCACGGTCCATCGCCCGCAGGAACCCCTCGCGATAGAAATCACCCACGTTATTGATTTCGGTGATCACACCCGGTTCGGTGTGGTGTGCGCGCCGGAAATTCTCCTTGAAGAAGGTGCGCTCGACATTCTTGCCCATGTTGCTGGAAAAATCCAGGCCGTCGCCATCCAGAAAGACGATCTCCAGCAGGGCCGGGTCATCCTGGGCCTGACGGAAATGAACCCCGCCGACCTCGCCGAAGGTCTTGAGCTTGTAGCGCAGGAGCGGCAGTGAGGTCATTTTCATGTCGCGTACGTTGATGCCGGCCGAGAGCAGACCGCCCACGAAGCAGCGCTTGAGCATGCGCGACGAGGGGGAGGAATCGCGGCCGCCCAGCACATAACTCCCCTTGGGGAGCGAGGTGCCGTAAGCGCACCCCAGCTTGGCGCAGAATTCCGGAGTGAGCTCCACATTGGAGAGCCCCTTGATGATGGCCCCTTCGAAGAGCGACTTTTTCCATTTTTCGCCCCAGATCATGTTGGTGGTCACGGTGGCGCCGGCCTCGATGGTTTTTTTGGGCCAGATCTTGACATCGGCCTTGATGATCGCTTCGTCGCCTACGGAGGTGTCGTCGGCCACGATGACACCCTCTTCCAGAACCGCCCCCTGTCCGATGCGGACGTTGGAGCAGATCACGCTGTCGGTGATTTTGGCCCCTTTCTTGACGTAGGAGTTGTCCCAGATGATGCAGCGGTTGAGCCTGACGCCCGCTTCAATCGTGCAGTTGCGGCCGATGACCGAGTCCTTGATGCGTACGTCTCCCAACACCTGGCTGTTGTCACCGATGACAACCGTCCCCTCCAGGCCGGCGGCATGCACCAGCTTGACGTCCGCACCAATCCGCAGGTCCTTGCCGACAAAATCCTGCTTCGGTTCGTCGATCTTCAGGTTGATCCGCCCTTTGAAGATGTCGTGGTAGGCCTCGCGGTAGGAATCGGTATTGCCGATATCGCGCCAGTACCCCTTGGCCGTTACGCCGAACAGGGATTCCTTATTCTTGAGCATCATCGGGAAGAGATCCTGGGAGAAGTCGAAGTTTTCACCCTCCGGGATATATGTGAGCACCTCCGGCTCCAGCACGTAGATGCCGGTGTTGATGGTGTCGGAAATGACCTCACCCCAGCCCGGCTTCTCCAGAAACTGGGTGATGCGCTTCTCCTTGTCGGTGATGACTACACCGAACTGGAGCGGGTCTTTGACCGAGGTCAGAGTGATGGTAGCCTTGGCTTTGTTATCCTGGTGGAAATCGATAACCTTCTTCAGATTGAAGTCGGTCAGCAGATCGCCGCTGATCACCAGAAAGCGCTCATCCAGATATTTTGCGGCCGCCTTGACCGCCCCGGCCGTTCCCATGTCCTGCAGGGGGGTGACATAGGTAATCTTGACCCCGAAATCGGCGCCGTCGCGAAAGAAGTTCTTGATATAGAAGGGCTGGTGGTAGAGCAGCATCACCAGTTCAGTGATATCGTACTTCTTGAGCAGTTCGACGATGTGCAGCATGATCGGACGGTTGAAGAGCGGGATCATCGGCTTGGGCATGCTGCCGGTAAGCGGCTGGATTCTGGTGCCGAAGCCGCCGGCCATGATTACTGCTTTCATAGAGAGTCTCCTTGAATAAAAAATGAATTCAGAAGACATCACGTAACAATGCCTTCTGCCTTCTCATCACTCATCACTCATCAATTATCACTGGTAACGGAATTACACTCCCACCGGAGCCTTCTGGGCCTTCTTGGCCAATACCCGCCTGACTTCTTCCTTCAGTTCGGTAAGGTCGCCGGATTTGACCACATAGCCGTCTGCCAGCCAGGCCGAAAAATCATCCTTGTAGCAGGAAAAGGCCGAGCAGAGGATCACCGGCATGTCGTGACGCTCCTTGACCAGCTGCTGCAGCAGTTCGATACCGCTCTCGTTCTTGAGCTTGATATCCAGCACCGCCAGATCGAATGTGCCTTTCTGGAGCTTCTCGGTCGCTTCGGAGATGCTGGCCGCAGTAACCACCTCGTACCCCTCATCGGTCAGTTCCTCTGTGTACAGCAGGCGGATGTTCGCTTCATCGTCAACAACCAGTAATCTGCTCATGACTGCTCCTCCTTCCTGGTGGGAAGTGTGATCATATAGGTTATGCCGCCCTCCGGCGGCACAGTGATCGCAAGGGGAATCCCCTGCTTCTCCAGCATGGTTCTGCACAGCGCCAGTCCGATCCCCGTGTTCAGTTCATGGGTGATGGCAAAGGGTGTCGGCAGCGCGTCTATTTCTGTCTGGGTGACCGTGCATCCTGTGTTCATTATGCTGACCAGGATGGTGTCGCCCTGGCCGAAAACCTGAATCCTGATCTGTTCTCTGTTTCGACAATCAAATCCGCTGATGATGAGGGTCCGCACGCAGTAGGAAACCTGTTTGATGTCCATATAGGCGTGAGCGAGGCCTGTATCAGGTGTGAAGCTGCATTCGCACCCCTTCTGCGGAAGCGTGTCCTGCAAATCCTTGAGGACTGATTCCAGCATCTGGTTTACGTCCCAGAAATCCCTGGTGGGGTAGAGTGAGTCGGAGTAGTTGAGAATTTCGTCCAGCACCCCTTCCAGCTGGCTGGCCTCGCTGACAATCGACTCAATGAATTCACGCTTGGGATCGGAAGGGGCGGTTGTCTTGAGCATGGAGCGGGCAAAGCCGCCGATGACCATGAGCGGGTTGCGGATGGAATGGGCAATGCTGGAGGTAATCCGCCCGACCAGGGCCATTTTCTCCATTCTGACGATCAACTCCTGCTGTTCCTGGAGTTTGTTGCCGGCTTCGATGACCCGGCTGAGTTCCACCTGCAGACGGTCGTAGAGGGAGGCGCGCTCGATGGCGAAGGCCACCGGGAACGCAAAGGTCTCCAGGGAGTGCATGTCTTCTTCGGTTATCCGGCGATGGGTGATGCAGTTGTCGGCGATGATAATGCCGATGCGACGGTTGCGGGAGTGGAGCGGCATCAGCAGGAAGGTGTCGACTCCCAGCAGATGGGCCAGTCCCATGCCTGCATCCGGGTGATGAAAGGCATCCTCGATCAGAACCGGGTGCTTGCCGTCCAGCGCCTTGATAAGAATATGGTCCTCGTCGGAAAGGGGGACCGTTAGCTGTTCCAGGATGTCGTGGAACTTGTCCCGTTCGGAGGAGAGCTTATATTGGCGAAAACTCTGGGCCAGGGTCTGCAGATCCATGTCATTACTGGCGATCTCGTCCCAGGCCTGACAGGCCTCCTCATAATTGCGCGGCCCGATTGCCAGGTGGCCCTTGAGAACAGCGTGATCCCAGTCGCTCAACAGCAGAAAGGCGCGGTTCATGCCGAAGCCCTTGCCGGCGGTAATCGCCGTCAAGGCAACTGACAGAACCTCCTCCAGATCGACGGAGCTCTGTAGAACCGAGCCCAACTCATTCAGAAAGCGAACTTCGAGTGTTTTGTTGTCCAGGAAGCTGACCAGGGATTGGATCTGGTTTTTCTGGCGCTGGTGATCATCGTGGACAAGGCTGAATACGGGGGCCAGCGGGTGGTTGCTCTCGCGGAAGCGTTCCAGGTCGCGCTTGAAATTGGCGCAGTCGCAGCACTTCTCCAGAATGCGCCGACGTCGGGACAGGAGCAGATCTTCGTCACCTTCCTGAATATTCGGGCAATCACCCAGCGCAATGACATCTCTGTCCCAGCAGCATTCCCAGTCCACGCAGACCTCTCGTCGTTCTCAGCAATGGTTACAGTATAACAAAGGAAGGGCAGGTAGCAAGCCGGGACCGGGGACCGGGGATCGGTACAGGCTTTTTCCGGTCCCAGATCCCGGGTCCCTACTTCACATTCCAGGTCGTGCCTTGGGCCGAATCCAGCAGTTGGATGCCTTTTTCCAGCAGCAGGTCCCTGATTTCGTCACCGCGTTTGAAGTCTTTCGCTTTTCTGGCTTCGGCCCGCTCAACGATCAAGCGCTCGATCTCCTCGGCGGAAATGTCCACCTGGACGGCCTTGGCGGCCTTGATCCCTTCCAGCCACTCTGCCGGATTGTTGCCGAACAGGCCCAGCACAGTCCCGGTCTCGGTGAACAGGTGCCGGGCGTGAGCCAGCAGTGCAATTACGACCGGTCCGAACTCTTTTGTTTCCGCCAGGAAACGGTTGGTGGCGCGAACCGTTTCGAACAGCACCCCCAGCGCCAGGGCCGTATTGAAGTCATCATCCATGGCCTCGACAAAACGCGGAACCGCCTGGAGCAGCTTCTCATGCAGCTCCAGTCCCGCTTCGGGCAGGGTTTCCAGCGCCGGAAGGTCGCCGGAGGCCGGGTTCGCATGGAGCACCTCATCCAGTGCCGCCAGACAGCTGTAAATACGCTCCAGACCGGACAGGGCATCATCCAGGTTCTGATCGGAAAAGTCGATCGGCGAGCGGTAATGAGCCGAAAGGATGAAGAAACGCAGGGTCTCGGGATCATATTTTTCCAGTACCGTGCGGATGGTGAAGAAGTTGCCCAGGGACTTGCTCATCTTTTCGCTGTTGATGTTGACGAAGCCGTTGTGCAGCCAGTAGCGCACGAACCGGCAGCCGTTGGCGGCCTCGGACTGGGCGATCTCGTTTTCGTGGTGCGGAAAGACCAGGTCCTTGCCGCCGCCGTGGAAATCAAAGGTTTTGCCCAGGAACTCCATGCTCATGGCCGAACATTCGATGTGCCAGCCCGGCCGCCCCTGTCCCCAGGGGGATTCCCAGAACGGCTCGCCCGGCTTGGAGCCCTTCCAGAGGGCAAAGTCCATCGGATTGCGTTTTTTCTCACCGATCTCCACCCGGGCGCCGGCCAGCATCTCTTCCAGGTTGCGGCCGGAGAGCTTGAGATACTCCGGGAAGGTTTCCACGGCGTAGTAGACGTCGCCTTCGGACTCGTAGGCGTGCCCTTTGGCCACCAGGGTCTCGATGATGGCGATGATACCGGCGATGTGGTCAGTGGCCTTGGGCTCCACCGTCGGCTTTTCCAGCCCCAGCCGGTCCATGTCCTCGTCAAAGGCCTGGATATAGCGGTCGGCAATCGTGCGGAAATCGACACCTTCCTGGTTGGCCCGGTTGATGATCTTGTCATCGATGTCGGTGTAGTTGCGGACGTAGGTGACATCGTACCCGGCGTATTTCAGATAGCGGAAAATCACATCAAAAACGATGTTGGCCCGGGCATGACCGATGTGGCAGTAGTCGTAGACGGTCACTCCGCAGACATACATGCCGGCTTTGCCCGGCTGCAGTGGAACGAAAATTTCCTTTTCGCCCGTAAAGGTGTTGTAGACACGTAAGGCCATGGTTGGTAACTCCCCGCGAAAAAATGGTTGGTCATTGTGCCTTTTTTTGACGGTGAAGGCAAGGGGGGAAACGGCGCCTGGTGTCACCTGTCCGTGTAATCCCGCGCACACAGAAACAGCATGATGGCAAAGGCCAGACAGACCACCGGAAGCAGAAAGGCGGCGTGAAAGGCCGGCGGGGGTGATCCGTTCGCATTGCGGCCATAGGAGCCGACGATCAGTCCCATGACCTGCTGGGTAGAGGCGGCCCCCATCAGGACAAAGAAGTTGAGCGACGTCAGGGCCGTGCCTACGATCTGCACTCGGAACATGGACCGGATGATGGGATAGATCATCACTCCGCTGGAGACCGCCAGGCCGATGGCAAAGAAAACCGCCATCAGGAGCGGTTTCGGCAACAATTCGGCCCAGCCGAGAAAGGCGGTCATGAGCAGTAGCAGTCCCGTCTGGCCCGCCAGCAGGGTCAGTTTGTAGGATTTGAAGAAACGGCGCGCGATGGTGTCCGTCACCATGCTGCCGCTGATGAAGCCGAGCGAGGTGAACATCAGCATCCGCCCGGTCGCCTCGCGGGACAGCTGCAAAACATCCCGCAGGTACGGTCCGCCCCACAGCCCCTGTAGCGCCAGGTAGTTGCCGTACCAGGCAAAGGCGATGACCCCCAACAACCAGAAATCCCGGTTGCCGAAGATTTCACCCCAGGCGCTCAGCACCCCTCCCCGTTCCCCCTCTGAATCAGGGGGGGACGGGTTCGAGAGTGCGTCTGTTGCCGCCACCGGCGGGCGGTCACGCACCATGGCATACACCAGCAGCGTAACCAGAATCTGCAGGATGCCGACCACCAGAAACGACGAGCGCCAGCCAATGGCCGCCACCGCCAACGCCAGCGGGGCCGTGCCGGCCAGGTTGCCCAGGTTGCCGACCGCCACCATGAAACCGGAGACCCGCCCGAACTCCTGTTTGGAGAACCAATGGCTGAAGATAGTCATGGTGGCCATCAGCACCGAGGCTGTGCCGATGCCGATCAACACCCGCGCCGCCATGGCGGTTGCGAGACTTTCGGCCTGGGAAAAAAGGATTCCGCCAATAGCGGTCAGGATACCGCTGCCGCTGATTACCAGCCGGCTCCCCAGACGGTCGATCATCGGTCCCAGCGGAAGCTGTACCGCCGCATAGACGTAGAAGAGAATACCGGCCAGGGAGCCGAGCTGCTGCGGGGAAAGCTGCAGTTCGCGGGACACGTCACCGGCCACGACCGCCAGCGAGACCCGGTAGAAATAGACCAGGATGTACATCAGCGCCAGGGTGGCGAAGATGGTCCAGCGTTTGCGGGTGATGGAGCGGGTTTCAGGCATTATGGACCTTGAACTTTATCGGACATTTTGATCGGTAGTTCTGCTGGATCTGTTTTTTACGCAGGGCCAGAGAGGAGATGAAAGGGATGTCGAAGTGGGTTTCTATGGGCATGGGGAGGGATTCAACTTTTCTGCGCAATTTACATGGAGTTCATCAATTACTCGTTTTACTACACCACAGACATCTTTCTTGATATCGCACTCCCACACAACAAGAGTTTGCCATCCAAGTTTTGTCAGATCCCCCTGATTGGTTTTGTCACGCCTTACGTTTGCTGCGATTTTGTTCTGCCAGAAGTCAATATTTGTTTTGGGCATATTTGATTTGATGCACCCTTCGTGATGATGCCAGAAGCATCCATGTACGAAAATAACGAATTTGTACTTTGGAAGGACAATATCTGGTTTGCCGGGAAGGTCTTTGCGATGCAGACGAAATCGAATGCCATCAGAATGAAGTGCGGATCGAAGGGCCAGTTCGGGTGAAGTTCCTTTTGTTCTTACTTGGCTCATCATTCGGCTTTTTTGCTCGGAAGGCGGCGTTTTAATTTTCGCCGTTTTATGCTGTTCCATGTCGGCGGAGCCATTCAGGTTCGTTTAAACCAACACGTGTAATATTATGTATGAATTTAGTTGAAATTCTATGAGCGTGTTCTCGCCTTAATTGGGCAAGCAATTTAAACTCGATAACTTGAGAGTTAACATATCCATTTACCAGATCATTTGTTTTAGAATTCACCTTTTTTGATAATGGATCAGGTGTAAACTCTATAACTTTTAGATGTGAGTTCTTTTCCGAAATTTTCAAGAATACATCTTTATCATTATCTTTAACTACAATATGAAATCCACCTCTGGCATCGCTAGGTTTTTCGCATGGTTTTAGAGAAAGGAATAAAAAGGGAATCTTGCTACCAACAAGCCTTACTGAGTCGCATACTGGTTGAAGGCATAAGTAGTATTTATCTTTTGATTTATTGTTTTTTATTACGCTACCAAGAGTCACAAAGTTAGAATTAATTTTTTTACCTGATTCATCAAAGAAAATATGTGATGCTAATCTCGAGAAAGCTGCTTCTATTGAGATAGTCTTATCTAAATCAATGTTTTCTTGAAAATATTCAACAAGGCTTAAGGAGTGGCTGGAATCCCACTTTTTCATTTTTTGTTTAACTGTTTTAGAATCTTTACGGCTTTCACAAATCTTAATAAGCCAACTTGAAATGCCTTTGTTGAGCCACTCTTTCCTTGTTTTATTTGTGATTTTTCTCTTTATTACACCTGGGATTTCAAAGTTTGAATCCTTAAATGACACACTTCTTAATTCCATCCAGCTATTGATTTTTTGATCGTTAACAGTTTCAATAACTGTATTATTACCTCTTACAAGATCGCCAAATGAAGCTGCCAACAATTCTGTTACAAATAATTCAGCATCATCAATGTTTTCAACTAAACATCGATGTGATAAATAAGCGGCATCATTATCAGATGAATATTTAAACAAAAGACGATGCGAATTATCTCTAACTACTTTAATTGCAGACAAAGCAGCTGCAGGCATAAGCCCGGAATGCACATCAGAGAACTTTTTGCATATAAGATCAGGTAGTCCTTCGTAAGCCATTTTTTCGTTTTTATTTACATAAAAGACAATTACATGCTCACCGCTGAGAGCATCAGGGTTTATTTTGTCAACATCTGCAGCTGAAAAGATACAGACCAGGAGTTCTCTGTCTTTGTTGATGGATTTAAGCTTCTCTACGATTGATTGAGCTGTAGCCCCCATATCAATTGAACCAGACGGGACTTCCATTTCCCAATCCAATACAATTACATCAGCCTTATTAGAAAGCATAATTACTTTATCGACTAAATAGTTTTTCTCTTGTTCTGATGAAATTTGACTAGTGAATACAGGACTACAGAGCATGCCCATATCTGAACAGGCTTGTGAGAGACGTCCTAAATAAAGAGAATGGTCTATATCGGAGACATTCTCATCTGGTGATTGTAATGATTCAACTTCAATCAACGCTTCATCAAGCTCATTATTTGTCTCATCAGCATCATTTGCTTTCTGTGTCCCTAGTATCTGATCATCGACAAACAAAACGGTACCGATAAACTCTTGAGCTAATGCCTGCATATGGACTGCAAATGCTGTCATTTAGAACTCCCACTCGGTTTAGTATTGATCACAAAACATGCGCCAGCATCAGGGATGGGAGTTTGAATTTCAATTTTACAGTCAACCCCTTTTAATGCCTCTTTAACAATATACAGGCCGAGTCCGGCACCACCCGGTTTACGTGAAAATCCGGGCTCAAAAATACGTTCGGTATCACGAAGTGAAACGCCGGGGCCACTGTCTTTGACATAGATTTTGCCATCACGATAATCCAGAGAAATAGTTCTTGGCTGCGGTTGATCTTTTACCCAAAAGATAGCGTTATCGATGAGATTAACAAAAACAGGATAGTACACAGACCGATACGACAGTTGTTTCATCGATTTGAAAGGAAGGTTTACTTTGAGCTCAACTTTGTGCCGTTTGAATCTGTTTTCAAATAAATCGGCAAGGAAGCTGATGATTTCATGCCCGTAAATATCTTCTTTAGTGCGCCTCATTCTGCGCTGTAGCGGCGCAAAAAGGTTGAGGTATCCATCTAGATGCTCAAAACTGGTGCGTAGATTTCCGTAAACCGGTTGAAGTTTAACGTTCAGGTCTGCCCACGATTTCAGAACATGTATGTTGTCACGGATTTTTATTACTTGGCTGTTGAATTCATGCTGAATTACACTGACGGCCTGCCCCATCTGCATGAGCTCGATGTCTTTGGCCTTTTCTTCCTTGAGTGCTAAGTATTCAGCTTCAAGTGCGGTCACTTCTTCTGCGAGAGTCTGCTCTTCTCCAGGATAAAGACTGATCCCTTGCAGCTGTTCACGGATGTGAAGCAATGATTCTTTGGTATTTGCTGCAATTTTACTGATGCGATCTTCGAAATTGAGTTTGGCGTCAACCTGTGCTGATTCATCGAGCTCGGTAAGATCAAAACTGCTGAATTCGAACATCACCTCGCGAGTTGTTTTTTGGACCTCAGCAAGAGAATCCTTAACCACTTTGGATACTTTCCTTTGGAATTCTAAGACGGTTTTGCGTACTGTACGACCCTCTGTAGTAGACTCCTGTTCTTTAAGTCGAATCAAATCATTCAGGCTCGCTTCAAAACTTTGCCGTTGGTCAATGAGAACTGCACAGGTTCTTTGAGCGTCCATAGCCACTTGTTTTAATTGTTGCCGCGTAGACTGAAAAAGATGCGCATCAAGTTCAGCAAACAGCTTCTGATACTTTTCCCATTCCGCCTCTATCCCTTTTTTAAACGCAGCATCCTTTGGTCGTTTTATTTCATAGGAAGAACGCCATTTATCAAATTCAGCATTTGCATTTCGTTCCGCCTCGACAAATGCAACCACGGTACTGTTTGTTTCTTTGCTACGAAAGGCACGGCGATAATTATCAGCAATATTAGTCAATAACTCATTTGCTTCCCTTAGTGGCTCTCCTTTATCCAGGCGTACAAAAACACTGTCGAGATCTTTAATAAATTGTTCTTTGGAACCTTTGAGGCGCTGTTCTCTTTGCTGTAATGTTTTGTAACGACGTGCATTTGCTTCTGCATAATCACGCCATTCAGGATTTAGTGAATCTTCACGAAAGAAATCAGCTGTCACTTGCAATATGAAATTGGTCAACATATCGCGAAGTTGACGATAAGCCCTATTTTCACGAAAACCTTCACGACCAGCTTTCTCTTTGAGATTACCGTTAAATTTTTGAGAAATGTCTACATAACCGAAAAGATTACGATGCGAAAAGTAATAGTAGCTTGCTTTCTTGGTGCGGCGATATTCAATGCCTAACCAATCATAGTCAAAACTTCCGTAAGGCAAAATTCTAATATCATCCTTATAAATATAGACTCCACCAAGTCGAGTAGCTTTTGCGGAAAGCATTGAGTGAAGCTCTTCAGGTACATTTGTTGTTTTTCGTTCTGGTTGGATTATTGCGAGACTGATTTTGAATGGACCACATTCCGTAGGCTGACCGGTTTTGTTTAACCAAGTTATAATGTGGTTTTTGTGTTCTTTTTGACCAAAAATATTGATGCTGCCTTTGAACTGTCCGTATTCGTCAAACTGTCCTTCAATATGGTGATCAGCTACTGCAAATTCTTCGTGCGAAAAGAACTCATCTCCCCCAATTAAGTCCTTAACAGAGCTATCTATCTCGTGGTCAAAAAAGGATGCTTTGATTACATCATTTCCAATTGCCTTTTTCATCGTATTTGAAAAGCCAAGTAGGTAGCTTTGAAGAGGAGGAAGCCGGTCTTGGGCACCCATTCCAGGCATTCTTTCATCAATAGCAGCATCCAACGATTCATCCGTAGGCATGATATAAAAGTGAGTACCTTGCCCATTATCTTTCAGAGACAAATTACCAACTGAGAACCTAGCCGGATCAATGTTTCCCAGCAATAGGGCAATGTCCGACTGAATACGATCAACGATCTTTCCAGTAGTGGAGTTTCGCGTACTCAGGCTCGAAGCATTTGCCGCAAACTCCGATACCATTTCGTCAATATCAGCCTTTGTAGGAATCTGCCCTTCGGGAAATGTTCTGACTGGAATTTCAATCTCATCGAGATCAATGCCGGGACATTCGAAAATCCCCCAGTGGATGTAAGCACATACCAGATCGTAATATGTTTCGTTGCGACAAGCTCTCGTGAGAACAAGCACTTGACTGCCGATTGCGGCTATGGAAAGGCGACCGATTCCCTTCTCACCCAAAACAGGTCGCGGGGTGCGATTAGGGGGTACATACTGGGACTCAAGAACTTTGCTTTCAGTGCCAAGTGTAAGCCATTTGTTGCGGAAGTCATCTTCGCTCATGCCGATGCCGTCATCACGTAAAACAAACAGGCGAGTTTGACGGAAATAGTCTACAACGACACACTCAGCATAGGCATCATGGGCATTTTTGAATAGCTCGTTGATTGCATTGGGAATACCGGCAATCTGTTGGCGGCCCAGCATGTCAAGCGCTCTGGCCCGTGTCTTAAACCGCGCCATAGATACCGCCTTCTGTTTGCTCGACATTATAGAGGGACTGCATATTGGTCACCCTATTCACATTCTGTTGCAAATGCTCAACAAAATGTCTTCCGAAAACTTCGGCCAATTTCACCGGAACAGCATTGCCAATCTGCCGCGCCTTGGAATTCAGGTTTCCGTGAAAAACGAAACTCTCAGGGAATGTCTGCAAACAAGCTGCTTCTCGCACACTGATGGCACGGTTTTGTTCCGGATGCCCGAATCTACCGTTTGACAGGCTTATGCAACGTGTGGTTAGTCCGCTGGCCGGTTCATCCCATCGCATGCGACCGTATACGTCAGTATGACCATTATGGGTTTTATGGCATTTAAGCTGTAAATGAGGTAACCAGCTTTCACGCCCGCAGCCCGGCGGCGTCATAGCAATACGCTCAATATTGTCTTGAGACAAACAAGCAGCTCTGTGATTAGAAACAGTGGCGTGTTCTTCACCGGCAGTTATTGGCGGAAGGTGCCCGATCCAATCCCTAACGGAAGAGAAGCGAAGATTATTGGTTCCCGGACCGTGAGTTTTTTCAGGATGACTTATTTCGCCTACACGGCTGGCAATCAGGACCAAACGTCTTCTTTGCTGTGGGACTCCATAGCCTTGAGATGCAACAATTCCAAAATCCACTGAATACCCTGATGTCTTCAAGAAATCAGTGAATTTTTGAAAAATTCCATCCGACTTCCAAACCTTTTGCATTCCCGGAACATTCTCGACAAATACATATTCGGGGCTATAGTGTCCGACAAACCGCTGGAATTCGCCTAATAACGGCACTCTTACATCGTCTTGTTTTGGACTTGTTCGTTGTTTGGTAAAAGGCTGACAGGGAGCACATCCGCAAAAAAGCAGCGGATCGTTACCGCATGCTTCAACTAATGGACGAATGTACTCAGTTGAGACTTGGGAAATATCTTGTCGAAGAAAAGGTACGCCAGGAAAGTTTGTACTAAAAGTTTTCGCAGAGTCGGCGTCAATATCCAGCGCAAAGGTATTAAGCATACCTGCATTTCTGAACCCTGCGCTGGTTCCGCCACATCCTGAAAAAAAGTCGAAAACTCTGATTGGCATACTGGGGATTATGTCTCCGTTAATAACATCAATTTCACATTCAGACGAGCTTGAAAATATCGAGTGATTGTAGTCGTATTCCAAGAATTTTCAACAAATAAAGCCACATGTTTGATCACGTCTACCCCCGACCCTTCAATACCTCCCTGACAAACTCAATCGCCCCCGGCACCTGCACCCAGTACTCTCCCGCTTCCTGCCAGTAGTACCAGGCTTGGTCGGCGCCGCCGACGGTATAACGCCCCTCATCCATATTCTTGGGTCGCGGGTGACGGGCTTTCACGATTTCTGCCGCCACCAGCGGCAAAACAGTAAGCGCCTGTCTGAGCGCCTTTTCCGCCGAGGTCATCCGCTTGAGTGCGAAAAGTGCCAGGACGCGGCCGTACACTGTTTCAGCCATGTGGTCATCTTGCGAATCCTTGCATACTGTCAGGACATCTTTGTACATCTTCAGCTTCAGACAGCAATCAACCACGAGTGCACGGACACCCTGGTTGTCGCCCGGATTCAGAGACATGATCGTTCTGAATATGGACAGCGCCATCTCGGTATTGCCGCTTTCCATGTGTTGAAGACCAAGGGAATGGTAGGCTCGCAGAAAGGGTCGATTTTCGAGCCAGCCCCATTCCAGCTTGTTACCGGCGGCGCTGAACTGTTCAATAAAACACTGCATGCCGATGTTCACCGCCTGCTGCCACAGCAATTGGGCCTCCTGACCCTTCCCGCGCTGATCGAGAAGCATCGCCAGGTGATGATACACGTCAATAAAGTTGGGGGCCTCATGCAGCAGTTCCCTGAGTTGCCGCTCCATCTCCGCCGGGGAGACGTTGCCATAATCCCGCGCTTCGAGCAGGTCGTTGAACTTCATCTCCGTTTCATACGGAATCTCCGCGAATCGCCACTCCTGGTTGCCGACTTCTTCAATAACTGCCATGTTGTTTGTACGGGCGTTTTTTGCGGTCTTTTTCATCTTCATGTCCCTCTCCGGTTCTTCATAAAAGCGACCCATAGTGCTGATGAAGAAACTTTTCAAACCTGCGACACATCCTGACAAAGGCATTCATTTCGGTTTCGCTCATATCATCATAATGATCAGGGAGGATACCATCAGACACTACGGAATCATACAGCTTGTCAAGCGGGTCCTCATTGTATTCCTCGAAATTAGAGACCCCCGTGATGATCGATCCGCCAAGAAGCCAGAGGTTATCCCGATACTGGACAAAGGTTTTCCTGGAAAGACCTTCTTCAAACAACTCCTGGAGAAAATGCTCAAAATAGGGGAGGATCTTCCTGCCGTATTCGAGATCTTCCTTGACACCCATCCATGAACTCGGCCATTCGTCAATATCCGGCGCCCAGTCGCGGAATGTGGCGTTCGATGCTTTAACTTTTTTTATCTTCATCGTCGCATCCCCGTCGTACACATTTCCGGTAACTTTACACATCACGTCCAGACAATATTATCGAATAAACAGGCTGCTTATGGTAACAAATCTCAACAATTCCCTACCACAACAACCTCAAACGCCCCCTCAATAATCCCCCGAAACGCCTCGCTGGTCGTCGCCCAATCCACCACATCCACCCGAAAGGGGAGATTCGATTCAACAAAGGCGTCCTTCAGGGCGGCCAGTTGCCGGAAGTCGAGCGGGGTTTCGCCCAAAATTGCCAAATCGAGATCTGAAAAGGGCTTGGCGGTTCCCTGCACGCGGGAGCCGAAGGCGCGCACCGTGCGGCCGGGGACGTGGAGTTGCAGGATGCGGCGGACCTCGACCAGGTGTTCCGGTGTCAGGTCAAGCATGGCGGGTCTTCAGGCGGGCCAGCAGGTCGGCGGCATCGGCCGCAAAATCTGCCAGGACGGCAAAGACCTCTCTGGCCTTTTCTTCGTCGTAGGTGTGTGAGGTGATGTTGCGCTTGTCGCGGTAGTCGAACCAACGTTCGGGAACGCTGATAAGACCACGCTCCGCGCCGACCCGGATCAGCTCCTTGAAAGGGAGCTGATCAAGTTCCTCGCGGGATGGTAATTCCTGCTCCAGTTGGCGCTTGAGCATCTTATAGGCCAGTTCATAGGTGTATTTGAAACGCTGGATGCAGGCATCGCGAATGTCTTCGTCTCCCGGAACCGTACTGCTGCGTTCCAGCACCCGCTGCAGCGAGGTTAAAGCCTTTTCGTAAGAACCGAAATCCAGTTTCATGATTGATTCCCTCCAAATGCGAATCTCATATCGATGTGACGGGATACATCTCCATCCACTCTATACACCACACCTTGCTGCCTGTACCACCATTATCCCGCACACTGACCGTTTCCGGGGGTTGCCAATGACCACACCGGCAACACCACAATAAAAACGGCCCCCTGCCCTGCTTCGCTCTCAACCCGGATGTCGCCGCCGTGGTCCTTGACGATGCCGTAGGAGACCGCCAGACCCAGTCCGGTGCCATGTGCCTTGGTGGTGAAGAAGGGGTTGAAGAGCTTCTCCTGCAGTTCCCTGCCGATCCCGACGCCGCTGTCGGTGATCGTGATCCGGCATAGACCCTCAGACTCACGGACTTCCGTACCGACGGTCAGTTCCCCGCCCCCTTCCATGGCCTGCAGTCCGTTGACGATCAGGTTGTTGAAAACCTGGCGCAGCTGGTCCTCGTCACCTTCGATCTCAAGCCCTGCCGCCTGATAGCGCCGTTCGATGGTGAAGCTGTCCAAAGGGATCTGGTGGCCGATCTGGTCCAGGATGTCGTCCAGCAGCGCTTCGATCCGAAAGGGGCGGATGACTTTTTTCTTCGTCCGGGCAAAAGTCAGCAGGTTGGAGACGATCCGCTCCACCCGGCCGACCGAGCGGATTATGGTTTCCACCTCCGACTGATCCGAATCATTCAGGCGTTTCGACATCTCCAGCAGCTCGGCATTGCCGCGGATGATAGCCAACGGGTTGTTGATCTCGTGGGCCACGCCGGAGGCCAACAGGCCGATGCCGGCCAGCCGTTCCGACTGGGCCAGCTCCTTTTGGGTGTTCAGCAACTGCCGGCTCTTCTCCTCCAGCTGCCTGGTCCGCTCCACAACCTTGTCTTCCAGGGTTCTGTTAAGCGTGAGATTCTCTGTCTCCCGGGCTGCCAGACGGTGCTTCATGATGTTGAATTCCTTGGCCAGCGCTGCAATTTCATCGTGGCTTTCCACGAAAATGTCGGGCAGCGTTTCGCCGGCGGCAATCCTGCGGACCTCTTCCTCCAGCGCCTTGACCGGACGTGACAAACGCCGGCTGATCCAGGCGGACAGGCCGATTCCAATCAGGGTGACAAAGACCAGCACCCCGGAAAATACGGCATTGATCCTTGAACGAAGCTGCAGATACGGTAACTCCGGTACGCCGACGTAGAGTGAGCCGATGAGATTGCCGCGATAATCGCGCAGCGGTTCGTAGGCGGTGAAATTCTGCCGGTCGAGTACGTAGGCCTTGCCGACCCAGGTTCTGCCGCGGCTGACGGTCTCATACACCTCGCTCGACATCAGGCTGCCGATGGCCCGCTGCCGCTTCTCATCCAGGACAGTAGTGGCGATTCTGACATCATCCATGAACAGTGTTGCGCTGCCGGATTCATGCTCCGGCTCTTTTGATTCGGACTGCCGGAAAACGACCCTGTTGATGCGGTCAATCAGGTGATTGTCCCGGTTCAGCAGCACGCCGCCATACAGCACACCGGCCACGCTGCCGTCGGCAGTCAGGACCGGAGAGGCCGCCACCAGGAACATGCCGCGATTCTCGATCTGTTTGAAGTACGGCCGGGCATGTGGCGTGGCCTTGATCGTGATGGCGATCTGCTGCGGCAGCTGCGGGTTTTCCCGGGCGGCCTGCTCCTCGGAAAGCAGCATGATGCCGCTGGTGACAACGCCCTTGAGGGCATCGGCGATCAGCTTTTCGTTTTTCTGAGAATCTCCCGTATTGCCGGGATTACCGGCCCGGTAACGCACAAAGCCGTAGCGATCCACCAGCGTCAGAAAACTGAGACGCTCGTTGTGAAGCGTCAGGTGCAGCGGGAGGATGACGGACGGCTTGTCTGAACTGCTCAATACCGAGGAGAATGACGCCGTTTGACCGTTCAGGCGGATGATATCGGAGAGCCGGGCCAGTTCACCCAGAAAGATCTCGTGGGCGGAATTGAGGTTGGTTTCTACGGACTGCTGGGCCTGATCGGCAAAACGGG
This sequence comes from Desulfuromonadales bacterium, assembly GCA_016650295.1. Taxonomy (GTDB): domain Bacteria; phylum Desulfobacterota; class Desulfuromonadia; order Geobacterales; family Pseudopelobacteraceae; genus CAIPTY01. The sequence continues at coordinate 56,680 of JAENWA010000098.1, read as the reverse complement.
TGGCGATGATCGAAATACCCACCAGCCAGCAGACGCCGATGGCGGTTACCAGGGGCAGCAGGGTGGCCACCGTCAGTTTGGCCCGTATGGAGGAGCGGAGACGATTCATGTCAGCCCGTATTCGGCGATTTTGCGGTCCAGGGTCTTGCGGGAAATTCCCAGGATTGCCGCCGCCCGGCTTTTATTAAAGCCGGTTTCCTTCAGAACGGAGGTGATGTGCCGGCGTTCGATCTCATCCAGCGCTACCAGCGGAGTCGGCTCCGGGGTGGCGGCGACTGTATCCCGACGTGTGCCGAGCGGCAGCAGGGCGGGGGTGATGGTATTGGTCCGGGCCAGAATGACCGCCCGCTCCATGACATTTTCCAGTTCCCGCACATTGCCCGGCCAGTCGTACTGCAGGAGTGTCTGCAGGGCAGCCTCGTCGATATCGCGCACATCCTTTTTCATGCGACGGGTGGTCAGCGCCAGAAAGTGGCGGGCCAGCGGTTCGATGTCCTCGCGTCGTTCCCGCAGTGGAGGCAGGGTAATGGAGATCACGTTCAGGCGATAGTAGAGATCCTCCCGGAAACGCCCCTCCTTGACCTCGTTCATCAGATCCTTGTTGGTGGCTGCCACGAAACGCACATCCACCTTGCGGGTCCGCGTTGAACCCAGCACGATGAAATCCTTTTCCTGGGTGACCCGCAGGAGCTTGGCCTGCACCGCCGGGGAGACGTCGCCGATTTCGTCCAGAAAGAGGGTGCCGCCGTCGGCCTCTTCCAGCAGCCCCTTCTGGTTCATGACCGCTCCGGTGAAGGCTCCCCGGATATGGCCGAACAGCTGGCTCTCCAGCAGGGTGTCGGACAGGGCTGCGCAGTTGAGAGAGACAAACGGCTTGTTCCGGCGGGGACTGTTACGGTGCAGGGCTGCGGCAATCAGCTCCTTGCCGGTGCCCGATTCTCCCATGACCAGGATGTTGGCGTCGCTCTCCGCCACCTGCAGGGTCAGGTCATAGACCTTGCGGAATGCTTCGCTGCGAAAAACGATGTCATCGCTTCCGGCCGCGCCGCGATGCAGCTCCTCGCGCAGCTGCCGGTTTTCCTGTGCCAGACGCTGGTGGTCCAGTACGCGCTCCAGCATCCCCAGCAGTTTTTCCTTGGGGAAGGGCTTGGTGATGTAATCGTAGGCCCCCTGTTTGATGGCATTGATGGCGTCATCGATCGTGCCGTGGGCGGTCATGATTACGACCGGCAGCTCGGGCCAGCGTTTGGTTATGTTGTCGAGTATCTGCAGGCCGTCCATGTCCGGCATGCGCACATCCTGCAGGATCGCATCACACGGCGCGGACTCCGCCGCAGTGAGGCGTGCGAGCATATCCAGGCCCCGGGAGAAGGTTTCGACCTTGTAGCCGCTGGCTTGCAGTAGTTTGTCCAGATAGCGCAGGATTTCCGTTTCGTCGTCACAGATGAATATGGTTGGCATGGGGTGACTTTCCTTAAGTGTATTATTTTAAGCGGATGAATTTAGTTCCTTGTTCCCACGCAGCGCGTGGGAACAGAGATTTTGGCGCGCCGCGCCCCGGATACCCTTTCAACTCGTACAGTTGTTTCATTCGCTCCTGAGCAAGTTCGGGGTTTTCTATCTCCTGAATTCGCTCATACCCCACCTGAGCCAGCCATTGCTTGAATGGGTCTGCTTTGGGAGAGGGAATGGACTGGATAATGCGGAACAGTCCTTTTGTATTGGCACAATCGGTTGCGTATTTCTTGCCATCCACTGCAACAAGTTTCAGTTGTACCCAAACTGGGGACAACTGGAGATCGGTAAACTCCCGCTTCTTTATTTTCCCCCAATATTGCCGCGGTGTGGGAGATTCAGTCAGTACCTCGACTACATCTATAACTGCAAACCACCACTCACCATCATGGATTATTTTGCGAATCTGCTTTCCCTGAAATACAGCCAACTTGATGATTTCCTTTGCAGTCACGGCAGATCTCCTTTCACACTGTCAATCGCCTCTTCCGTCAGTTGCCCCGCCTCAAGATGTCTTTCAACCGCCCTGTCAGTTGTCCCGGTGTCCGCAGTTCGCATTTCCACACCGTCATCACCCGCCAGCCCGACCGCTCAAGTTCGGTTTTGACCCGCTGCTCACGAATCCTGTTCAAAGTCTCGCCTTCAGCACATCCCGCAGCGGAAGAATGCGCGGATATGCCGAACCCCGCCCGACATTTACAACCGGTTTGTTTCTGGCATCGGATTCGAACCGCTCGAATGTCTTTGCTACTCGACAGAATAATGAAGATTGACGGTATGAATACTCATGTTACCCACCTCTCCGATTATCTTCAAACATCTCAACAGACATCTGATGCTGTAACTTCCACACCATCTTGATCGGCCGCTCGCTCTCGTAACTGACTCGCTTCACCGGCCCAAGATAGGTGAACGGCACAGTAACCCCGTTCCGCTTTTTCAGGCTTCTGGCAAAAACCAATATCTTATAGCCCCGCTCTAAATGGTGAATCAGATTCTGCCCGTCATTGTGATGTTGCGCGGTATTCGCCTGTGATTCCCAATGCAGCAACTCCCTACTGATCGGGTAATCGGCATACATTGTACTCGGCGAGAACTCTTTTTCAGTTTTCTGAAAGGTGACAAGTAAAGCATAAGTCTTTACTGCAGCGAAATGAAACAAACCAACTCCAGTTTGCCCAGCGGTTTCAAGGGTAGCCTTGCCAAACACAGCCTGGATCTCTTTACCGCCGTAATGGGCATGCATTTCAAGCGGATAGGCAAATGGCAATGCCGGTCTCTGTCCGCTGACCTCCGTCGAGTCGAGTGACCAACGTAAGATTTCATCCAGATCGGCAAGGATAGACGGATTTATGGCCAGCCGTCGGAACGCATCCTCAAGGGAGGTAATGCCAAGATTGTTCCCCGTGGCACCCCAGATCCGATAGTAGATGGACATGACAGAATCACCAGCAAGGGAGAACGCTTCATCATTTGCCCCTTGGGAAACCTTATCAAGAACCGCGCGCAACAAGGCTATTTACTGCGGCCCGTTAATGAATGCCGCCCGCAGCAGGGTTTTCTTAAGTCGCGCCAGATCAGGATCAATGGGAATCGGTCCCAGTTGCGCCTTTGCTTTCCACTCCGACCATGATTCTTTTAGAAGTAGCACTTCCGGTTCGTAATCGTGGTATCGAATGAAGTTGCCGAAGGTCAGTTCCTGTCCGGTCTCGCTGGTGAAGGTCTGGAGCCGGTCGGGTACCTGCACGGCCAACCTGCCGAAGTTCTCGCGGATGTTCTCCAGGACGTACTGCCGGGAGAGGCGGTCGAGCTGAATTGAACAGCCGGCGGGGAGATGGGGGAAGTCAAGCTCTACTTCTTTGTCGACGGAGTAACGGTGTCGGGGCATAAGAGCTTTGAGTTTGGTGTCTGCCCGGTAGCGTCGGTGGGCCTGGCCGACGAGGTCAATCACTGTGAGACAATCCTTCCCCGGTGCATGTCGCAGGCCGCGCCCCAACTGTTGCAGAAAGACAGTCAGGCTCTCTGTAGGACGCAGGAAGAGAACTGTGTTCACCTCCGGGACATCAACACCTTCGCTCAGTTTGTCGACGGTAAAGAGGAACGTGAGCCGTCCCGTCTTCAGGTCCTCTAGCAGCTCTTGACAGCGGACATCTTCAACGCCGGAGACAAAGGCGCCGGACGGTATCCCCCGATGGGTAAACTGCTCCGCCATAAAGACGGCATGCCTGATAGTAACGCAGAACCCGATCCCCTTGATGACGGTCAGGTCAGGTTCATAGCGGGTAAGCGCCGCGATAATGGCATCAACGCGCTGTTTGGCCCGGGCATGATCCAGCACATAGACGTTTTCCAGTACGGAGGCATCATACTTGCCGTTGCGCCAGAACTGTTCGCCACTAATGGCAATCGGATCGGCCACGCCGAAATAGTGAAAGGGGCAGAGAAGCTTTTCCTCCAATGCCTCTGGCAAACGAATCTCGGCAGCAAAACGGTTGCCGAAATCTGCCGCTACATTGTCACCGTCCATTCGCTCCGGTGTGGCAGTCAGGCCTAGGAGTATCTGCGGGGCAAAGTTGTCGAAGATCGGACGATAGCTGGACGCGGTGCCATGATGGGCTTCATCGATTACAATATAGTCGTAGAAGTCTCTGCCAACCTGATCCCACAGGCGCCGGCTCGCCAGCATCCCTACGGAACAGAACAGATGCTCCAGGCGATTAGCCTGAAATTGACCAACCAGTAACTCACCAAAGTTCTGGTCACGAAGAACATTGCGAAAGGTACCTTGTGCCTGCTGGAGAATTTCCAGTCGGTGAGCTACAAACAGAATCCGGGCCTGCCGTTGTTTCTTCTCATAGAACTGTTTGAAGTCAAAGGCGGCAACCACGGTCTTGCCGGTACCAGTAGCGGCTATCACAAGATTGCGCCAGCGGTCATGTGCGCTCCGTTCCCGATCTAGCGCCTCAAGGATTCGTTCCTGAAACGGGTGCGGCCGCAGGTCGAAGAATACTGCCGGGCCGTTCTTCTGGGGATTGCGGGCGCGATCAATGGCGGTCCGAAAGAAAGTCGGATTTGCAGGATCAAACGGAACAAACTCACGGCTGTTCCAGTAGGTCTCAAACTCGACCGTAAACTTTTCGAGGATATGTCCCATGTCCTGGGCCGTGACCTTAAGATTCCATTCCAGGCCGCTGGTTATGGCCGCATGGGACATATTGGCCGAACCAATATAGGCCGTGGAGAAGCCGCTGTTGCGCCGGAAGTGGTACGCCTTGGCGTGCAGTCTGGTCCGCTCGGTATCGTAGGAGATACGAGCCTCAACATTCGGCATCCGCGCCAGCCACTCGACAGCCGGTGCATCAGAGGCCCCCATGTAGGAAGTTGTGATCAGGCGCACCGGCACATGCCGATCGCGCAAATCCTCAAACGCAGGCATCAAAAGGCGCAGTCCAGACCATTTGATGAATGACACCAGGATCTCTACCGCGTCAGCGGAACGCATCTCTTCATGGAGTTCATGGGCCAGTTGTGGTTCCTGGGGCGAACCGGTAAAGAGGCTGCTTTCTGCCAGAGGAGTGTGGGGGCGCGGGATACCCGATGTGCCGTAATTTGGGGGGGTAATTTCAAGGAGGATTGGCTTTTGTTGCGTGACCAAACGATACTTTTCGAGGTGTCCTCTGCCCGGTTCGTTGGCAACGTGACGAAGAATCCAATTGCAGAGTGCCAGCCGTTTTTCTGAATCGGACTCTTCCCGCAAGGCTTGCTCAAGCACATTTGAAACAAATGATGCATATTTGGCGGGCTGTTCCTCCGGATCGATCTTTCCAAATACTGTCCTTAATTCAGGTCGCAGAGCCAGAGCATCGCGGAGAAATTCATCGATAAGTGCTTCATAGATGCCGGGGGTGACACGATTTATCAAATTGATGCCTCACATTCCGTAAAGCGATTTTGCGGGATTAACACCATCCCGTCACTCCCCATCCGTCCCGCCCAACCCTTGCGCATCGCTTCCGTCAAGCTCAAGCAGCGGCGGCGGGTTCTTGATCCGCTTTTCAACCTTGCTGATATGCTCGGCTGGCGGAATATTCTCCGTCATACTATAGAATTCATCTGAGTTCATGGCTCAACTATCAGTTGTCTGGCAGCTTACCGGATTGCTTTTCCAGTTTCTTCTCGTCTGACTTCACCCTTCGTTCCAGCTTTTTGATGTCCTCTTCAGGCGGCAGCCGTTCCGGCTGAATCCCCCGTTGACCAAGCATATCGCGGACGCTCTGATTATTTTGAACATGCTCACGGGTAATAGTGGACTCACCGTATAACTTCTCGTCCTGCTGAACATTATGGTTGGTCATTTCCGTTGCAAGGTTTTTAGCAGCAATAGTCAGCGTTGGCAGGAAATCAGCCAGCGGACGGGTTTGGGTAATCCCGAATTTGCTTTTCATGTCTTGGGTTGTGTTGCCTCCGAATAGAGCTGCATCGCCCTTGGAACGAATCCGTCCAAACCCGGCATCATCGACCCCACGTTCGTATATGTTCTGGGAGAGTGTCTTCTCTGATTCCCTGAGACGTTCCCGAGCTTCCAATCGGGCTTGCAGGCGCATTCTGTCTTCAATCAACTCCTGCTTGCGGGTCTGAATGGCGAAATAGCTTTGGGCAAAAGCAATGGCTTCCTTGCGTGGGTCACCGTTTTGAGCGATGAGGTAGGAAGCGTAGCGGGTGAGCATATAATCTTCGATGGCACGCTCAGCACCACTTCCCAACTTGACCATTTTCGTGACGCCACGAAAATGGTTGTTCGGATCTGTACCCGATGTTTCGCAGGAGACTATTGCCCTTTGTATGGCATCGTTGAAGCGCTCCCATTTAACATAACCAAGTGGTTCCTGAAGCTCTCTGGCGAACCAGAACTCAACATTTTCATCAGGGATGGTGTGGCTTAAGCCGTCAAAATGGGTTTTCATTTTAATTATCTGATGATTATCCATTGGTTTGTCTCTCGGACCATTTTCCCGGCGCCGGGAAAATGGTCTGTCGTTGAAGATTTGTCCTCATTTGAAACAGGCTCCATACGTGAGCACTTTAAAACAATATTCAATCCATCCCTTAATGCTCGCACCAGTGGTGCGAGTCTTTCATTACCGGCATATGTGTCATAAAGCTGCATCATCCGCCAGAGGTTGGGAGCTGAAAAACCTTTTGCATCCGGAGCATTGACCAGCAGCCAATCAGCCAGTTCGCGGACGACGCCCTTTCCCCAACCGGACGTGGCAACCTTACGTGACAGATAATCGCCAACAGCCCAGTAGGTTTCTATCAGCGCGATATTTACGGCCTGGAAAGCACGGGAACGCCCATCCTTGATAATAGTGAGGACTTCAGGGAATTCTGAACTATACGGTTTAACCTGTTTTGTCATGTTTTCCTCAAGAGTTAAAAGACTGCTCCCGATGACGGTTGCCAAAGCTGTTGTGCCCCGCGCAGTTTTTAAATCCCTCGAATTCGAGGGATTTAAAATAAATGTTATGAAACGTTCCCATATACTTAATAATCAATGGCAGTGCGATGGCAGATTCGCTGTAATAACATTACCGCATCCGGATTATTATCAAATCACCCCGTCACTCCCCATCCGTCCCGCCCAACCCTTGCGCATCATTGCCGTCAAGCTCAAGCAACGGCGGCGTGGTCTTGATTCGCTTCTCAACCTGGCTGATATGCTCGGCAGGCGGGATATTCTCCGGCATGGCACCGCCGATACGCTTGATTGCCTCGCGAACCTCCCTGCCGACCGCTTCATGAGTCCGGATTGCCTGCTGCTGGTCTTTCACCGGTGTACGGGCGAGTTTGTCGCGCGTCTGCGTCATGCGGAACTGATTGGCGGCAAGTTCGGTGGTATCCATCCGGTCCATCAGGTTGTCCTTTTTCGGAATACCCTTGCGCTGTTTGATCCCTTCATTTCCAAGTCCTCCATACAATCCCTTGTAACCGGCATCGTGAAAAATACCGAACATCCTGTCCTGTACGCCAGCCTCGCGTGCGGCTCCGGAAAGCGCCTTGAACTCCTCGCTGGTCTGTTTCCTGATCTCCAGCCGTTCAAGATCAGCCGCCAGGGCATCAGACATCTCCTGACGGCGGGCCTGTATCGCAAAATACTTCTGCGCAGCGGCAATTTCCTGCTTGCGCGGGTCGCCGTTCTGGGCAATCAGATAGCAGGCAAAACGTGAAAGATGGAAATCCGTAACTTCACGAAGCGCCCCTTTGCCGGTTGCGATCATTTTGCCGGCGCCGGCAAAATGATAATCGGGATTATTTCCCGACTGTCCGCATGAAGTCATAGCTCTGTTAATTGCATCTTCAAAACGCCGCCACTGGCTATACCCCAGCAAGGGCTGGAGCTCCCTGGCGCTCCAGTATTCCGCACCATGTTCGTTCGTCTTTTTCAGTTCTTCAAATGTGACGGGACCGCTTACCGGCAATGATCTGTCTATCATCTGGCACCACCTGTTTGTTGAAAATATGTATTGCTTTCATACGCATAAATGACTGGAGGAGCGTGTCGCAGTCGTTCATGTCATTTCGCATGATGCAGGACTTCATCAACCTTTTCAGCCAGAAGAACTTTCAATAGCGATTGGTAGGGAACGTCCTTTTTATTGGCGAGCATTTTAAGCCGATCAATCAACGCTACCGGCAGACGAAGCGAAATTGCCCTGGTTGATGGTTTCAGGTTGGGAAATACAGCTTCTTCGGCCTGTGAAAAGTCCAGATAGTCCGTCGCATCGTGTGTTGCCCAGAAATCCCGCTCATCGTCCTCTGAATTAAATTTTGGAACTTTTTTTAAGGCGGTCACGATATACCTCCAATTCTTTGTCTGTCATATCCCGTGCTGAAATGACCCGGATGTAATTATTTCTGACCAAAAAGACAACGAACAGCGGCCTCTCAGCATCTGTTCTCCCAAAAGCCGCATTGCGGACTTCCTCCCGGGAATGGGAAATGTCCGGTCGAATCAGCAGCGGTATGTTGAAAAGCACCTCTTCACACTCCGCATTGCTAACGCCATGTTTGACCCAATTCTTATCGATGTTTTCGGCATCCCATTCAAAACCGGCAATGATATCCAACTTACCCATTACAGCTCCATGTATACTACCAATATATACATTTGATTATTATGTTGTCAATTGCCATAAAACAATCATTCGGTACCGAGCAGATTCAGTCAGTCACCCGTCAGACACCCGTCACTCCCCATCCGTCCCGCTCACCCCCTGCGCATCGTTTCCGTCAAGCACCAGGAGGCTTCCGGCGTGTTTATGGTTACAAAAATCCTGACATAGCCAGGACAAAAAGATACACATCCGGCCAAAAAGAAGCAACGTTTGTTTTGTTCTACCGTATACCCATCCAGCGGCACCGACGAACAATTCCATTATTACAGTCAGTTACAAAACAGTTCTGCAGGGAGCCCGTTTGGCACGCGAGTTGCCGTATACGACATGGTTTGCCGAGCACCAGAATATAATGAGAACCTGGAGGATAGTATGGGTAAGGATGCGTTGTTTCCCGGGGTAAATCGGCGGGATTTCATCAAGACGTGTGTGACGGTTTCGGCTATGTTGGGGCTGCCGTTCAGCATGGTCAGCAAGGTAGCGGCTGCGGCCCGGAAAAGCGATAACCGTCCGGCGGTGATCTGGCTGCATTTCCAGGAGTGTACCGGCTGCTCGGAGTCGCTCTTGCGTTCTTCGCATCCGACCATTTCAAACCTGATCCTGGACATGATCTCGCTGGACTACCACGAGACCCTCATGGCCGGCTCCGGCTACCAGGCCGAGAAATCGCTGCACGATTCCATGGAGGCCAACAAGGGCAACTACATCCTGGTGATTGAAGGTGCTATTCCGACCAAGGACAACGGCATCTTCTGCAAGGTTTCCGGCAAGACCGCCCTGGAGTCCCTTCGCAAGGCCGCCGAAGGCGCAGCCGCGATCATCTCCATCGGCACCTGCGCCAGTTACGGCGGCATCCAGTCCGTCAGCCCCAATCCCACCGGAGCAGTCGGCGTGCGCGACATCGTCAAGGACAAGCCGATCATCAACATCCCCGGCTGTCCCCCCAACCCCTACAACTTCCTCTCCACGGTTCTGTATTACGTGACCTTCAAAAAACTGCCCGAGCTGGATCAAATGGGGCGACCGAAATTCGCTTATGGCCGCAAGATCCACGAACATTGCGAGCGTCGGGCGCATTTTGATGCCGGCCGCTTTGCCAAGGCCTATGGTGATCCGACCCACGCCGAAGGATACTGTCTCTTCAAGCTGGGCTGCAAAGGACCGGCCACCTACGCCAACTGTTCCGTGCTCCGCTTCAACGACGGCGTGGCCTGGCCGGTTGGCATCGGTCACCCCTGCATCGGCTGCACCGAGCCGGATCTGCTCTTCAAGACCGCCATTGCCGACAAGGTCCAGATCCACGAGCCGACGCCTTTTGACAGCTATGCACCGGTCGACCTGAAAGACAAGGGCAAAGGGCCTGATCCGTTGACCACCGGCTTTATCGGTCTTGCTGCCGGCGCTGCCATCGGCGCGGGTGTGATGATGGCCAAAAAGCTGCCGGACGGGCCGGAAAAGGGGGATGACCATGGGAAAACCGAGTAGACGCGATTTTCTCAAGATTATCGGTGCTAGCGGCGCGGCGCTTCTGGCGGGCCGGGGTGAGGCAACAGCATCCGAGGCACACCAAGTCAACAACGAAACCATCGGCATGCTCTACGATGCCACCAGATGTGTCGGTTGCAAGGCCTGCATGGCGGCCTGCAAGCGGGTCAACAGTGATTACGGCAGCCTCTCGTACGAGCGGGCCACGTTTGACACGGATGGTCTCTGGGATGCTCCCCAGGATCTGTCCGGCAGTACCCGCACCTTGATCAAGCTCTTCAAGGAATCCGACAAGCAGTGGTCCTATGTCAAATATTCCTGCATGCACTGCCAGAAACCCTCCTGCGTCTCGGTCTGTCCGGTCAGCGCCATGACCCGCGACAAGCTCACCGGGACCGTGGATTACAACAAAGACACCTGTATCGGCTGTCGATACTGCCAGATCGCCTGTGCCTTCAGCATTCCCAAGTTCCAGTGGAACAAGGCCATCCCGCAGATCGTCAAGTGCGACCTGTGCAAGAACACCAACCTGTTGAACAAGGGGATCACCGCCTGTGCCGAAACCTGTCCGGTCGGTGCGATCACCTTCGGCAAGCGCAAGGATCTGCTGGCCGAGGCCAACAACCGGCTGCGGGAGAATCCGGGTAAATATATCAACCGCATCTACGGCGAAAAGGAGGTCGGCGGCACCAATCACCTCTACCTGTCCGGCATGGAGTTCAACAAACTGGGGCTGCCGGTGCTCAAGGACGAGGCCCCGGCCGAATTCTCCGAGAAGATCCAGCATACCATCTACAAGGGCTTCATCGCCCCGGTGGCGCTGTACAGCACGCTCTGCTTCATAGCCATCAAGAACATGAAGGGGAATAATGACGCCGATAAAAAAACGGCCGAACATGAGAAAAAAGGGGAGAAGACCAATGAGCCATGATGAATATCAACGGTATGACGCAAAGATTCTGACCCCGTCCTTCATTGTTCTGCTGGCCTTTACCCTGATCGGCTTCGCCCTGATTGCGGTGCGCTTCATAAAAGGCATCGGCGCGGTTTCCAATATGAGTGACGGCTACCCCTGGGGCATCTGGATCACCTACGACGTGGCCACCGGCACGGCCATCGCCTGCGGTGGCTATGCCATGGCGATCCTGATCTATATCCGTAACCGCATGCATTATCATCCCATGATCCGTTCGGCGATCCTGACCAGCATGTTCGGCTACGGCCTGGCCGGATTTTCGGTCATGGTGGATGTGGGGCGCCCCTGGAACGCCTACAACTTCTTCATCCCCTCCAAGTGGCAGGTCAACTCGGCCATGTTCGAGGTGGCCCTGTGCGTCATGGCCTATACCACCGTGCTGCTGCTGGAGTTCCTGCCGGCTGTTCTGACAACGCTGGAGAAAACGGAGTGGAAAACTCTCCAGCTGTTGCTTGACATACTTTATTCCCGCATGGGGATGGAACGTCCGGAACGGATCGGCGACCGTCTGGACAAGGTCAAGGATCTGGCTGCCTGGCTCAAGCCGCGCCTGGACAAGGTACTGATCTTCATCATCGTGCTGGGCATCACCCTGCCGACCATGCATCAGTCCTCACTCGGCTCGCTGCTGCTGATCGCCTCCACAAAACTGCACCCGCTCTGGTATACCGGTTTTCTGCCGCTTTTGTTCCTGATCAACTGCATGTTCATAGGCTACTCCATCGCCATCCTGGAATCGGTCATCTCCTGCTATGCCTTCAAGCGCCCCTTCGAGACCAAGGAACTGTCCGGCATGGCCCGGATCATCCCCTGGCTGACGGTGATCTGGCTGAGCGTCGTGATCGGAGACCTGGCCTGGCGCGGACAGATCGGGGCTGCACTGGCCCTGGATTTCTACTCCGGTTTCTTCCTGCTGGAGTTCTGCCTGGTGGCGGGCGGTTCGCTGCTGATGTTCAGCGGCAAAAAGCGCGAGTCGATCCGCTGGCTGTTCGTTTCGGCTGTCCTGATCGTGCTGGGCGGGGCGCTGTACCGCTTCAACGTCTACCTGATCGGCTTCAACCCCGGCAAGGGCTGGCATTACTTCCCGGCCCTGGCCGAGCTGCTGATCACGGTCGGCATCGTGGCCTTCGAAATTCTGGGCTACCAAGTGCTGGTCAAGATCCTGCCGGTCCTGCCGAGGCTGCACACCCGGCAACAGCTTGATGCGGAACACGGCGTGGCGGAGAAGGCGTAACCTCCCCCTCCCCAACCCTCCCCCTCCTGGGGAGGGAGTTAAGCTCCTTCCCCCAGCGGGGGGAGGTTGGGAGGGGGGAGGTTCACAATACTAAATATTTATCACCGGAGGTAACATATGGCTCGCATTACTCTTGATCCCATCACCCGCATCGAAGGACATCTGCGCATCGATGTTGAAGTCAACGGCGGCGCAGTTACCAATGCCTGGTCTTCGGCCCAGATGTGGCGGGGCATTGAAACGATCCTGCAGGGGCGTCCCCCCCAGGATGCCTGGATCTATGCCCAGCGTTTCTGCGGCGTCTGCACCACGGTCCATGCCATCTCCTCGATCCGCTCGGTGGAGAACGCCCTCAAGGTCGAGGTTCCGCTCAACGCCCAGTATATCCGCAATATGATCATGGCCCAGCACTCGGTGCAGGACCACATCGTGCATTTCTACCATCTCTCGGCCCTGGACTGGGTGGATGTGGTCTCGGCCCTCAAGGCCGATCCGAAGAAGACCGCCCAGCTGGCCCAGAGCATCTCGGACTGGTCGGGCAACAGCGAGACGGAATTCAAGGCGGTCCAGTCCAAGCTGAAATCCTTCGTCGAGACCGGACGTCTGGGGATCTTCTCTTCCGGCTACTGGGGACACCCGGCCATGAAGCTGCCGCCCGAAGCCAACCTGATGGCCGTGGCCCACTACCTGAAGGCGCTGGATTATCAGCGCAAAGCGGCCCAGGTCGGCGCCATCCTGGGGGGCAAGAACCCGCACATCCAGAACCTGTGTGTCGGTGGGGTTACCACGGCGATCAATATGGATAACCTGGCGACCATCAACATGGAAAAAATCGCGGCCTTGCGAGCCCTGATGGAGGAGACCCGCGAGTTTGTCCAAAAGGTCTATTATCCGGATATGATCGCCATCGCCTCGGCCTACAAGGAGTGGTTCAAGTACGGTCGTGGCGTGGTCAACTACCTGGCCGTGCCGGAGATGCCGGAAGACACCAAAAATACCAGGTTCGCCCTGCCGGGCGCCATTATCAACGACGGCAACATCAAGGGTGCCCGGATCATCACCAATCATCAGGATCTGGACCTGATCGCCAATATCAAGGAAAACGTCGCCCATGCCTGGTATGAAGGGGACAAGAGCCTGCACCCTTGGGAAGAGGAGACAAAACCGAACTACACCGATTTCCAGGAAAGCGGCAAGTATTCCTGGTGCAAGGCGCCCCGTCTGGCCGGAAAGGCGGTCCAGGTCGGCCCGCCGGCCCAGCTGTTCGCCGCCTATGCCGGAGGGAACCAGAAGGTCAAGAAGCTGGTTGACGACAGCTGCGCCAAAATCGGCGTAGGGGTAGGCGATCTGCACTCAACCATGGGTCGCCTGGGTGCCCGCGCTATCCGCGCCCACCTGATGGCCGACTATTCGCTGGAGTATCTGGACAAGCTGGTGGAAAACATTGCCAAGGGGGACAAGGCCTATGCCAATCCCACCGAAATTCCCAAGGGCGAGTACAAAGGGGTCGGTTTCCACGAGGCGCCGCGCGGCACGCTCTCGCACTGGATCGTAATCGAGAAGCAAAAGATCAAGAACTACCAGGCGGTGGTCCCCTCAACCTGGAATGCCTCACCCCGTGATGAAAAAGGTGCCCTGGGACCCTATGAAGCCTCGCTGATCGGCAATCCGGTGGCTCAAAGCGACAAGCCGCTGGAGGTCCTGCGCACGATTCACTCCTTCGATCCCTGCATCGCCTGCGCGGTGCATACTATCGACCCGGAAGGGAAAGAAATAACCAACGTAAAAGTGATGTAACATCTTAAAATGACTCACCGCAGAGTACGCAGAGGTACGCGGAGGAAATAACGGGTAAACCTGAAAGCCTTTGTTTCACCCATAAAGTTTTTTTCTTTCTGACTTTGATGTACCTCTTAATTATTTTGAATTTCCTCTGCGCTACTCCGCGTCCTCTGCGGTGAAAAGGTTATAAAAATGAAAATACTTATTTTTGGCGCCGGCAACCTGCTCCTGACCGATGAAGGCTTCGGCGTGCATTTCATCAACTACCTGCAGGACAATTATGTCTTTCCCGAAGACGTGGAGCTGTACGACGGCGGGACACTTGGCATCATGGTTACCCACATGCTGGAAGATGCGGACCATGTCTATCTGGTGGACGTGATCGAGGCCAAGGGAGAACCGGGCGATATCTACCGTTACGAAAAAGAGGACTTCATGCTCGGCAAGCTGCCGATCAAAATGTCGCCGCACCAGATCGGCATCCAGGAAGTGCTGACCCTCTCGGACATGCGTGACCGTTGCCCGCAACGGGTCAGCCTTTTCGGCGTGATACCGTCATCCTATGAGGCGGGTGTGGAACTGTCACACCTTCTGGCGGGGAAACTGCCGGGACTGGCAGAGTTGATCATCGGGGAGTTGACTGCGGCAGGGCATATTGTTATGAGAATAAACAAATAGGTACATTCAATCAGCTGCTTGAAGCGTCGCTCCCTGGCTGAGTCAGACCACATAAAGGAAAAGACCGACCCCCATTATTCCCCCGCCATGCACATGAAAGACTTCACCTCACCAGCAAGGTTTAGTTGAGTATTGTCCATCTCCAGCTCATATTGCACCAAATTCATTTTCAGCATGAACACATAGCCACACTATTCAAAACACCTATTTATTGATGTTTTTTTATTTCAAGATTGTGCCTACCATGTAACTATTACATATCATTATTAAGAACTGCTCCGGCAAACGGCTTAAAATGCAGCAATTTTTCCAGATTGGCATAAAGTTGTTGACGACAGGGCTTGCATATATTTCAATTGCATTTATAATTCTTGCCAGATATTATATCTTACAAAGACATCGTATCTTGAATTGAGTTTGGTGCTGAACGGGTTAAGATAGGCAATTCCGTTCCCAATGGGATTATAGGGTCAGTCAGAGAAAACAAAAAAGGAGGAATAACTAATGAAAAAGAATTTATTGGTTGTGGCAGGAATGTTGACAATGGTGTTGGCCGGTTCGGCACAGGCAGCAACGATGTTTGCGGTGCAGGATTCAGCAATACCTGCAAATGACAAGATGGTGGTAACGGATCAAGGTTTTATCGGGATTGGAGTTCCCACCCCATTGGCAGCACTCAATGCGGTCGGCAACAGCTCAGTCGCGACTCAGTTCATCAACCAATTTGTAGGGACCAATGCCAGCGGTGGAGGCGGTTTTATCGGCTATCACAATAACCTGATTGCTTCACCTACAGGCAATCCAGCCACTGATTATGTCCTGCCGAATGCCAATGACCGGTTGGGGTATATGCTGTTTGGTGGTTTCGACTACTCAACGGGTGCCAGGGTTGTCCGTAACGTTGCTGGGTTAACTGCTAAAGCAGCAGCCACATGGACACAAACTTCTGCCCCGTCTTTCTTTACGTTTGAATCCACACCAGTTGGTGCAGTTGCTCGCGTTGAAAGGATCAGGATTGATTCGACGGGCAATATCGGTATAGGCAATTTCAGTGCTTCAGGTACCGGCGCACTCAATACTCCCCCGGCGACTAAACTTGATGTAAATGGCGCCATCCGTCTGAATTCGACCGGTGGCGCAAATCCGACCACCTGTGCTGCTGCAACCCGTGGTATGATGTGGATTACTCAAGGCGGTGCCGGCGTTGCTGACACCTTGTCTGTTTGCATTAAGAATGCTGCTGACCTCTATGTGCTGCAGACGGTTTTCTAGTTTTTGTTAATAATTTTCTTTTTGTAACAGTAATGGGGGGTGAGCTGCATAGTAGCTCACCCCTTATTTTGTGTTACCACTGATAATTCTCAGTTGTTCTGTGGAAAGACAGGGGAGAGGTCTTGAAAAGTCGCATGTACTTGCACGGGAGGGCCGGAGTGGATTTAATTTTGTATTCCCCGGCAATGCGAACTTTGTACCCCGCTCCCTTCGATACCACTTCATCCAATATGTCAAGGGACCCGGAACAGTTTCCAGGAAGGATTGTGACTTGAACTTTGGCATTGGTCACACCGTCATTTCTCTGTGGAGCCATTTTTGAACAGGCACTGGGTCTCATACCTCCCTTTTATCCTTCGCAGCAGACTAGAGGGCAGACTAGTTTTTCAGCAGATGATTGCCAATACATCCTGGCTTTTACTCGACAGAGCGCTTCGATTATGCGTCGGGCTGTTTATCGGTGTGTGGGTAGCGAGATATCTCGGACCAGAGCAGTTCGGGACTCTTAATTATGTAACAGCATTGGTGAGCATGTTCGGGGCATTTGCTTCGCTTGGGCTTGAAGGGATAGTCGTACGCGAGATCGTGCGCACTCCTGCACTGACAACGGTTATCCTTTCCTCTGCATTTGCATTGAGGCTCAGCGCAAGTATTCTGTCTATCTTTTTGCTTATGTTATCAATCGTGCTAATGAGGCCTGCCGATTATCAATCGGCATGGCTTGTAGGTATTATTGGCGCCGGCCTTCTGTTTCAATCCTTCGACGTTATCGATCTGTGGTTCCGGTCACAAGTGCAGTCCAAATATTCTGTCTTTGCAAAGAACGCAGCATTTATAATCAGTGCGGCGTTAAAAGTGGTACTTGTTCTGAGCAAGGCTCCATTGGCAGCATTTGCCTGTGTTGCCCTTACCGAAACAGTCTTGGGTGCGGCCGGGCTGATATTTTTTTATGTACGGATTGGTTCATTACGCGATTTATGGCACCCTGTAATAACGACCACCCGCTGGCTGCTGAAGGCAGGCTGGCCGTTATTGCTTACGAGTCTGACGGCAATGGTCTATATGCGTATTGACCAGATTATGATCGGACAAATGCTTGGTGATAAGGAGGTTGGGATTTTTTCAGCCGCCGTACGGATCAGCGAAGTTTGGTATTTTATTCCGACCGCGATAGTTGGTTCAGCATTTCCGGCCATCATGACTCTTAAGATGAATGACGAGGTTCTCTACAGCATCAGGCTGCAGATGATGTACACGGTGCTGACCATGCTGGGCTTGTGTGCGGCGATTATCGTAACGTTCTTCAGTCATGATCTTATCCAGTTGTTGTATGGGGCAAAATTCACGCCTGCGGCTGATATTCTGTCTCTGCATATCTGGTCGGGTATATTTGTCTTCCAGATCATTGCATCCGGCAGTTGGTTAATGGCAGAGAATCTTCAGCTATACAGCCTTTACAGAGCTGCAATCGGTTGTGTCGTGAATGTCATCCTGAATATATTCATGATCCCTCAATTTGGAATACTCGGGGCTGCGTATAGTACTTTGATTTCTTATGCCTCTGTTGTGGTTTCATTGTTATTTTTTGCGCGGACACGACAATGCGCTCTCATGATCATAAGGTCATTCTGGCCGTTCAGCGGTTTTCGGCAAAACCACTACACTGCTTCTTGACAAGGTGTTACATTGAGTGACATTAAACTGAATATTGGTTGCGGGGCGGATTATCGACCAGGGTTTATAAATATCGACGCCAGTGACGTTCTCTCAAATGTCGATAAAGTTATTGATCTCTCGGTTGAATCACTTTGCCATCATTTCTGTAATGACAGTATTGATTTCATTGTTGCCAATGATTTCATTGAACATCACTTTCATTGGGAAGCACTCAATCTTCTCAAGGACTTCCATGCGATACTGAAGCCGGGGGGGAAATGCGAAATTCGCGTCCCTGATTGCAGCAAGATCATAAAATCATGGCGACTCTCCACTGAAGAAAAATTAATATTATTGTTCGGCGGACAGGATGTTGAGCAAGATGGTTGTGAGGATATGAGGTTTTCACGACGCAAATACCCGCAGTTATTTTGTCATAAATATGGCTGGACCAAGGATCGACTGAAAAAAGATCTTTCAATTGCAGGATTCAGCAAGGTATCATTTACATCTGCGGGGACAAACGTTGTAAGTATTGCAATAAAATAATTTTGGCAGAGAGTTTGATATGAACAGATCATTCAGCATATTTTCAGCGGTACTGTTGATAACAATTGCATCGGCAGGTAATGCCATGGCGTATGTGGACCCAGGCTCCGGTTCACTGATTCTCCAAATGCTTATTGCAGGAGTCGTTGGAGCACTCTTCTATTTCCGCAAGGCTTTCCACTCGCTATGCTCCCTTTTCCGCCGCAAAGACAAAGATGACCCTCAGAACAACTCCAAATGACGTCAGCATATCGTTTCGTGACCCAGGGGGACAGTTGCTGATTGCAGATGGCAGGGTCATCCGCAAGGTTTTTGCGGAAGGGCTGAACGACGTTGAGACGTTTCTCCACTCCTCCTTTTCCAACAAACTGATGGAGCAGGGGTGTATTGTCGGCACCCGTATCCTGGATGCGAGTCAGTTCCCAGCTACTGTACATCAGAGGAATTTTGCCTCTGGAGCATGCATCATACTGGAGCACCCGTTAATCTTCTTCCCTACCTACCCCGCAGAATGGCCACCAGAAATGCTCCATGCAGCTGCAAAGCTGACCCTTGATATGGTTGCAGGCTATCGTGCTGAGGGGCTGGGGCTAAAAGATGCAACCCCCCATAACATTATGTTCGAGGGACACAGGCCGGTCTTCGTTGATGTTCTCTCGATCGAGAAAAGGAATCCGTGTGATCCGCTCTGGAAGGCGCAGGCGCAGTTTGAACGCACGTTTCTGCTCCCTCTGCTCGCAAATCGGTATTTTCGGGTCAGTCTGGCTCAGATATTTCTGACGTCACGGGACGGCATGGAGCCGGAAGCACTGTATGCCTTCTGCTCAATACTAAGACGCATCACGCCGCCGTTCTTCAGCCTGGCGACATTACCGACGCTGCTCGGTTCAAAACGTATGGCTCGCGATGCATCCATGTATGCCGAACACCACTTGCAGGACCCCGAAAAAGCAGGATTCATCCTCGAGTACACATTCAAGCGTATGCGGCGCCTGTTGAAGCGTGCGGCACCGGACAGCTCGTCGCAACGTTCGGCTTGGTCGGACTATGAAACCAGCAATTCGTATGCTGTTTCTGAAGCAGATGCAAAGTATGCATGCGTTGAAAACTTGATGCATATATATACTCCCCGGACAGTGCTTGATATCGGCTGCAACACAGGAAAGTTCAGCCGCCTGGCAGCAAAAAGCGGTGCCAGGGTCGTAGCCATTGACCGTGACCCGGTTGTGGTCGGAAGACTCTGGAACAGTGCGCTGAAAGAGGACCTTGATATCCTGCCACTTGTCGTCAACCTGGCCTGTCCGACACCTGCTACCGGCTGGCGCAACGGAGAAACTCTCCCGTTCATCAAACGTTCAGAAGGTAAGTTTGAAGCGGTTCTGATGCTTGCCATCGTACACCATCTGCTGGTAACCGAGCGTATCCCGCTCCGGGAAATACTGAAGCTTGCGGCAGATCTGACCATAAAACTGCTTTTGATAGAGTTTGTCGGCAAGGATGACCCGATGTTCATAGGATTGTGCAAGGGCAGGCAAGACCTGTTCTCCTGGTATAACAGGGATGTGTTTGAAAGTGCTTTGTCGGAGTTTTTCAAGATTGTCAACGTCTCATCAGCCGGAGTTACACACAGATGCCTTTATCTTCTGGAAAAAATCTGACCAACTGGATTTCTGATTTTCTTAAGAGTCCATTCCTGTTTGCCTTCCTTTCAGGCCTCTACCCCGTTGCCTTCAAGTCTAGCAAAAACTGGTTTCTGCTGCAGGATGCTCCACCGAGCCAGATCGTAGCCCTTTTCGCCATTCCACCGCTGATTGCATTGAGCACTGCTGTGTGTTTATACGGCAGTGCTATCCTATTGAAAGCTGTTCTTGGGAAGGCCGGCCTGAAATTCAGATTTTTAAACGATACCGAGGGGATCAAAACCACGCTATGCATGATCGCAGCAACTGCCTGTATGATCCTTTTTCTGGATGTTGCAATAAAGAATGTCGTTATGCTGATTACCGGCGAAGTCCTCAGGTACCGGAATATTTTCTTGATTATCTGTGTTGTGGCGGTCCCTCTATTGGTCATTTACGCTCGACGGGCCGGCACAAGATATTTAAACATCATCTTCATTGCCCTCGTGATGTTCGCAACAACAGAATTGATTTTTAATCTGGAGATGAAATCGTCTGCGGCGCAAAACACAACCGGTCTGCCGCCTGCCGGGGTGGAAAATGTCTCAATCCCGGCATCGAACAAACCGAATGTCTATCTGATTTTACTTGATGCCTATACGAACAATGCCGCTCTGAAGAAAATATTCAGGACCGATAACAGCACGTTCAGAAATGAACTGCAGAATAAGGGATTCCGATTCTACGACGATGCCTACTCCAACTATGCCGGTACGCTTCCCAGCATGCAGTCGGCATTCTCGATGCAGCACCATTACTACAAGCAGGCTGCCGGAGTTTTTGATTCGCTTGTGGCGCGGGGGATTATTAGCGCCACCACTTATAATCCTGTACTGGAGATTTTCAAGCGGAATGGCTACACTACCCGCTACATACACGACACTAACTACGAATGCCCGAAGCACGGGAAAGCGCTCGACTATTTCACCTGCTACCGCTCCGACCCGCTGCTGTATCTCCTCTTCGAGGAATTCAATGCACTGCGGGTAACAATCAAGGCGCACCTGGCCAGCGGCGATAAAACCGTAAACACCTTTAAGAGTCAGACTCAGCGTTTAAAAGATATTGATGTCGCCATACAATCCGGCGGACCGTTTTTCATGTATATTCACACTTTTAATCCGGGCCATGCCCCGGCGCTACCCTATAACAAGCTGAATTTTTTTGAACAGGAGTACCCGCTCAGGATCAAGTCAGCCAATGCAGCCGCAATCGCCATGCTAGATCTGATTATTGCGAAAGACCCGGGAGCATTCATCATCGTCATGGGAGACCACGGGCCATACAGATACGGGAATCTCTGGATGAAAACCAAGGGGGGTGAAAACCGGAACGGAATTGCAGCATCTGATCTGAGTATGGACCTGTTCGGTATCCTGATGGCAATCCGCTATCCGGACATTTACGACAAACGTTTTGACAACACGGTTATTACACCGGTCAATCTCTTCAGATACGTTTTCGCGGTATTGAGTGGCAATGACACTGTCCTGTCCGGCAAAGAAAAAAACGAGTCATATGTACCGGTACCCAACAGTCCGCTATACATAGCCGCTGTCGATGGCAAACCTTTGCAAAAATGGGTCGTGTTCAACAATAACACGTCAGCGGACGTGAAGCGGTCCGCATCGCAAGGGCGATGAAAACCTCAATAATTACAACCATAAACCACAATGTAGGCGATGATTTTGTCAGAGAAGGTATTCAGTTCCTCTTGAGGCAAGCCTTCGGATGCAGCAACTTTTCCTTGATCCACAAACATATCCCCTTGACAGTGCGCCCGGAATGGGAGTGGTACTACCTTTCCGGCCTGTCGCGCCTGCTGGACAGATTGCCGCGGGCAAAGGGATTGTTCTGGTCGCGGCTGATCGACAGGTTACCCTGTAATGCCGCAACAGACAAAATCCTGACTGCTGATCTTCTTGTGCAGAGCGGTGCCCCGGTCTATTGGAAAGGGGCACACACCAATGAATGGTTCGAGCCGCTGATCCGCAATCGGTATTGCGCCATCACGCGAAACGTCCCGTTTCTTAATATCGGGGCGGGGACGTGTCTGCCCTATCATAGCGAAGGTTCTGAAATCCTGTCCGATCCTGAGTGCACGGCTTACATCCGGGAGTTGCACGCCCTCAGCACGGTCACAACGCTTCGCGATTCGCTTTCTCACTCCATACTGAATCGATTGGGGTTGGATGCACCCGTTCTGCCCTGCCCGTCGATCTTTGCACGAGACAACCTGAAGGTTGACCCGAAGATTCCGGAATATATTGTCCTGAACTTCATGCCGCTCGGAGGACATTACGACTTTGGACAAGCGATTTCTTCCGCCATGTGGGAGAAAACCTTTGCTGACTTCTATCGTTCTGTCAGCTGTCGGGAGCGAGTTCTTTTTGTCTGCCATGACACACGGGAATATGCACATGTTCATCGAATTGCCCCGGGGGCACCGCGCTTTATCGGACAATCAGCACGTGATTATCTGGAGGTCTATTCCCGAGCCAGGTATTTCATTGGCTGCAGGGTTCATGGGGCCTTCGCGACTGCGAGTTTCGGCCGCCCGGCCTTCATCGTAGGCAGCGACACCCGGGCACGTATGACAGAGCAGATTGGTCTTCAGAATGTTTTTGTAAGTGATACAAGTCCGGATGTGCTGCTGGATGCTGCGGATCGTTTGAACCGGACCTGGAAGGAATACGACGACTGTTTCAGGAATATTCGGAATATGGCATACAATAGCTACCAGGATCTGCTTTCGCTGAAGGACTGCTTCCGGTAGTATTGTTGCTGACTAAGGTCACTTGATGCGCTTTTCCCCAAGATTGAAAAACGGATTTATGAGGCTTAGCGGAGAGCTTTTCAATCGCCTGCTGTTCCTGGCGGCGCTTGTGCAGCGCTTTTTCAGGAAACAGCAGGATAAAAAGCGTTTACTGCTTGTAAGAACGGATTCGATCGGCGATTTCATTCTGTTTTCTCCATGCCTTGTACATTATCGAGAGCACTTTCCAGAGTATGAAATCACGCTGCTGGTAAGCGATGCAGTTCTGAATCTGGCAGAAATGTGCCCGCATGTTGATTCCGTATGGAGCATAGATAAAGCGAACTTCCAGTATAGCTGGTATGAACGCTACAACTGGTACCGGAAAATCGCTGGGCATGGATTCGACATTGCCATAAATGCGGTCTATTCCCCGCACATCCCCAGTCCCGTTGAGTGCCTGACAGGCTGGAGTGTCGCTCCGAAGCGGATAGCCTTCGAGTGCCTGACCTCCCGGAAGGTTTATAGAAACAATTATACGCTTTATTATACAGACTTTGTCCCCGAGAGCGGCAGGGGCATTTTCGAAATGGAGCGCAACTTCATCCTGTTGCGCTTCCTGGGGTATGCGGGAAAAACGGAAACACAGACGACCGTCTGGACATCACTAATCGACGAGAAGGTTGTCTCTGGTCTTTTGGCTCCACTTGGTACTACCGCCTATGCCGTCTTGTTCCCAGGTGCACAAGATCAAATAAGAATCTGGTACGGCCATAACTACGTCGAGGCGATCGTATCTATTAACAGTAAACATCAATTGAATTGGATCGTATGCGGGGATGCCGGCGAATCCGGACTATGTGTCGATATTGTGAAGGCCTTACAGAATCACTCCATCAATGCAGTTTCACTGGCTGGCACAACGAGCCTGCGAGAAGCTGCATTGGTTATCAAGGATGCAGTCTTGTATCTTGGCAGTGAATCAATGGGTGCCCATCTTGCCGCTGCCATGAGTGTGCCTGCCGTCTGTATACTGGGGGGCGGCCATTACGGGCGATTCTACCCTTATCCCGAAAATTCGCTAACGGTGGCAGTAACGCACAAAACCGATTGCTATAACTGCGACTGGATCTGCACGCAGAAGCGTGTCAGTTGCATAGAAAATATTTCAGTCGAACAGGCAGTGACTGCTATGGACACTCTCCTGACAGAACATCGGTGCGGGACACAAAAACGTCCCGTCATCGTCACCTGATTATAGTCTCTTCAGCGGCAGTTCGCTCCGGATCCTGTTTTCTGGACGCAATGATAGCTTTGCATATTAAGCCTGTGTTGCATTCAAATCCCTTTCTCAATACATACTTCAGGAAATTATCAACCTGCTTCCGATAACGGTTCTGATTGGAGCCGCCGCCTTGTGGATTAACTTCTAACAAGAATTGCTACACTATATTCGTTGCTTATCATCTCGTATTTCGTTATTATTTAAAATTCTCATGCGACCTATTTACATTACATATTCCAGCCTCCGGAAGTTAACTGCCAACCGATCCGGAAGTCTTATCAGATCAACCAAAGATAATTCGTTACCACATCCCGGCATGTGTTATCAGTTCTGCTTTCAATCTGTGGATATTTCTTACACCTGTCACAGGAATCAAACAAGCGGGAATCAATGACCAACCGAGCCATCATATTTGGTATATCAGGCCAGGATGGAGCCTACACTTCGCGTTTTTTAATTGAAAAAAGGCATCAGGTCTATGACACAGCTCGTAACTCACGGGTGGCAACTTTTTTTATTATCTTCAACAAATTGGCATCAAGTACCGCATAACTTTTCACACGATGGCACTTAATGACTTTCGTCGTTCTTCAGATGTTTAAATAGGTCGAACCAAGCCACTGATCCTCTTCTTTATGTTAAACTATAAACTAAATCAGTCATTTACAAATATTTACGCAAAATTAACCGGACAGCCGTGTGTGAATATATGATTTTAAAAATTAACAAGTGGGCTCGTTTATACCCTGCTCGTGCTGCAACACTAACAGGCTGGTATCAGCAATTATGTTCTACCGGAAGTGCATTTTTAATAGTTCCTGTAGTCATAGGTACGCTTGGAAATGAAGTGGCAGGTATTTGGTTTTCATTGCAAGGATTTATCGCAATATTTGGACTTTCTGATTTTGGTTTTAGTATGGCAATTAGTCGACAAGTAGCACATTCTTTAAACCTTAACCATAATATCAACCTGCCTTCAACTGATCTAATAAATACTTGTTCAGGATGGAATGGTATAGGAGCTTTGTATACGGCTAGCAAAACTATATTTGTACGTGTATTGGCTGTGTCAATTATTCTTTTTGTTTTAACTTATGAGTTAATATTGCCATGGACAAATCTTTTTCAGCACCGAACAACTGATATTACATTGGTTTGGTATTTACTTGCTGGATCATTTGCTTCGATTTTTATGGCTAGACTCAGTCAATCGTTTCTCGAAGGCTTGGGATATATGTATGTAAGTCGGTTAATTTCAGGCAGTTATCAGTTATTGTGTGGTATTTTTTCCATAGTCGTGTTGAAATTTGGCTTTGGGTTAGTTGGCTTGGCAGTTGTACTATTCATTGGGTCTTTGGTGCAGCTTTGGGCAATGCACTCTACATTAATGCAGATTTCGCCGGTTCGATTAGTTGCTGACTTTGGGGATACTCGCCCGCTGATTAGTGAACTTTGGAAAGTAGCTGTACCATTCGGTTTAGTGAACTCGGGAGTTTACCTCGTTGGAGCAGCTCAAGTACCATTACTCGGCGTTCTTCTCGGTCCTACGGTTATAGCTCCAATATATCTTGCAGTTAAGATTAGTCAGGTATTTAACGCAACTGTTTTGCAGATTACAACTGCGCAATTGCCATCCTTTACTCAGCAATGTGCACAAGGCCATTGGTCACTTGCAAAAAAACGAATGTTGCAAACCCTTGCTATTGGTGGGGTTCTTCAGATACTTATGGCTTTCTTCTTGTTCTTTGGCTCTCCAAAACTTGTAGAATTGTGGGTTGGACCTAACCACTACATAGGAGGCATGGTTT
Source organism: Desulfuromonadales bacterium (assembly GCA_016650295.1). Classification (GTDB taxonomy): domain Bacteria; phylum Desulfobacterota; class Desulfuromonadia; order Geobacterales; family Pseudopelobacteraceae; genus CAIPTY01. The sequence continues at coordinate 30,831 of JAENWA010000098.1, read as the reverse complement.
TATTCGCATTTTCAGTAAACTATGCGATAACCTGCCTGGCCGGACTGCCGGCGCAATTTGTCCTGGCAAGTGGTCGAAATCCGTTTGCCTTGTCAACGCTCATGCACGGCATAATAACCATCGGTGGAATGATAGTTGTGTGTCCCAAAATTGGTCTTTTGGGAGTCCCACTTGCGGGTCTCGTTGCAATAATTTTGACAAATTTATGGTTAAATCCACTTGAGGCGTGGAGGACTTGGCAAATTTTGTGCCGTTTTGACAATCTATCAAAACAAAATGTCTTGCCAAGCCAACACGTATGATGAGATGGCTTTGTAGATTTTATGTGACACCAGTACGGTTTTGAAACAAAAAGGGAGTACTGAAATATAATGGACATTTCTACCTACTACTCATATCAGGCAAAAGCTCGTGGTTTATATTCACTAGAGGATGTAATGAGCATTGTAGTACAAAATACCTTGCTCTACGACAAAGTAGTATTGCCATGGCTCCCAAAAGAACGTGATGCAATCATTTATGAAGTAGCCTGTGGCCCTGGCATTTTTTTGCATTGGCTTAAAAGGCATGGTTATACGAATACTATGGGTAGTGATTCTTCGGATGTTCAAATAATATTGGCCAAAGCGGGGGGACTGGCAGTTACGCTAGCGGACGCGATCGAGGATTTACGTTCGTACCCATCAGGATCATTTGACTGTTTGGTGGGACTTGATTTCTACGAACATCTACCAAAAGAAATGCTTCTTGATTTTCTCTATGAAGCCGAACGAGTTTTACGCTCGGGCGGTCGGCTGATTTTGCGGGGACCGAATGGTGACAGTCCTTTACTAGGTCGTGCTCTTTACAATGATATAACCCACTATTGGGCACTCACAACCACTGCCTTTAACGCCGTACTGATGATGTCCGGCTTCACTCACACCGAGTTTAAGGACGACACTCTAGCGTGTATCCAAAAGCAACGTTGGCTACGAGTTCCACTAGCTTGGATGGCTCAACAGATTTTACGAACGTTATTAAGACTGGCAACTCGCGAGCACATTAAGTGTCTATCTTCATCTTTGTTTCTTTGTGCATGGAAATGATAAGCACACTCCTCAAAGCTCGAAACCGCATATTACTTAGACTCTGGCGTATGAAATTTTATGACATATGGTACATTCTAAAAATCAGAAAAATATTGTCACTTTCTCAGCATGAAAAGTCATATCGTGGAATTAAGCGTACTGTTCGTCTACTTTCGAATTTTCCTGGTTTGTGGCAACGTACTTTTGAGCAAACCCCTAAAGGGTGTTGTCAGTTTGGAAACACGCTCTTTGTCGCTGATGGAGAGGCAGATCATTATGTGATACTTAATTCCATTTATCATTCACCTGACAACCTTTTCTTGCCTAAAATCAACTTACCAAAACCGTATCGTGTATGGGGCCTTCATATGGAGCCGGAGGCTTACATACGCCAATTGGGCTATGATACATATGAAGAACATTCTCTCTGTTCACGTTTTTATACCAGCAGCGAATCGCTGCTTGCAAAAGGCGGTATTTATCAGCCGAGTCCACCATATGTAAATTTTTTGACAGGAAAAGACTGGGATTATCTCTCAATTGTGCAACCGCCACGTAAATTAATAACACTTGGAATCATTGTCTCTGATCTAAATCATCTCGAAGGCCATAAGGCTCGTATACGTTTTTTAGAAGAGATCGACGAATCAGGTATTGATTGTGCGATTTGGGGCCGTGGTGATGGCTTGAAACGCTTCCGCAATTACCGTGGTTTTGCTTTAAGTAAGTGGGACGCGCAATCGATCTGTCGTTACTCGATCGTAATTGAAAATAGTGTTTCACCTTGGTACTGGAGCGAAAAGGTCGCCGATGCTTTACTAGCTTATTCTTTGCCACTATACTATGGTTGCCCAAATCTAGGACAATTTTTTCCTGCTGACAGTTTTATACAAATCAATATAAATGAATTGGATTGTATGGAACATATCCGCGATATTTTGAAAGCAGATCCATATAATGATCGAATACCGGCAATTAAAGCGGCTCGACTCTTGCTATTAGAGAAAGAGAATATTTATGCTTTTCTTGACCGTGAATTAGATAGGCTCCGTTAATAATGACAATAGACCCCTTTGAAACTATCGAAACGGAAATTGTACGAACGTGCCCATTGTGTGGATCATCAGGAATTAAACTTTATAACACACTTCACGACCTTGTTTTTGAATCCAAAGGAGAATGGTCGGTCGTGCAGTGTTCTTCGTCTGAGTGCCAACTCCTTTGGTTGTCCCAACGGCCGACTATCGTCGACCTGCACAAGGCGTATCGATCCTACTATACGCATGACGATGGTGAACTTCGAGAACGAAAAGGAATACGCTTTTTTCTAAGCCGCTGTAAACGAGTTTTTGTTAAGTCTTACATTAAGTGTCGTTTTGGTTATATTCATGCTGGATTTGTGCGTATTTTTTTGATGGAATTACTCGCGCAGCTTCTTCCTTCGGGTTCAGACTCCTTGGCAATAGAGGGAATGCTTTTGCCCGCCATAGATCAACCACGGCGGTTGCTTGAAGTGGGGTGTGGTAATGGAAACATGCTCAAACTAATGCGTGAGCTTGGTTGGGAAGTTGAGGGACTTGAGTACGATCCAAAGTGTAAAAAGTTGGTTGAGATACTAGGATTACGATGCAGTCTTGGAGATATCCGAGAACAGCAGTATCCAAGCGAATCATTTAATGCCATTTATGCAGGTAACGTTATAGAACATGTATTTGATCCAGTTAGTTTTGTTAAGGAGTGCTCTCGTGTTCTTAAAACTGGAGGGTATTTTGTTGTCTTGACTCCCAATGCCGCAAGTTTCGGGCATATGTATTTTAATCGTGATTGGCGCGGACTGGAGCCACCGAGACATTTGCAGCTTTTTAACCTGAGGAATCTTTCAAAGATCGTTACCGATTATGGTTTTGAGTTGAAAATTGCCCGCACCACTAATCGCGGTGCTTGGTATATTTTGGGTATGAGTACCAGTATACGAAAAGCTCGTTATTGTGGCAGTCGGACCGCTAAATCGCACATTCGGATGCTGAGTTGCGGTGGGCTCGCAAGGCAACTATTGGGAAGACTAATCCAAGCCTTTTTGTCGAACCGCGGAGAAGAGTTATTACTAGTTGCAATTAAAAAATAAAAATCTTTTACGAACCTATTTTAACTACAGTAAATTGTGATGACTTGGATTAGGATGAAAATGGATTACAACCTTTCAATTGTTTTGACCGCTACAATTATTCCTAATGCTATACAGGTTGAACATACAGATTTCCAGAGAAGGAGGGAGGAATATTTACGAGCAATCGAGTACTATCATGAATTTGCTACTATATATTTTTTGGAAAATTCTTCATATGATATCATGGCAGACAAAGATTTTTTTCAATTTAAAAATGTTCACATACGAAAATTCCCAATTTCGAGTAATTATCACAAAGGAAAAGGGTATCAAGAATTTGAAATGTTGGATGGTTGGTTTAATACAGAGATCTCACTACCTGCTCGCTGGATAAAGATAACAGGCCGCTATATTGTCGTTAATTTTAGTGATATATTCCAAGACTGTCTTAACAACAATAGATTCAGCCTTATCATTGAACAGCGCATCTCACCCAGCAAAATAGCACATACTGATCTTTTTTTTGTAGAATCTTCTTATTATCGCAACTTTTTTCTTGGTGCATATCAATATTGTGATGATTCAAATGACAAATTTATTGAGCATGTCATACGGGAAAGAATTCAGAAACTTGATTGTTTCAGAACATTTAAAGCAATGCCACTAATCTCATGCATATGCGGTTCAACTGGAAAATTACGAGCAATTAACTTTAGAAAAATGCTTAAATATCAAATAAACAAATTGATATTTATAATTTACAAAAAATATCGATTTATTTGAAATAACAAACAGGTGAATCACTCCGAATGGAGTCAAAAGATTACTAGATTTTAAACCACAATTATTTGTAATTACTTTTTTCTTTTATAATTAGCCAGTTATATAATAACAATAGAAAGTTGCCATCCTTCGAAATGGCGTATCAATATAATGTATTAATAAATAATTTGGTATTGAGCTTTCGGTAGCATATCGATGGAATATTACAACACTGATGGATTCCAATTTATTGCTATGCAATGTTTTTTGTCTAAACCTGAATAATTTGGTGATAAATTGATTAAAGATTGCACAACAACAGAACTGGTTAGTATCATAACAATCTGTCTGAATGCAAAAGACACAATCCGTCAGACGATTGAGAGCGTTTCTTCGCAAACATACAATAATATTGAATATATAATTTGCGATGGTGGCTCGTCAGATGGTACACAGGACATAATTAATGAATATGCAGATATGATAGACATATTCATTAGTGAACCAGATCGTGGCATAGCAGATGCCTTTAATAAAGGGATATGCAGAGCTAGCGGTGCATACATACAACTGCTTAATGCCGATGATTCTATGCCGCCAGATAAAATAGAATTATCGGTGCAGGCTTTAAAACAGGACAATACTGCAAGCTATGTGTTTGGAGATGTGTTTTTTACAACTGTCGAAGGCTTAATTATGAAGATTGCCGGAGACCCTTTATATTCCAGCAAGATTACTTACGGAATGCCCCGCCTTAACCATACAACAATGCTTGTAAGAGCATCTGCATATCAAGCACATGGACTATACGACGGTTCGTGGAAAATTGCCATGGACTATGATTGGCTATTGCGTATTCATAATGCAGGCGGTTTTGGAATCTATTGTCCAGATGTTCGTACATATATGAGAGATGGAGGGGCTTCTTCAAATTGGCGAAAAACCCTGGAAGAGCAACGGAGAATTGCAGTTAATCGAGGTGGCCATGCTATACTTGCCTGGTATTTTTATATGTATTCTATTTTAAAGATTTCAACACGAATTGTCTTAGAATCTTTTTTGCCGAGTAGATTATTAATGTGGTGTAGGCCTGGAAAGTCTTTAAAAAATCCATGATAATTGATGATCAGAGCATAACTATACAAATAATAATTTCTTTAATCACAGGATGTATAGTTCTTGTTTTATTAACATTGTATTACAATAAAAAAATAAGTACCATTGAGACGTTATTGTATGGTTTTGCATCGCAAACCTATTCAATTGACTTGATTGGTCCATCCATAAGTGCTTTTTATATAATTTCGTTTATATTTCTTTTGGATGAAATTCGTATTTTCGTAACAAAGGGAATTAAATTTAGTTCGAGAACAGTGGCTCTTCTGATAGTGCCGCTATTTTCTGTTATTATAGTCAGCACTGTGTTCATTTTTAACAATAGTTTTTTTGAATTCAAATCCAACCAAATTGGAATTATAATAAAACCATTTTTCTTCTACTTAAAACAATATCTCCCCCTTTTTGCAATAGCCTCAAAGATATATCGCGAGGCTCCGAAATTCTCGATTAATCACTTTTATGATACGCTAAAAAAAACTGCAATATTCTCGTGTTATATAGCAATAGCTCAATATTTTATTCATTATAGTATTGGCAACCAATTTATTGATCAGTTGATCGGTTTGAAAAACCGCTACATATTTCAATTTCATGGAATTGATTTTGTGCGGATTCAGGCTTTCTGCACAGAACCTAAAAACTTCTCTGCTTTATTAGCATTATCAATACCTTTGCTACTGAGAAACGGGCGCTATATTTACGCACTTATTGCTAGTATTCTTGCAATAATGACTTTAGGACAAACATTTCCCACAATGTTACTTATAGCAGTACTTACCATGCTTATCTTTGCACGATTATCGACAGTTCGTTTAAATCTTATTAGTTCACTAGTGACTTTTATTATTTTTTTTCAGATATTATTTTCTTTTAGTACTTTATTTATTGATTCGTTTTTGGGTAAAAATGGTAGTATAATTCAAAATATACTTTTTGATCGTGCTGTAAATAGATTTACCGATAGCGATGATACTACGATTAAGAACCTTTTTGGAATCCCACTACAAAGAGATTTAGAGGCTCCAGTAATTAACTATCTTGTGGATCATCCGTGGATGTTTCTCACTGGCTACGGTCCGGCTAATAGCGCTTATATCCCTTCAAAATACTGGATTGGTGAATGGAATTATGCACTTAGGTCGGAAAATAATGTGCCGAACCATATGAATATGCGTTGGCTTTTTTATATTGCAGAGTTTGGAATAATTGTATTTATGGTAATATGGATGTGCTTGACTGGGATCAAGGCTAAGAAATTCGAACGTAATTTTTACTCGTTTATCCTCCTATGTTTGTTTATTATTGAAATTGAGGTGGTTGCTATCATTATGTTCGCTTTGTTATGTGCAGAACGTCAAGCGCGCTCGGTACCTTTGAAAAAATATAAGAGAGTCGCTGATGCCATATAAAGTGAACGGATACTATGTATGCGCATAATCGTTTTGAATGATTACGGTCATAGCAATGGTGGTGCAGCTCAAGTTGCCATAGCCAGCTCGAACGCTCTGGCAGATGCTGGCTTTGATGTTACATTTGTTTCAAGTGTCGGGCCGGTTGACTCAAGTATTAACCGAGATACGATTAAAGTTGTCAATTTTGGTTTCAATGACCTATTAAACAACCCTTCGAGAGTAAATGCTGCCTTTTGTGGTATTTGGGATCATCGTTGTGCAAAACGTTTCGGTGAATTATTGAATGATTTTGATCCAGCGGATACGATTATTCATCTGCATACTTGGGTGAAATCGCTATCATCAAGTGTTGTGCGAGAAGCTATCAATCGCAAGTTTAAGCTAGTCTGCACCCTTCACGATTATTTTACTGTATGTCCTAATGGAGCTTTTTACAATTATCAGCAATTGCATCAATGTGATTTGGCTCCTATGTCGCTTAGCTGCATTTCTGTGCATTGTGATTCGCGTAGTTATAGTCATAAATTATGGCGTATAGCACGGCACACAATACAGCGTAAATTTGGACACATCCCAGACGGAGTTATTAATTTCATCATAATTTCAGACTATTCGGAAGCGATACTTCGAAGATGGCTGCCAGAAAATGTAAAGTATTATCGAGTTAGCAATCCCATAGACATCGGGAAAATGACCCCGGCAACCCCCTCATTCAATAATAAATTCACCTTTATAGGTCGCTTGTCGCCAGAAAAAGGCGCCACTCTTTTTGCCGCAGCTGCTCTAAAATTAAATATAAAATCAGTTTTTGTTGGTTCAGGCCCTGAGGAAAAGACTATAAACGAAATAAATCCAAATGCTGGTCTTCGGGGTTGGCAAGATCGTTCTGGCGTTATTCAGGAAATTCGATCAAGCAGGGCAATTGTTTTTCCATCACGAACGCATGAAACTCAAGGATTGGTTGTATCAGAAGCTGCGGCGCTTGGAGTGCCTTCAATAGTTTCTGATGGTTGTGCGGCTCGAGATAATATTATTGATGGCAAAACCGGCCTGCTATTTCGTGCAGGTAACGTCAAAGACCTTGCTTCTAAATTATTGTTGCTCAATTCAGATGACAATCTAATTGAATCTCTGGGTAAAGCCGCTTATAAAGGGTATTGGACAGAACCTTGTACATTAGAACGACATGTTTCAGAACTAATTTGTTGTTACAAAGACATATTGGCATCTAACTATCGAGCTATTTGATGAAAGTAATTCTATGCATTCCAACGTTAAATGCTGCTAGAACAGCAAATATTTTAGTTAAAGCAATAAAAGATCAAACTTGGATTGATCTCGGAGTACAAATAATTGATTCTGATTCGACAGATGATACTGAGAAAATATTCAAGGAGTTAGGTTGCAGTGTACATACTATTTCAAAAACTTCTTTTAACCATGGTGCAACCCGTCAGCTCGCCTTAAGTCTATGTCCTGAAGCTGAATTTCTAATCTATATGACACAAGATTCAATTCTGGCATCTCCAGATTCCATTATAAAAATTCTGTCATATTTTGAAGATAATAAAATTGGGGCAGTTTGTGGTCGTCAATTACCACACTTTGATGCCTCTCCTATTGCAAGCCATGCTCGTAAATTTAACTACCCAGAAAAATCAGTATTAAAATCTAAGAATGATATTCAGGGTATCGGAATTAAAGCAGCGTTTATATCTAATTCTTTTACAGCGTATCGTCGCTTAGCTCTCATGGAAGTTGGAGGTTTTCCTTCTGATGTGATTTGTAGTGAAGATAACTATGTTGCCGCAAAAATGCTATTAGCAGGCTGGACAGTTGCCTACTGTGCGGAAGCCATTTGTTATCATTCGCATAATTACAATATAGTTGAAGAATTTCGACGCTATTTTGATATAGGCGTCTTTCACTCTCGTGAGGAATGGATTATTAAATCGTTCGGTAAGCCTGAAGAAGAAGGGAAGAAGTTTGTTATATCAGAAATGCGTTATTTGCTCCAACATGCTCCATGGCTGATCCCGTCTGCCGTTGTTCGTACCGGACTAAAGTTGATTGGCTACAAACTGGGACAGCGTGAACAGGTTATGCCTTTGTGGATAAAACGGAAATTGAGTATGAATAAAGGATTCTGGAAAAATGAATAGATTTATCATCTTCGGTGGTTCCGGTTTCATTGGCAGCCACCTTGTTCGCGAGTTGAAACAGCGCGGTATAACTGACATCACCATTGCCGATATTGTTGAACTATCGAGTAATATGTTTACTGGGACCCGCTTTGTGCGCTGTGACGTGCGACAGTCGATTCCAGCCAAGATCATAACGAGTCCAGCGGTTGTATAGTAAACCTGGCGGCTGCCCACCGTACCCCTGGCCATCTCGATCACGAATATTTTGAAACCAACGTAACTGGTGCAATCAATAACACAATTCTGTGAAGGGAGCGGTTCAACAACCCTTTGGCTTACCAGTTCCATCGCTGCCTATGGCCCGACTGAAGAGCCAAAGCACGAGGGATCTGAGCTTTTACCAAATTCTGCCTATGGTAAATCAAAACTTGAAGCAGAGAGGATTCACCAGATTTGGGCTCAAAAAGATGGCGGCAATAAGCTAGTTATTGTCCGCCCCGCAGTAGTTTTTGGCAGGGGCGAAAACGGCAATTTCACCAAGTTGGCCAAGGTACTGAGACATGGTTTGTTTGTGTATCCGGGTCGAACGGATACAATCAAAGACTGCGGTTATGTGGAAGACCTGATTGGCAGTCTGTTTTTCATGAATGAACAACCGGAACAATCAGTGCTGTACAATTTCTGTTATTCTTGTCAGTACACTATAAAGGATATTTGCGAAGCATTTGCAAAAGTTGCAGGCTTCCGCCGACCTCTCGGAAAGATTTCGCTTTCGTTGATGGTTAACGCCTCTCGGCCTTTCCAGTTTCTCAATGCAATTGGCATAAAAAATGGTATTCACCCTGCTAGAATGTATAAGCTGGTGCGTTCGACGAACATCACGCCTAAAGAACTTATCAAGCGTGGCTATTCGTACCGCACCAATTTAGAAGAAGGCCTGAAGCGCAGGATAAAGGATGATCCGACGGGCGGGTTTGTGTAAAAGGCCTTATCCATCCATAATCTCTATTGAATTCCATTCATAAAAGCCATACTATCCACGCGCAGAAACACCAAAATCAAGATAAATATCCAAGTAGCCCGTGAGGGCTCAAGCGAGTTAGTTTAACACCAGTTTATACGGTGGCTACGCTACGAACCGCGTAAACTTTTATTCGTTAGTGAATGGAATGCGATGACGACAATAAAGGAAATGGAGAACATGTTGACATCACTTAAACTGCCCGACATTCGCTTGTGTATGCTCAGCTCTCTAATTGTGACAATGCTGGTGTGTGTTGAACCTGTGTACGCGCTTTCCTCAGCCAACATTCCCCTGAACAGTCCTCTCTACGGTTATCTTGACAAGCTGGCCGGCATGGGGCTGATTACCTCTGATGTGAAAGGACTGCGGCCCTATTCCAAAGCAGAAGCGGCCCGACTGGTGCTGGAAGCACAAAAGAACCTCGCCTTGCAGGATGCGGCTGCTCCGGCCTTCGCAGGGGAGCTGATAAAAAATATCCGGGAGAGCATCCCGCGGGAGGTGTCGCTGCGGGAGACACCTGACAAAAAGCCGCGGTTCATCGATTACAACCCGGTGTCGAGCCTGCAGCTGCGCTACGTGTATCTGGACGGGGTGCCTCGGGATTACAATCGTCCGGTCTTCATTCGTGGCGGGCAGTCCGCGTTCGGCTTTATCGGGGGCACTCTTCGCCCTGAAAGTGATGCCGGCGTACTAAATGAATCCGGTACCGAAGGAACGCCGCTTGTCGAAAACAACAACGGCATTATTTACAAACGCGGCAACAATGTCGAGATGCGACTCTCTGCCGAAGGATACATCAGCGACAAGGTATCTGCTCTGCTGGAGCCGATGCTGCAATACTCTCCCGATGACACACGTTTTCTGCTGAATCGGGGGTATATCAAGCTGGGAGGAGGCGGTCTGGAACTGGAGGCGGGGCGCGATGAAAACTGGTTCGGGCCGGGTTATCGCGGAGCTTTGACTCTTTCCAGCAATGCCAAAAACTTTGACCAGGTCAAACTCTCAAGCCCCGAACCCTTGGATGTGGCTTGGGTAAAACGCTGGCTGGGTGATGTCAAATATGCGCTGATAGTGTCGCAATTCAATGAGACCGATGCCGGCACCCCTGAACGCCGCCGCCCCTATTTTGTCGGGGTCAAGCTGGCTGCAAAACCATACAGCTGGTTTGAATACGGCATTAACTTTGTGCGCCAGCAGGGGGGGCCGGGCTTTACGGGATCAACCACCTTCAAGGATGAAATTTTTGGAGGTGGTTATACCAATCACAATAACAGCATCGCTGGGCTGGATATGCGTTTTCGTATCCCCTGGTTGCGCAATACAGAGGTCTACGGCGAATATGCCGGCGAAGACTCTGCCTCATTCTGGCCGATAGTTGAAAGCTACGTAGCCGGCATCTATGCCCCCTGTCTGACGGCAGCCTGCCGCGATGACCTGCGTTTTGAATTTTTCTGGGGCAATCCCATGTTGTATACAGATTTCAAGTTTCCTCGCGGTTACACCTATGAAAACATGTCTCCCGGCCATTCCCAGGGTGGAGCCGCGCAGGATTTCTTCGTCCGTTACAGCCACTCCTTCTCGGTACGCAACAGAGTCGCACTGGAATACTTTCATACCGACCGGGGGCAGGAGGGACGTGTGCGGGTTAACAATCTCGGCCAGTACGATCCGATCAACGGTGTCATGCAGGCCATGGAACACAAGGATGCCGGACGTATCTCCTGGACGCTTCCAATCCATGGCGATGTTGATGGGCAGTTGCTGTATGGCGTCGAAAAGATCAGCAACCTGAATCTGGTTGAAGGTGCAGTACGAACAAACCAGCTGGTCTCGTTTGAACTCAGGTATCGGTATTGATGGCAGATCGATGTTTAGTCCCGGAAACAGTATCGGGCAAGAGTTACGGCTGTGACGCATCAGACATTGCATAGACACCCTGCCGGTGGCTGACGATGTGTATTGAGTGGAGATGGTGCTGCCCGTCAAAGAGTTGCGGGTTTCAGCAGGACTCATGACGATCAGGGCAGCTTGAAGATACTCATTGGTACACTGGGTTTGAATAGCTGAAAATCAAACATTGGAACCAGGCAAAATTATTATAAAAACCTGACGGGATGTTATCCTGCCGGGTTTTTTCTCGTAGAATCCGTCTTGCCTGACTCTGTCGATTCTGCTATTACTGTGCTGGCTGAAGGAAAGGCATTTCATGAAGATCACGATACTTGGTAGCGGGACATCGACCGGTGTGCCGATGGTAGGATGCCGCTGCCGGGTCTGCTCTTCGGATGACCCGAAAGACAAGCGGACACGGGCTTCTCTTCTTATTTGCCACAACGGACGAAACATCCTGATTGACGCCTCGACGGATCTGCGCTTCCAGGCGCTACGCGAAGACATCGAGCGGATCGACGCAGTACTCTTCACCCACTCCCACGCCGACCATGTCAACGGAATCGATGATCTGCGCGGCTTTCACTTTCTGCATAAAGAGATTATCCCCTGCTTCGGGTCCCGTGCCACTCTGGAGACGCTTGAGGCCGGATTCGGATATATCTTTCATGAACATGACGGTTCGGGATATACTCCCTTACTGCAACCAATCGAAGTTGACGGATCATTCGAGCTGTTCGGGCTGACCATCACCCCGGTTCCCCTTGAGCATGGCAGGACCCGGTCGCTGGGATACCGGATCGATAATTTTGCATATCTGACCGACTGCAGCAGCATTCCCGAACCTTCGCCGGCACTGTTGAAAGGGCTTGATGTGCTGGTTATCGACGGACTGCGCTGGACCCCGCATCCGTTCCACTTCAACATTGAATCGGCCATCGCCGTGACACAACCGCTGAAACCGGCACGTACCGTTCTTACCCATCTCTCTCACGATGTACTCTTTGCCGATGGCGCAAGGCTTCCGCCGGGCTGCGAGTTTGCCTGGGACGGGATGACATTTGATATCCGCACCACCTAAAGCACGGCAGGAGGGCAGTAATGCATAAAGACATCAGGCTCCACGGACAGACCGGCGACCTGCTCGAATACTTTGCCATGGTGGTGGGAACCGAGGCCTACCAGCGCTATTTCTTCAACATCGTCCAGGAGGAAGATCGCCTGCGCATCTTTTCCCCCGGCAACGATTTCGTTGTCGCTCCGGAGGGGATCTCTTACCAGGGTAATGGCGGTTATTTCTGCGAGTACATGTTTGGTGTCGATCAGCCCTCGCCCGACATGGTAAAGCCGGAAATCATCAACCGCCTGGTAATGTATGGCGCCCGCGCCGACGAAGCGACCGGCACGGTTCGCTTCAGTGACCGCACCACCGGCAGCGAAAGTTTTGAAAATATATTTTTCGAGGGCAATGCGGTCTGCAACTACTTCTTCTTCGTCCACTCCAAGCGACTCCCCCGCAAACTTAAAAACCAGCAGGAAGAACTGGTCAAATGCATCGGCAAGGTCATCAAGCGTTCCGTTGCTGTTGGGGAGGAACGAGATGATGAGCTGATTTCCGAGCTTTTCCCGCTTCTCAAGGACGATGAGGCCCAGTTCTTCATCATCAAGCTGATCAACCGCGGTCACCGGGAGTACCGCGACCTGTTCCGCCAGCTGTATTTCCGCAACAAGAAGATCAGCGATGAGGATTTTACCCTCCTGACAAACGTGGCTGCCCGCTATCAAATCGATCGCTACCAGCAGGAACGCATGCGTATAGATGTCATGTACCGCCACCCGGCCAACAAGCGCATCGTGGATGAGTACCGCAACATTCTGCTTGCCTGTAATGCCAAGGGCGAGATCAGTCACGTTGATAATGCCCGCCTGACCCGTCTGAAAACGCTTTCGGTTCGCAACAAGATTCCTGGAGCCCTCTTTTACACACTGGATGAGATGCTTAAAAAGGGGCTCAGTCTGGTCAGTCAGTCTGAGCTTGATTATATCTCTGCCACCCGTGAAGTGATGGAAGGGATCTTTCTTCGTGAGAAGGATATTGAAAGCCTGATTGACCGCGATGACATGCTGGCCCTGATTACTGCAAAGAAGAAGGCCATGGAGAACCGTGATCACGGCTTCGACCAGCTGATGCTGAGCGCCAGCAAGGTGTGCGACGAGAAGATCCGCGATGGCGCCGACCCGGCGCTTCTGGATGGTTTTTCCTATGTAATTACCTATCTGGACCGTTTTGACAGCGTCTCAAATCTGGTCGGTCAGCTGGCCTTCATGGAGAACGTACGGGTCACCGAGGAGATGCTGAACGGTCTGCTTGAACACCGGGCCGCCTTTGAAAATCTCAGGGAAGGCTGCTTTGTAGAGCTTTTCATACGTGAATTGTTTGAGAATGCCTATCTCGGGCGTTTCGGGCGCCGCAAGGTAATGACTCTGCTGGATGGCCTGGCCGCTATCGAGAACAATACCGGTTCCATAGAGCGGCTGACCGAGAAGCTCATGGAGATCGATCAGGAGGAGCGTTTATCCATCATCCTGTTGGAGCATGTGCGGGACCGTATCCGTAATTTCTATTCCAAGTTCAATACCAAAACCAACCAGGAAGCCCTGCGGCGAGAGGTCAACGAAGAGCTCAAAACCAAGAAACGCATAAAGAGCGACATCCCCATCCATCTTTTCAACGAGACCATCTTTACCATCAAGAAAGAAGCCATGTATCTTCATTCCCTGCTCCCCGCCATCATTGCCGAACGAAATGTCGGCCTGCGCGAGGACTTCCTCGAAAACTCGGGGCTGGACCGTTTCTATGTCGAGGAACTGGAGCGGGAATACTACGAAAAGAACGATCTGGATATGGCCGACCTGTACCAGTTCCGCAAGGGGCTTAATTAACACCAGATGAGGGTTGAGAGATGAGAGATGCACCACGCACTTTCTACATCCCTCATCCCTCATCCCTCAACCTTCAACCCTCAACCTTCAACCTTCAACCTTCAACCTTCAACCTTCAACCTTCAACCTTCAACCTTCAACCTTCAACCTTCCCATTGACACCCACCGGCTCAAACGCTACACTGGTGTGTAACTAAACTACACACAGGTGTCTTTATGCCAACCGATTCCCGCATCACCCGTCTGCGCGCCAAGATCGGCGCCTACGGTAAAGAGAATCAGGGCGAACTGCTGTATGCCCTGGCCGAGGGCGCCCGGCTGCTCTCCGGCAGCGAACGGATTCGCATCTATCTGGAAGACCTCACCCGCGGGGTGCTCTCCTGCGTCCATGCCACCGGGGATCTGGCTGAAGATATCCGTCGACACAGTTTTCCGATCATCTCCACTGAAACCATAGTATCCAGCGTCTTTGTCAGCCAGTATCCGGCTGATTTCCGGGTCGCCGCCGCACAGACGGACTCGCCCGACCGGCCCTTCTCGCAGCGTTTCGGTTTCCGTGCCAGCTATATCATGCCGGTAGTCAGCCTGGGCAAATCCATCGGAGTACTCTGCATCGATCAGGACCATCCCGGCGAGGTACTGAAAGCCGGGGAGAAGTCGCTGCTGGCCGATTTTACCGGTTTCATGGCGGACCGGCTTGACCAGGCGCGCATTTATCATCAACAGGTGCAGCTGGCCCGGCGCCTGGAGGAGTTCAAGGCCCGCGAAGCGGCCGACATGATGGTCCGGTCGGCGGTCCGTCTGATCGAGAAACTTTCGCTGGCATCGGTGCTCGTGCCGGCCCAGGTCGGAGAATCCGGCTCGGGCGAGCTTGAGGTGCTGGCCAGTTACTCTGAAGACGAAACGCTCAAGATCCTCTACGACCAGCAAGGTACCATCGCCCTGAAAAAGGGCAGCTCGCTGATCTCCCGCTATATCAACGATCAGGCCATCATTGCCGATGACCGCATGCTCAAGCCTCTGTATATCGCCGACCTGACCAAGCACAACCTGCAAAAGCCGGCCCTGACCGAATCCATGGCCCTGCGCTCCATGTATGTCGTCCCGCGCTTCAACCCGGCCACCCGCCGGATTATCTGTCTGGTCAATTACTTCTCCCGTGAACTGTATCGCTTTACCGATTTCGAGATGGGACTTCTCCAGACCCATGCCGAAATGGTTGAACGGGTCATCAGCGAGGTGGGGGGCGAGCACCTGGAGATCAGGGTACTATCCGAGATCACCGAGCTATTGAACGAGAGCACCGAGAGCCTGCAGCCGTTTCTGACCAGGGTGCTTTCAAAGGCCACGGAGCTGATCGGGGCCGATACCGGCAGCATAGCCATTGTGACCGAACGCGACGGTGTGAAATGGCTGGTGGTGGAGGATGAGCACGGCACCATTATCGGTGCCAAGAACAAGGAGTGGCTGAAGAAATACATCCCCCCCTTCCCGGTCGGCGCTGAGGAACTTGCTGCGGAGGAGCGCAGCCTGACCGGCTATGTGGCCGCCACCAAACAGCCGAAAATTATTGCCCGGGTCGAGGATGAACAGCAATCGGGCGGGTTCCATCGATCCATGAGCGACCTGCTCAAGAGCGAGATCGCCGTGCCGGTAATCTGCGACGATGAAGTCATCGCCGTGATCTGCCTCAATTCCCTGCGTCACGACTACTTCCGCGAGGAGCATCGCCGGATCCTGCAGATCATTGGCTCCCTGACGGCCCGCCATATCTCCGACCTGCAGCGCATCGAACGCCTGCAGGGTGAGGTCAACCGCCTGACGACCGACGTGGCCTACAAGGACCCCCACGTATCCTCCTACCTTCTGGGCAACATCATCGGCAACAGCCCCAAATCCCAGGAAGTGGTCGATTTCATCAACACCATCTCGCCGCCGCTCTTCAACCGCATTGTCTACTGGGCCCGCAACATCCTCCAGGAGGCCACCATCGGGCTCCCCTCGATTCTTGTTACCGGCCAGACCGGCTCGGGCAAGGAGTTCTTCTTCAACAACCTCTACAACAAGCTCAATGGATTTTACCGCCGGGACATCAATCCGGGCGGGGAACTGCCGGTCAAGAAGTGCAATATCGCCGCCTATTCCGGCGATTTGACCTATTCGGAACTGTTCGGCCACAAAAAGGGCGCCTATACCGGGGCCTACAGTGACCGGCGCGGGATTCTGGAAGAAACCATGGGGGGTATCGTCTTTCTGGACGAGATCGGTGACGCCGATCCCAAAACACAGGTGCAGCTGCTGCGCTTCCTCGATAACGGAGGCTTCATGCGCCTGGGAGACAGTGCCGAACGTTACAGCCGCGTGCTGCTGGTGGCGGCCACCAACAAGAACCTGCAGGATGAAATCGCGGCCGGACGCTTCCGCGAAGACCTGTATCACCGCTTGTCGGAACTCTCCATCCGCCTGCCGTCTCTCAACGAGCGCCGCGAGGATATCCCCGACCTGTCGGTACACTTTCTGGGCAAGCTGTATCGCACCTACCGCGGCGAGGAGGAAGCCGCCGAGAAGCCGCCTGCGCTGACCATGGAGGCCAAGGATGTTCTCATGCGGCATAACTACAAGGGCAACATCCGGGAACTGCGCAGCATCCTCCTGCGGGCGCTGTTCTTTCGCACCAAGAATATCATCAACGCCGATTCAATCCGTCTAGCCATTGCCGGAACGGGCGCTGCTGAACCGGCGACGCAGCTGCCTGCTGCGCGCAATCTGGATGAGCGCCTGGCAGCTGATATCATGGATCGGATCAAGGGCGGCGGCAATTTCTGGGGCGAGGTGTATGAACCGTTTTCACGCAGCGATATCTCGCGGGAAACGGTCCGGCTGGTGATCGAGAAGGCCAGGGAACTGGCCGGCAAAACCATGCCGGCTGTAGCGCGCTACCTGAAGGCCATCGGGGACGGAGCCGGGCAGGAACAGGCGCGTCGGTTGTTCAAATTCAAGAATTTTCTATACAAGACCGTGAAGATTTGAACCTCAATATTTGTCAGTCTGCCATCGAGCAGGAAATGGCGTAATCCCGTTACTAGGATTAATGGAACACGCGTGCCACGAATAATCTAAGTTAGAGTTTTGGAGGATTCCATGTCCAGTTGGCAGCAGTACCTTGACACCGCCGTTGAATCGGCCAGGATCGCAGGAAGATACCAGCAGTACCGTTTTGCATCGACACTGGATGTGATGATGAAGGGTGACAAGAACCTGGTGACTGAGGTCGATCAGGAGTCAGAACGCTTGATCGTCGAACATATCCTCGGGAATTTCCCGGATCACGGAATCGTTGCCGAAGAGGGAGAATATCCGCCGGGCAGTTCTTCCTTTCGCTGGATTATCGACCCCCTGGATGGCACGACCAATTATGCCCACGGCTTCCCTTGGTTCTGCGTGTCGATCGGACTTGAATCGGCCGGAGAGCTGGTGGCCGGCGTAATCTATAATCCGATGCACGACGAGCTTTTCACGGCAACCAGCGGCGGTGGCGCGTTCTTAAACGGTAACCGTCTGCACGTCTCCAGCCGCTCTCCCCTGCGGGACACCCTGCTGGGAACCGGTTTCCCGTATGATTGTGCCAGCGACCCGGTCAACAACTTCAGCAACTTCATCGCTTTTCAGAAGGCTGCCCGCGGTATTCGCAGGGCCGGTGCAGCCGCACTGGACCTGGCCTATGTTGCCGCCGGCAGGCTTGACGGATTCTGGGAGCTGAAGCTGAAAGCCTGGGATGTGGCGGCAGGTGTGCTGCTGGTCCGGGAGGCCGGCGGGGTCGTAACAACCTTTGACGGATCGTGCTACGATATCTTCAACCACCGCATTGTCGCCAGCAATGGCCTGATCCACGACAGCATGGTTGCCATGCTGACAACACCAAACCGGGAGGCTGCCGAATGAATCGAAGGAAAACCGCCCTGCTGCTCACTGCCCTGGTATTGCCCGGGCTGGGACACCTCTACCTTGGGCGCAAGGTGGCCGGCGTCGCCATTATCATGCTGGTCAATCTGCTCATGCTGCTGGCGCTGTTTGTTCTGTTGAAAGGACTGGCGCCTGTTATTGCGGCCCAGGCCGTCTCCGGCGGGATCAACACAACTGACGTACTGACGGCACTGCACGGAGTAGCCGGACTTGGTAAAATGTTGCTGGCGGGTTTTGCCCTGGTGTGGGTTTTCGCGATTGTCGACTGCATGAAAGGCCGTGATGAAGGAGAGTCGCCCGAAACAGCCGGCAGGTAATCAGTTGTGTCTTCGGACAGCTTTCGGCAGCATTGACAGCAGCGGAATGCCGATGTATACCAGAAACTTCAGAAACCGCAATCAAACAGACCAGTCAAGGAGACACGCACCATGGTTACACATATCGTTCTGTTCAAATTATCCGATCCATCTACGGAAAACCTTGCGGCAACGCACGCCAAGCTATTGAGCATGCAAGGGCAGATTGCGCAGTTGCGTCATCTGGAAGCGGGCATCGATGTTATCCGTTCCGAACGATCCTACGATATCGCCCTCATAACCCGATTTGACTCCCTGGCCGACCTTCAGGAGTATCAGGTACACCCCTACCACGCCGGAGAAGTAGTGCCGCACATGAAAGCGGTCTGCTCCTCTATTGCGGCAGTTGACTTCGAGAGTTGAAGCGCCCCCTTGTATTCTGTATACATTTTGTCTTGACTAAACAGGGTCGGATGAGTAAAATCCGGTTCTACTTTGTTTGATTAACAAATAATTCGCATCAAACTTGTTGGAATAATTATATATTTTACCATTAATGTTTCTTTTCGCAACAGGATTTTCAAGACAGAATGTGCCTGTAGACACCACAAACAAACAAGGAGGTAGGAGATGCCACACACGAAGAATTACGGTACCCTGCAAGACCGCGTACGTCACAAATCACTTTTAAGCAAGGTCATGACGGCCGAAGAGACCGTCCAGTTTTTCAAACCGGGCATGAACCTGGGCTGGTCCGGCTTCACCCCCGCCGGTTACCCGAAAGTGGTGCCCATCGCAGTGGCTGAGCACGTCGAAAAAAACAACCTTCAGGGCAAGTGGAAGTTCAACCTGTTCATTGGAGCCTCCGTCGGTGCCGAGACCGAAGACCGTTGGGCTGTAAATGACATGATCGACCGCCGTTGGCCGTACCAGACCGGTAAGAACATCGCCGCCGGCATCAACGAAGGTCGTATCCGCATGGGAGACAAACACCTCTCCCTGTTCGCCCAGGATCTGGGTTACGGCTTTTATACAAAAGACAGCGAGAGCGGCAGGCTTGACCTGGCCATCATCGAAGTATCCGCCATCACCGAAGACGGCAGCCTGGTCCCGACCTCATCCTGCGGCGTCATTCCGGAAATCCTGATGATGTGCGACAGGATCATCATCGAGGTTAACACCGGCCAGCCTTCCTTTGAGGGCATCCACGACCTGGTCTCCTGCGGCACCCCACCCAACCGTCAGGTCCTGGGCATCACCAAGGCCGGTACCCGCATCGGCTCCACCTCGATCCCCTGCGACCCCCAGAAGATCATCGCCGTGGTTGAGTCCAAACTTCGTGACCAGGGCCGCGCCTTCGCCGAGCAGGACGACACCTCGGAAGCCATTGCCAACCACGTCATCGAATTCTTTACCCATGAAGTGAAAATGGGCCGCCTGCCGGACAACCTGTTGCCGCTCCAGTCGGGCGTCGGCTCCATCGCCAACGCCGTCATCGGCGGCCTGGCCAAGGGTCCCTTCTACAACCTGTCGGTCTACACCGAAGTTTTGCAGGACACCATGCTTGATCTGTTCGACTCAGGCAAACTGGACCACGCCTCTTCCTGTTCGCTCTCGCTCTCGGCGACTCCGGGTTTCCCGAAGTTCTTCGACAACATGGACAAATATTTCGACAAGATCACCCTGCGTCCGCTCTCCATCTCTAACGCCCCTGAGCCGATCCGCCGTCTGGGGTGTATCGCCATGAACACTCCCGTCGAGATCGACATGTATGCTCATGCCAACTCGACCCTGGTTGGCGGTACCCGCATGATCAATGGCCTGGGCGGCTCAGGCGACTTCCTGCGCAACGGCTATCTGAAGATGATGCACACGCCGTCCAGCCGTCCCAGCAAGACCGACCCGAACGGCATCTCCTGCGTTGTGCCGCACTGTTCGCACATTGACCACACCGAGCACGACCTGGACTGCGTGATCACCGAGCAGGGTCTGGCCGACCTGCGCGGACTCTGCCCACGCGACCGCGCCAAGGTTATCATCGAGAAGTGCGCCCATCCGGATTACAAGCCGATTCTGACCGAGTACTACGAGATGGCCCTGGCGGACTGCCTGCGCCGCAAGGTAGCCCATGAGCCGCAGCTGTGGGATCGCGCCTTCAAGATGCACCTCAATCTTGAGAGAAACGGCACCATGAAGATCAAAAACTGGGATATCAAACTGGATCTCTGCGAGTAGTTTTTATACTGGTTTTGGTTACTCCAACCCCGCCGGAAACCCGGCGGGTTTTTTTATAAACCGCCTTCGATTTCGTACTTGAACTTATAACTAAGTTGTGTTTAATATACTACGCTTCGCTCACTTATACAGATGAGCATAATTCATCCGAAGACAGGCTGACACAGATGGCTGACAACATCAACGGCTTCCAGGGTGCAGTAGCTGGACTCTCTCTTACAGATGTAATCCAGCTCAAGGGCCATAATAAATACACCGGCTGCATCACTGTCATATATGGCAACAGTGAAGGTGTCATCTACTTCGCCGATGGCGAGATTATCCATGCCGTACAAGGCAAGACGACCGGAGAAGAGGCTATTTACCAGATCATCAAATGGCCTGGAGGAAGCTTTAACATCCATCCGGAGATGGTCTCTAATGTCTGCACGATTCATTACCGAACCGATGTTCTGCTGATGGAAGCCCTGCGTCGGCTGGATGAAGAACGGTTCGGGGGCACTGATCCGGGAGGCGGTTCCGGACCTTCGGTCACTCCGCGGCGGACCATGAGCAAGGTGGCAGCCCGCCTGCTGGATGTAACTGGCGTAACCTACGCTGTTCTTCTGGACAAGGATGGCACCCCGCTGCAGGACACCAGTCTTGAGGCAACGACCCTGGCAACAAAGGGACTGTTTCTGGCAAAAACCGGCACGCGCTTGGGTGAACTGATGGGACTGGGAGATGTCAAGGCCGCTGCTGTTCAATCCCACGACTTCCATCTGCTGATGTATGATTCCAAGCAACACTACCTGAGTATTGCCATCAAACCGGAATTCAATCTGGAAACCTTGGAAGGCGAGATCAAATCAGCCTTGATGCCCGGGAAATAGGAGGATGGACTAATGCAGGACATCCTGCGCTATATAAACAGTGTTGAAGGGGTTATCGGAAGCGCCGTATTTAATGATCGGGGAGCGGTTATGGTTCATGCATTTCCCCCAATCATTGATGCCAATTCCATAAAAGCAGCGGCAGGACTGACGCTTGAATGTGTCCACGGGCTGCAGATTGCACAGACCCTTGATATCCTTGACCTCCGTTATGCCGAGGGACGTATTATAGTCAAGTCCTTCCCAGGGGGCCTGCTGTATCTATTGTGTACCAAAAACATCAACCTGCAAGTGCTTACCATCACAATCAATCTGGCGGTGAAGAAGCTTGAAGTATTGCTCCCGAATGCCGTTGAACCTGAAGCGACGGCAGCTGAGGAAGCTGTCGACAGCAGCATTCTCCGATTGAGCATAAGTCACCTGGCCAATCAGGATGCCAGCAATAGCTTTGACTCCCTTGGCATGATTGCCGTCAGCCAACCCACCTCTTCATACATAGGCGAGTTTTACAAAACTGCGTTCAAAAAGCTGATCCTAACCAACACTGCTGCCGGCACAAGCGGGACCTTCCCGGTTATGGTCATGAAGGATCTCGATCCGCAGTATGATGGTACAATTATTGTCGGGCCGGGGATTGAGAAAAAACTCCAGGTGAGTGAAGGGGACAAGGTCGAGATCCGGATCGGATAATCCGGTCTGTCATCAAGATTCAGGAGAGGGGTGTCGGAATTCACCCCTCTTTTTTTGTGTGCGCTTTGGGATGAGCCTTGTCATAGACCTCCATCAGATGATCGATCCCGACGTGGGTGTACTTCTGGGTGGTGGAAAGTGAGGCATGTCCGAGCAACTCCTGAATAGCGCGCAGGTCTGCCCCCCCCTCCAGCATGTGGGTAGCAAAGGTATGCCGCAGGACGTGCGGAGATATGCGCTTGAAGGCTGCGATACGAAGCACGTATGCATCCACGATACGCGCCACACTGCGGCGGTTGATACGCTGATCCCGTGTATTCAGAAAAAGCGGACCGATGCCGGCCAACTCACCCCGTGCGGCCAGATACGCTCGGACAGCTTCTACTGCGCGACTGCCTACCGGGACAATTCGTTCCTTACCACCCTTGCCCAGCACCCGGACCATCCCGCTCGAAAGATCAAGATCGCCGATCGCAAGACCGGTCAACTCTGATACCCGCAGACCGCAGGAATACAACAACTCCAGGATCGCGCGATCACGCAGTGCATACGGGTCATCATCCTGCGGACCCTCCACCAGGGTGGTGACCTGGTCAATATCCAGATGGAAAGGCAGTCGGTTTTCCTTTTTGGGGGTGGCAATCAGTTCGGCCGGGTTTTTTTCAACATAACCAGAACGCACCAGAAAACGGAAAAAACTGCGAATGGCGGCCAGCTTCCTGCCAATGGAACTTTTCCTGGAATGTTTTCCCAACTGGGCCAGATACCGCCGCAACAGGAGGTGATCAACATCCGCGACCCTGGCGGCGGTTCCCGTTTCGCGGGTGACGAAGGCAGTCAGCTGCTCCAGATCGCTGCGGTAGGCCGCCAGGGTGTGAGGTGACACATTCCGTTCCGTGTCCAGATACCTGCAAAAAACCGCTATCTGTTCAGACAGTTCCGGCATTGTCGTTTACTCGAAAGCCGGAAGACCGGACTTCAGCTGCCAGCCTTTCTTTTCCTCCGTATCGAGGTAGCTCCAGTTCTGGCGATAGGTCAGGGTCTTGATACGGTTGGAAGGGAGTGCGTAGTAATCGAACTCGGCCACCACCTCGGCACTGTTTTTCTCCGGCGTGTATTCCGTGGTCAGGATGCGGTAGCCGGTGATAGTGACCCCCCGCTTCTTGATATCCTGGGCGGTTTTCATAAAGGCGTCCCGCAGTTCCGGGTCCATATAGATTATTCCGGCACTCTCCATGTCTCGCCAGCGCAGCATCTTGTTGTAGCCTTTCACGCTCTGGTCAAACTCCTCACGGATCTTGATCTCCTTCGTGTAGGCACACGAACAGACCATCAGACAACAGACCGCGACCACGTACCGGTAGTATCGTTTCATTTGCGTTACTTCCTTTCCAGTGACTGAATGTAGTCGATCAATTCCACTGCCAGCTCATATTTACCGAAGGGGGGGATCAGGTAGTACCCTCCGGCGGCATCAAAGGTTGCCTGGATGAACTCTTTGGCGATTTTCAGACCTTCGCGAACTCCGGCCTCTTTTTCCAATCCTTTCATGCGGTTGCGGACAGCCTCCGGCACGGATATGCCCGGCACTTCGTTGTGCAGATACTCGGCGTTACGCTCGCTGACCAGCGGCATGACCCCCGGCAGGATTGGAATGTTGCAGTCACGGGTCAAATCCAATGTCTCGAAGAAAACAGCCGGGTCATAGATCGGCTGGCACTGCGCAAAGACGGCCCCGTTGGCAATTTTTTTGTGCAAACGCTGGGCCTGCAGCGCTGTGTTCCGCGTATTGGGATTGAAAGCCGCGCCGACGGTGAAGCCGGTCCCGCTGTCGATTGGATTGCCGATGGCGTTAACCCCGCGGTTCAGATCATTCAGCAGCTTGATCAGGGTAAACGAGTGCAGGTCAAAGACCGACGTAGCGCCGGCATGATCACCCATGGTGGCCGGATCGCCGGTCACCGCCAAAACCGAGCGGAGCCCAAGCAGGCTGGCGCCCATCAGATCGGATTGCATGCCGATCAGGTTCCGGTCGCGACCGGTGATGTGTATGATTACCTCGATGCCCACCTCGCGCTGAATCAGGCTTCCCAGGGCGATGTTGCCCATCCTGGGGCGGGCCAGAGGATTTTCCGCCAGGTTAATCGCGTCGGCTCCGGCCTCCTTCAGCCTGCGGCTCCCTTCGATAATCCGGGCGCACTCCAGCCCTTTGGGTGGGTCGAGCTCTACGGTGATAACCTTGCGTTTCCCCCAGCTGTCAAGAAACGACGTGCGACCGGGGGCTTCCTGTTCAGCGCTTTCTGAGATACTGACTGACGTTGCCGGCCGGCGCGGTAGCGGGCGGGCCCCCGCCAGTCCACGGGCAATGGCGGAGATATGCTCGGGAGTGGTGCCGCAGCAGCCGCCGATCAGGTTGGCGCCGGCATCTGCCATCTCCCTGGCCATGGCCGCAAAGTAATCAGGGGTGGTGCGGTAGATGTAGCGCCCCTCGTGGTATTCGGGAAATCCGCTGTTGGCATAGGCGGCAATCGGCTTGACCGTCAGCCCTGCCATTCGGCGCACGACCTTGACCAGTTCCAGAGGCCCGGCACCGCAGTTGGCCCCCAGCATATCGGCTCCGGCCTGCTCCATGGCCGCGCAAAAGGTCTCCACCGATGTGCCGTCACCACTGCGTCCACCTTCCAGGAAGGCCATACTGGCACACACCGGCAGACCGGTTTCCCGGGCAGCCCGGACGGCAGCCGAGAGCTGCACCAGTGAGGCAAAGGTTTCCAACAGGAAAAAGTCTATGCCCGCCTCTGCCAGAGCCAGGCACTGTTCCCGGAAGACATCCGTCATTTCATCGCCGGACAGCTCACGCTCATCGCCCTTGACCGGCACGAGCGGTCCGACGGAGCCGGCCACCAGCACACCGCTGCCAGGCGGCGCCGCCTGACGGGTGATGCGGGCGCCGGCAGAATTGATTTCAGACACCTTGTGCCCAAGGCCGATGGCCGCGAGCTTGGTGCGATTGGCGCCAAAGGTGTTGGTCTCGATCACCTGCGCTCCCGCTGCAACATATTCTGTCGCCAGTTCCAGCACAAGGTCGGGACGAACAAGGTTCAGATGTTCGAAGTTGCTGTCGAGGCTGACCCCTTTGGCATACAGCATGGTGCCAACGGCGCCGTCACCGGTCAGAATCTCTGTTTTTAGTCGATCGATGATATTCATAGTGGCTTTCCGTTCTGAGATTTCAGCCCCGTGGACGTAGTACATAGGAAAACTGAATATATTTCTGTTGCCCCGGCACAGAAAATCTTTTCTAACTTTCTAAAGATGGGGTATAAGGTACATTCCTGTCTTTTACCTTCACTGGAGTATTCAATGCATACAATCATTCAATGGCTGCTGGACACCATCGGTTCCATGGGCTACCCCGGCATCGTCCTGCTGATGGCGATGGAGAGTTCCATCATCCCGGTGCCAAGCGAGCTGGTCATGCCGCCGGCCGGTTATCTGGCCTTTCAGGGCAAAATGAACATGGGCGTCGCCATCCTGTGCGGTACATTCGGCAGCCTGGCGGGGGCCTATGCCAACTACTTTGTCTCCCACTACCTGGGTCGGCCATTGATCCTCAAGTACGGCAAATATGTCCTGATCCCGCCGGACAAGTTCGAGCGCGTGGAACAGTTCTTCCTTCGCCACGGCGAAATTTCAACATTTATCGGCAGGCTTCTGCCGGTGGTGCGGCACCTGATCTCGATTCCGGCCGGCCTGTCCGGCATGAATCACCTCAAATTCTCGCTCTATACCCTGGCCGGCGCAGGACTCTGGTGTACTATCCTGACCTTGATCGGTTATGCCATCGGTGAGAATCAGAACCTGATCATGCAATACTCCCACCAGGCGCTGGCCATGGTAATCCTGTTCAGCAGCGTCCTGGTGGCCGTTTATGTCTGGCGGCAACGGCAACGACACCCGCATTAAAGCGCAAAGCTCCACAGAAGGCAAAAAGTATTTTCGGAGATCACTACCATGCAGATGAAGCGAATTGAACGTATTCACTATATCGAGACCGGGTTCAGCGGTCCAGCCTGCTCTGTGCAGGGTTTCACAACCCGCCACGAGGGGGTGTCCCGTGCGCCCTACAATTCACTTAACCTGGGGACCGGCACCCTCGACCAACCCCATAACGTAGAGGGCAACCGGAGCCTGCTGGCGCGCGCCTTCGGGATTACCCAGGATACGCTGGTCACTGTTAAGCAGGTACATGGCACTGATATCCTGGTAATCGATGAGCCCAATGAGGATTACAGCCACTTTCTCGGCCTGGAGGGGGATGCCGTTATCACCAACCAGTCAGGTGTCATGATCGGCGTCACGGTTGCCGACTGTGCCCCGATCCTGCTGCTGGACCGGGAAAAACAGATCATTGCAGCCGTCCACGCCGGATGGAAAGGGACCGCAGCCCGACTGGTCTCAAAGGCTGTGGCCGGCATGCAGTCACTCTTCGATTGCAATCCCGCAGACGTGCAGGCGGCTATCGGCCCGTGCATCGGCAAATGCTGCTACGAAGTTGACACGCCGGTCAGGCAGGCATTTACACAGAACAACGTGCCGTGGGAGTCCTGCACGGAGCATATCGGCATTGACAGATGGAGACTCGACCTGGCCGCGGTCAATCGTGAACTTCTTATCGAAGCGGGCCTTCCGGCATCCGGGATACAACTCTCCGACATGTGTGTCTCCTGTCAGCGCGAACTGTTTTTCTCCTACCGCAGGGATGAAGGCGAGACCGGGAGACAGATGGGTTTCATCATGTTGACGTAGAGTTCGTTGAGTTATATGAGTTTTATGAGTTCCATGAGTTCATTGTGTTAACTCAAAAACTCAGCAAACTCATATAACTCATTAAACTTAGAGGTGTTATATGCTTGCAAAAGTCCTCAGCAGTGCCCTGATCGGTATCGACGCCATCCTGGTGGACGTGGAGGTAGACCTGGCTCCCGGTCTGCCGGCCTTTGCCACGGTGGGACTCCCGGATGGGGCTGTCAAGGAGAGCAAGGATCGCGTACGTGCTGCGCTGAAAAATTCCGGCTACGATTTCCCCGCCCGCCGCATCACCGCCAACCTGGCACCGGCCGACATAAAAAAAGAGGGCGCCGCCTACGATCTGCCCATCTCGATCGGTATCCTGGCCGCCACCGGTGTTGTCAAAACCACCTTATTGCAAAACTACTCCCTGTTGGGAGAACTCTCCCTGGATGGCGGTCTCAAACCGATCCGCGGGGCGCTTTCCATGGCCGTGGCCGCCAAACGGGCCGGATTAAAAGGCATTGTCCTGCCGGTGGAGAATGCACCCGAGGCGGCGGTAGTCTTGGGTCTCGAGATCATTGGCGCCTCAACCCTGTCGCAGGTGGTTGAGTTTCTGAGCGGGCGCGAGGGGATTGAACCATGCTGTGTTGACCTTCAGGAGCTGTTTTCAAACGGCTGCGAGTATGGTGAGGATTTCAGCGAGGTCAAAGGTCAGGAGCACACCAAAAGAGCCCTGGAGGTGGCGGCTAGCGGCGGACACAACATCCTGATGATCGGGCCGCCCGGTTCGGGCAAGACCATGCTGGCCCGTCGTATCCCAACCATCCTCCCGCAGATGTCCTTCGATGAGGCCATAGAAACCACCAAGATCTTCAGCGTCAGCGGCATGCTGGAGAAAGAGCGCGCCCTGCTGGCGGTGCGCCCCTTCCGTTCCCCCCACCACACCATCTCGGACGTCGGATTGATCGGCGGCGGCACTACGCCCAAACCGGGCGAGGTCTCCCTGGCCCATAACGGCGTCCTGTTTCTGGATGAGCTCCCGGAATTCAAAAAAAATGTCCTGGAGGTCCTGCGCCAGCCGCTGGAGGATGGCCACGTCACCATCTCCCGCTCACTGGTGTCGCTGACCTATCCGTCACGGGTGATGCTGGTGGCCGCCATGAACCCCTGCCCGTGCGGCTATCTGTCCGACCCGATCCACCCCTGCTCCTGCACCCCCATCGCCATTCACCGCTACCGCTCACGCATCTCCGGCCCTTTGCTCGACCGCATCGACATCCACATCGAGGTGCCGGCCGTCAAGTATCGCGACCTGTCCGACCGGGGCGAAGCCGAAAGCTCCGCCGCCATCGCGGCGCGGGTTGAACGGTCGCGGGAGATTCAACTGGAGCGGTACCGGGGGACCAAAATCCACTGTAACGCCCAGATGACGCCGCGCTTCATCAAGAAACACTGCGAACTGGACGCCACCGGCAACCGCATGCTGGAGCTGGTCACCGACCGCCTGGGTTTCTCGGCCCGCACCTACAACCGTATCCTCAAGGTGGCCCGCACCATTGCCGACCTTGATGGCAGCATAAATATTCATGAGCAGCATATCGCCGAGGCAATCCAGTACCGGAGCCTGGACAGGAAGGCACAATAGTATTACGGCCACCTTTGCGAGAAAAACACATTACAAAAAACGGGCATACCCGGTACTCCGGATATGCCCATTCTATAGTAACTGCTGACGGATTTATTACTTGGCAGCAGGAGCAGCCGCGTCTTTTGCTGCTTTTGCATCGGCTTTAGCCTTTGCTTTAGCGTCTTTGGCTTCGGCTTTTGCTTTAGCTTTTGCTGCTTTTGCATCGGCTTTAGCCTTTGCTTTAGCTTCTTTGGCTTCTGCCTTTGCTTTTGCCTTGGCTGCTTTTTCTTCGGCTTTGGCTATTTTTACATCTTTCTTGGCGTCTGCGACAGGAGCAGTGGCGGCAGCAGGTGCGACAGGTGCGGCAGGTTTGGCGGCATCAGCGGCGAAAACTACTGCAGTGAAGGACATTGCTACGAGAGTTGCAATTACTGCGGAAAAAATCTTTTTCATGTGGTATTACCTCCGTTGGGATTTGAATCGATAGTTTGTATAGAGCACAAAAGATGCCAAAATCGTTAATTTGCGTAACATACCGATATTAAACATATAAATAAATATTTATGTTTTAGCGGCTCTTAAAAAACACCCGATAACAATGTTCCTCTACCTCAAACAAGGTATAACGGAAACGAGTATCGTACTACATCTTATCCAAATGGAAAAAATGGGTCAGTCCCTGGAGCGGGTCCGGGTCACTCCGGTCAGTATCGCGATGCCGATAAGTATAACAACCGCGATCATCACGTAGACGGCACTTACTTTCGCGACAATCAGAGCCCAAGCAATGCCGCCAATGACAAAAGCAAAACCGATGAGATAAATTATTAAGGACATTGTGTTCCCTCTTGAACCAGCTTTTATTTGATCAGAAATTTATTTAAATGAGCAACCACCTTGTTTCCTGAACGTGAATCCGTGAAAAACATTCATTATACGGAGACCAGGGGTAATCTAGTCTGGGTATATCCGGATTTACTCACCTCATTATAGATATCTCGGTATCCGAATGTGACGAAATCCGGCTATCAATAACGTCATATTCCTGCTTGAGATTCAATCATTCCAAGCCCCCATAAATAGCATGGATTTTATTTTGTCGCCCCCCCTGCAGCGCTGATGTTCAGCAACATCCTTTACATTGGAAAGAGCAATTAACGCACCACAGTAATATTGCAGGCAAAAAATAGCAACCTTCCGTTTATACGAGGTTAAATCAAAAATGTATGTGCGGGTGAAGGGAAAGCCACCGGCGGTTTCCGTCACATTTAACAAAGCCGCCATATGCGATGGATCACGCTTAGCAGGCATTTCAGTGCCTTATTCATCCATAATTCCGGCATTCTCAATGTAATTTACATAATAAACTTTGCGAGAACGGCCAACTACACGGCGCTGTCGACGAACCTGACTGAAAACGAGATCTTCTGGCGGGAAAGGGGACAAAATTCAGCAGGTTTCAATGGGCTGCTATAGCGATCTTATGATTTTGAGTTATACTTAATTATATGATCACAGAGTTGAAAGGATGACATATGAGGAAGGGTTTTTACTGCGCAGCATGTGGATCAAGTGTGCTAACAAATTTGTTCATAACTACCCCAAAAGGGAATAGTCTATCTTTGCTTTTGTCATCACAGGCTGATATACGGAAGTCATCAGGTGATGCCTTTTGTATTTCTTGCAGACAGGTTAGACGTATTGCCGATTTACAAAAAAAACAATCAGGCAAGTAAGTTATCTAGGCGAATTCAAGTTCGAAGTGCAACAGCCAGTGGTGGTTTGGTGTAACACATCTCCACCCCGAATAACACCTCATGCGGTGACCTGAATCCTAATACTTTACGTGGTCTGTGATTTAGTCGTTCTACCGCCCATTGCAC
>JAENWA010000097.1 GCA_016650295.1 Desulfuromonadales bacterium | reverse complement strand
TCCGCACCAATGATTATAAGGAATTCAAGGTCTTCTCGTCGCTGATCGACGATCAGAGCACCCGCCACTATACCCTGCGCGGCATGCTCGACTTCAAGAACACCATCCCGGTGCCGATCGACGAGGTCGAGCCGGTGGAAGAGATCATGAAGCGCTTCAAGACCGGCGCCATGTCCTACGGCTCCATCAGCCAGGAGGCCCATGAGGCGCTTGCCATCGCCATGAACCGCATCGGCGGACGCTCCAACACCGGTGAGGGGGGCGAGGATCCGGAACGCTTTACCTGGTCCAATGAACGGGGAGATTCCAAGAACAGCGCCATCAAACAGGTCGCCTCGGGACGCTTCGGTGTCACCAGTGACTACCTGACCAATGCCGGCGAGATCCAGATCAAGATGGCCCAGGGGGCCAAGCCGGGCGAAGGCGGTGAACTGCCCGGCACGAAGGTCTTTCCCTGGATCGCCAAGACCCGTCACACCACACCGGGGGTCGGCCTGGTATCGCCGCCGCCGCACCACGACATCTACTCCATCGAGGATCTGGCCGAGCTGATCCACGACCTGAAGAACGCCAACCGCCGCGCCCGCATCAGCGTCAAGCTGGTGTCGGAAGTCGGGGTCGGAACCATCGCCGCCGGCGTGGCCAAGGCCCATGCCGACGTGGTGCTGGTCAGCGGATATGACGGGGGCACCGGCGCCTCTCCCATCTCCAGCATCAAACACGCCGGTCTGCCCTGGGAGCTGGGGGTGGCGGAAACCCACCAGACCCTGGTGCTGAACAACCTGCGCAGCCGCATTGTCATCGAGGCCGACGGCCAGCTCAAAACCGGCCGAGATGTGGCTGTCGCCGCACTTCTGGGAGCCGAGGAATTCGGCTTTGCCACCGCACCGCTGGTTACGCTGGGCTGCATCATGATGCGCGTCTGCCACAGCAATACCTGTCCGACCGGCGTCGCCACGCAGGATCCGCTTTTGCGTAAGAATTTTTCCGGCAAACCGGAATATGTGATCAATTTCATGCGCTTTGTGGCCGAGGAGTTGCGCGAAATCATGGCCAGGCTCGGTTTCCGCACCCTCAACGAAATGGTCGGGAGGGTTGACCTGCTGGAGCCAAAGAAGGCCATCGAGCACTGGAAAGCGCAGGGGCTCGACTTCAGCAACATCCTGCACCAGCCGCAGGTCGGCCTCGATATCGGCCGCTACTGTACCGAGGCCCAGGATCACGGCCTGGAAAAATCCATTGACATGACCAGACTGCTGGAGATCTGCAAACCGGCCATTGAGCGGGGCGAGAAGGTCAGCGCCGAACTGCCGATCACCAATGTGGACCGCGTGGTGGGGACCATCATCGGCAACGAGATTACCCGCAGCCACGGCGCCGAAGGGTTGCCGGACAACACCGTCAACCTGCGCTTCAACGGCTCGGCCGGCCAGAGCTTCGGGGCCTTCATCCCGCGCGGCATGACCTTGACGCTGGCGGGCGACGCCAATGACTACCTGGGTAAAGGGCTGAGCGGCGGCACGATTGTGCTCTATCCGCCGCAGGGTTCCACCTTCAAGGCCGAAGAGAACATCATTGCGGGCAACGTGGCCCTCTACGGCGCTACCAGCGGCACCGTCTATATTCGCGGCATGGCCGGCGAACGGTTCTGCGTCCGCAACTCCGGCGTGGATGCCGTGGTGGAGGGGGTCGGTGATCATGGCTGTGAGTACATGACCGGCGGGACGGTGGCCGTACTCGGTTCGACCGGCCGCAACTTTGCAGCCGGCATGAGCGGTGGTATCGCCTATGTACTTGATGAACAGGGCGACTTCAGCTCCCGTTGCAATACGGAGATGATCGGCTTGGAAGAGCTGGGAGATAGAGACGTGGCCACACTGCGCTCCATGATCGATCAGCATGCCCGGCTGACCGGAAGTCAGCGCGCCGGCGCAATCCTGGCCGACTGGAACGGCTTCCTTCCAAAGTTTGTCAAGGTCATGCCCCGTGACTACAAACGGGTCCTGCAGGCCCTGGAGCGGGCCAAGGCGTCCGGTCTTAGCGGCGACGAGGCCCTGGCGGCGGCCTTTGAGGAAAACTCCCACGATGCGGCCCGGGCCGGCGGAGCATAATAAATAATAAACTTTATAACGTCACGATATAGGAATCAATCATGGGAAAAACAACCGGATTTATGGAATATCAGCGCGAGGTCCCGGCCGACCGGGGTCCGCTGGAGCGGATCAAGGACTGGAACGAATTTCACCTGCACATGCCGGAGAAAGATCTCCAGACCCAGGGCGCACGCTGCATGGACTGCGGCATACCCTTCTGCCACACCGGCAAGCTGATCAGCGGTATGGCCAGCGGCTGCCCGGTCAACAACCTGATCCCGGAATGGAACGATCTGATCTATCGCAACCTCTGGCGCCAGGCACTTGACCGGCTGCACAAGACCAACAACTTCCCGGAATTTACCGGACGTGTCTGCCCGGCCCCCTGCGAAGGTTCCTGCACACTGGGCATCATCGATCCTCCGGTGACCATCAAGAACATCGAGGTCAGCATCGTTGAGCGCGGTTTTGAAGAGGGCTGGATTGTACCGAACCCGCCTGCCACCCGCACCGGAAAAAAGGTCGCGGTGGTCGGCTCGGGACCGGCGGGACTCACCGCCGCCGCCCAGCTCAACAAGGCCGGCCACACGGTAACCGTCTTCGAACGGGCCGACCTGCCGGGGGGGCTGCTGATGTACGGTATCCCCAATATGAAGCTGGACAAGCGCCAGGTAGTACTGCGACGCATCAGGCTGATGGAGGCGGAGGGGATCAGCTTTGTCTGCAATTCCGAAGTCGGTTCCGCCGCTTTGCCGGCCGGGAAGCTGCGGACTGACTTCGATGCCGTCGTGCTGGCCACCGGGGCAACTGTTCCGCGGGACCTGCCGATCGAGGGACGTAATCTGAAGGGAATTCACTTTGCCATGGATTTTCTGACCGCCAACACCATGGCGGTCATCAACGGAACTGGTGATTACATCTCCGCCCATGGCAAGGATGTGCTTATCATCGGCGGCGGCGACACCGGCACCGACTGCGTCGGCACCTCGCTGCGCCACGGCTGCACATCGGTGACCCAGCTGGAGATCATGCCCCGTTCGCCGGACGAGCGTGCTGCCGATAACCCCTGGCCGGAATGGCCCAAGACCCATAAGATCGACTACGGCCAGGAAGAGGCCGCGGCCAGATACGGTGCCGACCCGCGCACCTACCTGACCACCGCTACCAGGTTCGAGGGTGATGACAACGGCAGTGTCACGGCAGTACACACGGTTCAGGTCGCCTGGCAGAAGAATGACAAGGGGCAGTTCATCCCGCAGCCGGTTCCCGGCACCGAACAGGTCCACCCGGCGCAGCTGGTGCTGCTGGCCATGGGTTTCCTGGGACCGGAGCAGCCGCTGATCGAAGCGTTGGGGCTGGATCGCGATCCGCGCAGCAACGTTAAGGCTGAATATGAGAAATATGCCACCACGGTTCCGGGCGTCTTTGCCGCCGGCGACTGCCGGCGCGGCCAGAGCCTGGTGGTCTGGGCATTCAACGAAGGGCGCGGGGCGGCCCGCGAATGCGACCGTTACCTGATGGGAACGACGGAATTGCCATAGGAGCTGTAAACCCTTAGGAGCTGCCAGCCGGGAACATCTGGAAAATAAAAAGACCCGCTTCCATGGATTGGAGGCGGGTCTTTTTTTCGCGTAACTACTCGGCGAGTTTCGAACTTATTTCTTTTTGGCTGGTGCCTTGGCCTTCGGTGCAGCTTTTACCGGTTTAGCAGTCAGATCCTTCAGCGCTTTGCCGGGGGTGAACTTACCGTTGGTCTTGGCGGCAATCTTGATAGCCTTGCCGGTCTGGGGGTTCCTGCCGGTACGGGCTGCGCGGGATACTGCACTGAATGTCCCGAAGCCGACCAGAGTAACCTTGTCACCGGCCTTGATGGCTGCCGTGGTTGCTGCGATGAAACCGTTCAGTGCTTTTTCTGCCTGAACTTTTGTCAAACCGGCCTCTTCTGCAATCTTTGCTACGAGTTCTACCTTGGTCATAAGCCCTCCTAAAATGAGATTTATCTATATATAGCTCAATTCAGCCCTTGTCTACAACAAAGTTAATCATAGTAAGGACTATCAGGCGTTTTTCACAATAAAGTAAAAATAAAAACACCCGGCTCAGGAAGCTTGAGAAAGCGTCGCATCTGTTTTCAGGAGTTGAGATACTCCCCGATTTTTTCGGCCAGCGTGCTGTAAATACGCCGGCACTCGAGCTCGTCCTTTTCCAGCAGGGTTACGCGGAATCCTTGTAACGGCGTGGAGAATGAAGAAAGCGGCACGGTACAGATGCCGGTAGCGGCCAGGATGTGGTAGACAAAACGTTTGTCGGGCGATACGCCCGGTTGGTTGACAAGTCCCTCTACCAGTTCCCTGACCTCGGCATCGGCAATGTGGATCGTCTGGCGGTTGTTCAGCAGACCTTCCTTGAAGGCTACCGCCATGTAGAAAGCGCCGTTGGTGCGGTTGACCTGCAAGGCCGGAACCGTGCTGAGAAAGTCGTAGGTTATATTGCTCATCTTTTCGTAGCTGGCGATGCGCGCGGCCAGATATCCCGCATACTCCGGATGGCGGGTGATGGCCGGGATAACCGTCTGGGGCAGGGTGGTGGAGCAGACCTCGTTCATCTTGCCGGTCAGGATCAGGTTGACATACTTGCGGAACTGCTCGTCATTGTGGCCGTTATAGACCTCGATCCAGCCGCAGCGTGAACCGGGCCAGGGGAATTCCTTGGAGATGCCTTTCAGGGAGATGGCCGGAACATCACCGATCACGTCGCTGATATGGGCGGTTTTCTGGCCGTTGTAGACGATGTTGATGTAGACCTCATCGGCGATAATGAACAGGTCGTTCTCACGGGCGATCTGTACGATTTCGCGCAGGGTCTCTTCCGGATAAACCATGCCGGTCGGGTTGTCCGGGTTGATGATCATGATGGCGCAGATATTTGGATTGTATTTGATGTGGTTACGCAGATCATCCAGGTCCGGGTACCAGCTGTCCTCGGATTTGAGGCGGAACAGCGCGGGCGCGGCATGGGCGTGACCGATCTCTCCCAGGGTGTGGGTGGTATAAGAGGGTGACGGCATCAGCACCCGGGCCTCGGCCCGCAGGCAGCCGTAAATCTTGGCGATGGCATCGCCCAGACCGTTGAAGAAGATGATGTCGTCGGGGGTGATCTGCGCACCGCCCCGGCTGTTGGTTGTCTCGCAGATAAATTCGCGGGTCTCAGGCACGCCGCGGGTATGACAGTAGCCCCAGGTCTGGTTATCCATGGCCGCTTTGGCAACGATCTCTTTCATCCACTCCGGAATGACCTCGCCTTTAACGATCGGGTCGCCGATATTCTCCCAGTTGATCTTTACACCATGCTTCTGAAGTTTCTCAGCCACATTGACGATGTTTCGGATCTCATACGTCAGTTCCCCGGTTCCGGGCCGCACCAGCTCAACTCGCATTGCCGCTCCTCATTTCACAAAATATTCAATGATAAAATCCTTTTACCACAGAGACCAGCCTTGGGACAGAAAAAACATGATTCTTGCGATTGGCAATGCAGTGAACGCATGACGGAACTCAGCATAGCACCCTCCTGATTGCCAGCAGCAGAAGCTCCGGAGTAATGCTTTCTCGGCATTCCCCATCTTTTTCGCAACGTGTGCGAAAACAGCGAGCGCAAGGCATCGGTGCCTGGACTATGGCATGCCGATCACCCCGCGGCCCGCTGCGCAGGCCGTCGCTGGAACGATAGTAGGAGACGGTAGGGGTTCCGGTGGCTGCGGCCAGATGGACAATGCCCGTGTCTCCTCCTATTACCAGATCGACCTTTTTTACCAGAGCCGCCAGGCTCATGATGGGCATTTTATCCAGTTGCACAGCCTGACAGCCCAAAGCTGCGGTAATGCGTTCTGCCGCACTGCGTTCGCTGTCATTGCCCCAGGAAAACAGCAGAACGGTACCGGGAAAAGTAGACATGATCCGGCGGCCGAGTTCGATCCAGCCGGATTCATACCAGAACTTTGTCTGCCAGGTAGTGCCCGTATGGATCAGAAAGACCGGACCGTCTTCGCTATAGCGCTCGACTAGCACGTCAGCCGCCAGGTCATCCGCCGGTCGGGTGCAGACATCGGTGTGCAGTTGCAGCCCGCTGAAATCCAGGTCGAAGGAAGCTCCGGCAATCCGCAGGTACTGGTCAGTAATGTGCCTGTCCTCAGATCGTAGCGCAATGCTGCGGTTGATGAACTGAGCATTCAGGCTCTCCTGGGCGTCGGCACGGCTAAACCCGACGCGCCGGGGACAACCGCTTAGCCAGGCAACCATGCCGCTTTTGATATTGCCCTGGATATCAATGACCAGGTCATAGGCCCGCTGTGAAAGACCGTTTCGGGCATTCAAAACTTCCTTAACCGTGGCCGGGGAAAACGGCTTTCGTTTCCATTTTTTAAACTTCACCGTATGGACTATTGATATCAGGGGGTTGTCACGTAACAAGTCGGCAAACACCTCTTCTACAACCCAGTCGATTTCGCAGCCGGGGGAGGCCTGCTTCAGGTAGTCCAGCACCGGCAAGGCATGCAGAACGTCACCCATGGCGGATATTTTGACAATCAGGATACGCATGGCAGTTCTGCTCACATTTTACGGCTCAAACTACCCGGTTTTTTATTCGCCAGCATCTGCTCCACCTCAACAAAGACTTCATTCACGGAAATACGCTCCATACATTCCAGATAATAGGGATTATCGCATTTTTTGGCATTACAGGGAACGCAGCCAATCTCCGCATGACAAATCACTCGGTGTCCCCTCCCGACCGGTCCGGTCCGGTGAGGATTGATCGCCCCGAACAGGGCAACCACGCTGGTACCGACCGCTGTGGCCATGTGCATGGGACCTGTATCTCCGCTGACAAGCAGAGAACATTTAGAGAGGACAGCCCCCAGTTGCAACATGGTGGTCTTCTCAACCAGGTTCAACGGCTTGCGACGCATCCGGTTGCAAATATCCTGCGCCAGTTCCCGCTCGCCGCCGCCACCGATGACAACCACTTTTGCTCCCAGTTCATCCATCAGGCGATCCCCAAGAGCTGCGAACTGTAGGGTGCTCCAGCACTTTATTTTGTTACTTGCCCCAGGATTGAGGGCCACCACAGGACGCATGTCCATGCCGTGGGAAGCGAACAGCTCATCCGCGTAGTGACGGTCCTCAGGGGCAAGATAGAGATCCAGTTCTTCTCCATTCGGGGAAATACCGAGCGACGCAACGGTTTTCAGGTGGTCCCTAACGGCGTGGATAGTACTGGTACGGGTTTTGTGATACACCAGGATCTTGCAGGGCAGCGCGGCCGATGTCAAGAACCAGGTTTTCAGGTTGCTGCGTTGAAAGTTGATGACCAGATCGTAGGAACGACTCCTGACCTGCTTCCAGAGAGCACGCAGGGCATTGAACGAGCGGTGTTCACCGCGTTGGTCATACACCAGGATATCGGTTATGTCGGAGTGATGACGAAACAGGTCGATTGAGGCGGTATTTCCGACCAGCATATCAATGCGCGCAGT
The DNA here is from genome assembly GCA_016650295.1 of Desulfuromonadales bacterium. Taxonomy (GTDB): domain Bacteria; phylum Desulfobacterota; class Desulfuromonadia; order Geobacterales; family Pseudopelobacteraceae; genus CAIPTY01. Next base: position 22,118 of record JAENWA010000097.1, on the reverse strand, counting down.
GGGAAAACGTTTGCGCAGTCCCCTGATCAACGGGGTCAGATGCAGCAGATCTCCCATGGCACCCGGCTTGATGATGAGGATGCGGTTATACGTTCTCATCATTCCCGCCCGAACCACAAAAGAGATGCTGCATCAGAATCTGGCTCTGATGCTGAAGTATCTTTTGCTATCAATACTCTATTAGATCTACTTTTTGTCATGGATAGGTGTTCAATTGTTCGGCTGTTCACACATTCGTCGCATCAAAAGGCTGGTACTACGGCAACTCCATATTTGTCATGGATGAACTTCTTCACCTCCGGCGAAGTCGCCGCCTTGGCCAGTTTCAGAATTTCAGGGCGGTTTTCGTCGGGTTTTCGTACCACGATCACGTTTGCGTAGGGAGAGTCGGCATCTTCGCGAAAGAGCGCCGATGCGGGATCAATCCTGGCGTCAAGCACGTAGTTGGTGTTGATGAGGGCGCCGTCCACATCGACAAGCGCACGGACCAACTGGGCTGACTCCACTTCGACGAACCTGAGCTTTCTGGGATTTTCAGCGATGTCACGCGGGGTGGCTTCGAAGTCTTTGAGCCCCTGTCTGAGCCGGATCAGGCCTTTTTTTTCCAGCAGAGCCAATGTCCGGTACTCGTTGGATGGATTATTGGGGATGGCGATGGTCGCCCCGTCCTTCAGTTCGTCAAGAGACCCGATTTTGCGGGAATAGAATCCGATCGGCTCAATGTGCACTTTGGCGGCCACGGCAAAATCGTACTTCTTCTCGTGAATCACGGACCGCAGGTAGGGGACATGCTGGAAGTAGTTGGCATCGATCTGCTTTTCTGCAAGGGACGGATTCATCCACCCTTCCTCGTCGATCAGCACAATCTCAAGGTTCACTCCCTGCGACTTGAGCTGCGGTTTTATGAAATTGAGGATTTCGGCATGTGGCGTCAGCGCGGCCCCTATCTTCAGGGTGATGCCTGCATTTTTCCCAGCCGGAGATCCAGCCGGTTGCTTGCCGGCGTTGCATCCCGCCAGGAGGCTCCATCCGATCATCAGTGAAAAAAGTACTGCCAACCGCTTGAGTCGTCCGAGTTTCACGTTCACCCCCTGGAATTCCTGCCGGTTTATGATTCTTAGCTAAATTTATGGCGATTCTTGTTGATCCGCCGGGCGATCAGGTTACCTCCCCATTGAATCGATTGAACCAGGACGACCAGCACGACCAGGGTGGCAAGCATGACATCGGTACGGTAACGCTGGTAGCCGAACCGGACGGCAAGGCTCCCGAGGCCACCCGCGCCAATGGCCCCGGCCGTTGCGGTGAAACCGGTAATCATGATGACCGCCATGGTGATGCCGAGCGTCAGGGAGGCGAGACACTCGGGAATCATCACCTTCCGGATGATCTCCATGGGCGTTGCGCCTACGGCGAGGCCGGCTTCGATCTTGCCTCGGTCGATCTCCTTCAGGCTGTTTTCGATGATGCGCGCCAGAAAGGGAGCCGAGCCGATCGAGAGCGGGACAACGGCTGCCGTAGCCCCGAGGGTGGTTCCCACCAATAGCCGGGACAAGGGAAGGAGCACAACGATGAGGATGATGGTGGGAAACGACCGGGTAATATTCACCATGGTTCCCAGAACCTTGTTAAGCCGGGGAGCCGCCATGATATGCCCCGGTTCGGTCACCACCAAGGCAACACCCAGAGGAAGCCCCAGGAAGAGGGAACTGACGGTGGTGAGAATCACCATGTAGACCGTTTCGCCCAGCCCGACGGCCAAAAGAGGCAGCAGGTCATCGGACATCGCTCACCTCCTTCCGCTCACCCCGTTCCGCAGGGTCCGGCAGCATCCCCTGAGCCTCCCCTGAGGAGTTCTGCCGGCTTGGAGCGAAAAAAAGACGGGTGATCTCATGACGCGGATGGGCAGATATCTCAGCTACCGATCCGGTCTCGATAATTTCGCCGGCCTCGATGACTGCCGCATTGGCGCACAGATACCTCAGTACGTCCATCTCATGGGTTATCATGACAATGGTTAAACCAAGTTTTTGGTTGATGTCGCGCAGCAGGTCGAGAATCGACCTGCTGGTACTGGGGTCAAGCGACGAGGTAGCCTCGTCGCTCAGCAACACATCCGGTTCATTGGCAAGAGCCCGGGCTATGCCGACCCGCTGTTTCTGCCCACCGCTCAACTGGGCGGGATAGGCCCCTATCTTGTCGATCAGGCCGACGAGTTCCAGGATCTCTACGGCCCGATGGCCGATCCGCTGCTTTGGATAACCCGCTATCTCGAGGGGAAAGGCAACGTTGCCGAAAACTGTTCGTGATTCAAGCAGGTAATAGTGCTGGAAAATCATGCCGATTTTCTTACGCGCGGCCCGCAGTTCACGTGTTCCAAGCCGGGTGATCTCCCGAGCTCCGATGCGGATCGTGCCCGAATCAGGCTCCTCCAGCCGGTTGAGGCAACGTATCAGGGTTGATTTGCCGGCACCGCTGAAACCGATGATGCCGAAAATATCCCCTTTGTCGACGGTGAGGTTGATGTCCTTCAGGGCGTTCACACGACCGGACGGCGTCAGGAACGTCTTGTTGAGACCCGTTATGCTGATCATCTCTCTCCTGTCCCACGTTTTGGCGCGACCGCGGATTACGTTAAAAAAACGGCCCGGTGAGTTTTGCGCTCAATCGGTGCTTGATGTTACTCGTAGCGCAGGGCATCGATCGGATTGAGGGACGCGGCCTTTCTCGCCGGATAGAAGCCGAAGAATATGCCGACGGCACCGGAGAAGACCACGGCGACAACAATGGCATTGGCGGAGACAAGGGTGGGCCAGGTAAAGACCTTCGACACGACCGTGGCACCGGCCACACCGACCCCGATACCGACGATGCCGCCCAGGAGAGTGAGGAACACCGCCTCGGTGAGAAATTGCAGCAGGATATCCTTTTCACGCGCCCCCACGGCCATCCGTATCCCGATTTCCCGGGTCCTCTCAGTGACCGAGACCAGCATGATGTTCATGATGCCGATGCCTCCGACGATCAGGGAGATGGAGGCAACGGACCCCAGCAACAGCGACATGGTCCGGGACGAGGTGGTCGCAACCGCCAGGAGCTCCGAGAGGTTTTTAACCGTGAAGTCATCGTCCTTTTTTGCGCTGATATGGTGGCGCTGGCGCAGGAGCGCGGTAATTTCCGCTTCCGCCCGGTTGATCACCCCCTTGTGCCTGGCCTTGACGATGATGGCGCCGACCGCGTTGGGAAAGGGGCTCCCGAAAACCTTCCGCTGTGCGGTCGACAGCGGAATCAGCACGACGTCATCCTGGTCGGTGCCCTGGGGAGACTGTCCCTTCTTTTTCAGCACACCGATGACGCGGAAGGGGACCTTGCGGACCCGGATCACCTTGTCCAGCGGGTCGACGGAGCCAAAAAGCTCCTTGACGATGGTCTTGCCGATGATGCAGTTTTTCGTAGCTCCATCAACATCGGACTGGGTGAGAGGACGTCCGGAGGCCAGTTTCCAGTCGCGAACGACCAGGAAATCGGGGGTCACCCCCGTTATCTGCGTCGCCCAGTTCTGGTTCGCGTAGACGATCTGGCTCCCGACACGGATGTTGGGCGCGGCGGCCTCCACGGAGGGGCACTCGGACTTGATGGCGCGGCCGTCGTCACTGACAAGCGTCGGCACGGCGCCGGGCCCCATCTGGACACCGCCTGTCTTGGCGGAACCCGGGATCACCAGGATCAGGTTGCTTCCCATGCTGGAGATCTGCTGGCTGATGATGCTCTCAGCTCCGGCTCCAATGGCTACCATGGCGATCACTGAGGCAATCCCTATGATGATGCCAAGCATGGTCAGGAACGATCGCATCTTGTTGATGCGCAGCGCGCGGACGGCGATTTTGACTGACTGCCAAAGTTGTTCCATATCAAAAGTCCTGCGGGGACTGGCCGCCGGCACGCTCCGATGCGCTGCAGCCCCGGTCTGTTATCGCGTCTCTGCCGGAGGTCGCCTCGTCGCCAACGATCAGGCCATCGCGAAAGAGAACCCGCCGTCGCGCATGGGCGGCAATATCCGGCTCATGGGTCACCATTATGATGGTGATCCCCTGATCATTAAGTTCCTGGAAGAGTGCCATCACCTCCTCACTCGTCCTGGAATCGAGATTTCCCGTAGGTTCGTCGGCGAGGATAATGGTCGGCGAGTTGACCAGGGCACGGGCTATGGCGACCCGCTGCTGCTGTCCTCCCGAGAGCTGGTTCGGGTAGTGGTTGGCCCGATCGGACAATCCCACCCGTGCCAGGGCTTCCAGTGCCAACCTCTTCCTGTCCTTTGCATGAAACTTCGCATAAACCAGGGGGAGTTCCACGTTGTCACGCGCGGTGGTCCGGGGGAGCAGGTTGAATACCTGGAAGACAAATCCGAGTTTCCGGTTTCGCAACGTCGCCAATTCGGCCTTGTTCATCTGGCTGACGTCGACCCCGTCCAGCAGATACTCCCCCCCCGTGGCGACATCGAGACATCCCAATATGTTCATGCAGGTGGATTTCCCGCTCCCGGAAGCCCCCATGATGGCGATAAATTCACCGCGCGCCACGCTGAGGGATACCCCCCTCAGTGCCTCGACACGCTGCTCTCCCGTATCGTAGATCCTGGTGACGGCGCTGATCCTTACGACTTCGTCCATGACGCCTCGGGCACCAGATGCAGTCTGCGTTGTGGTTAGAATCCGGGCCCCCTTTGAGGACCGCCACTTTGGTTCGCGTCCTTTTTCTTCTCCGTCAAACGCTCGATGATTACCTCGTCATTCTCCTTGAGGGCACCCGACGCGACCACCTCAACGAATCCGTCAGCGTGAAGACCAGTTTCCACCGGGACTGGGACCGGTTGCCCCTTACGGAGCAGGTAGACCTTCTCGGTGCTTTTACTTGCCTTGCCGGCGCCGTCTGGCGGCGTTTCATCATCGGATTCGGGGTTGAACAGGAGGGCGGCATTGGGCATCTTCAGAACCTGCTGTTTGCGCATGGTCTCGATGCTGACGTTGGCGGTCATGCCGGGCATCAGTTTGAGGTCCTGGTTTGTGACGCTGACAATGACGATATACGTAACAACATTTTGGGTCAGGATCGGGGCCTTGCGAATCTGTGAAACGGCACCTTTAAAGGTCAGGTTCGAGTAGGAATCCACCGAAAAGGAGACCGGCTGCCCCAATCTCACCTTGCTGATGTCGGCCTCGTCCACGCTGACCTGAATCTCCATTTTCGTGAGATCCTGCGCGATGGTGAAGAGCGTGGGGGTCTGAAACGAAGCGGCGACAGTCTGTCCCACATCAACGTTGCGGGATATCACGATGCCGTTGGTTGGCGATTTGATGGTTGCGTAATCAAGATTTGTCTTCGACTGTTCGTAGAGTCCCTGATTCTGGGTGACGCTCCAGTCGGCTGCCTTGACCGCAGCACTTGCCACCTTGTATTTGGTCTGCGCCGCATCGAAGTCGGCCTGAGAGATGATCCCACCCCTACTCAACTCGCGGTTACGTTCCAGCGTCCGGAGGGCGTCTGCCTGTTCTTCCTTGAACCGCTCCAGGTTTGCCAGCGCGTTATAGTAGTTGCCCCGTACTTCTTTCACCTTGGCGTTGAAGAGAGCCGGGTCAATCTGGGCAATGGCCTGCCCCGCTTTCACCGGGGAGTTGAAGTCCACGAACAGCTTCGAAATGGTGCCTGATACCTGGGTTCCCACCTGCACGGTTACGACCGCCGCCAGGGTGCCGGTGGCGGAGACGGTGGAAACCAGTTCGCCCCGCTCGACCTTAGCGGTCCTGTAATCTGATGCCGGCGGCTTTCGCGGGATAATCACTCCCGCGATTACCACTACGGCGATGATGACCAGAACGGCAATACCGATCTTCCTCATACGAGATCCTCTTGTTGCTCATCAAATGTTTTCACGGCAGATGTTTACTGGCTGTGAGCGACAGGTCGGCGTACCGGTCTCCCGGAACCGCTCACCAATTGCGGGGAATAACCATGAAGCGGGGCGCGGGCAGAAGGCCCGCAATGGCCGTCAGGCATCCGGTTGCCGACAGCGCCAGCTTTGTTTTCCGGCCCTGCCGTCGGCAACTTAGGCGCGGATGTTCCAAACAGGGCGTCTCGCCACGGCCAGCTTGAAAGCCAACCAACATACTAACGTAAACTTTTTACCGGGCAACCAAAATTCAAAAAACTGATTGTGAATTGTTATAATTATGTTATAAGTTCATAGCACATTCGTTCTTCAATGCCAATGTTATTTAGCAGGGCGATCCCGGCATTGTACGACAATATCTGCTCAATTAATTTTATACTTTTCAGAAGTCCGGTCGATCCCTATACAATATATCCTGTATATGTTTTTCTTCCGGTGTAGCCTCACTCCCATGCTGCCTCGAAGCTGGCTGCAGCCAGCAGATAGAATTAACAAGGTCGCCAATAATTCGTACCATGGCATAAAAGGATGGCACAATGAAGCCAAGCAGCGAACAAGCAATGACTCGCTCACATCGATTTCTTATCGCCCTCTTCGTTTTTTCGTGTTTACTCGCGCAAAGTGGCGTTTTGAATGCAAGTAGCGAGCAACGGTTTGACGATATGTTCCTGATTTATTGCGCTACCGATACAGCGACTTTCGAAGGAGAGATCCTTGTTTCCTTGAAATTTCTGCAGACCAAGCAGGTTCAAGTCGAGCTGGGTTTGACGGATTCACAGATCAATAACCTGAATGAGGCCATCGAATCGAGCAATAAGGCTTTACTGGAACCCTATGTGAAGAAGGGAAATCACAGGGATTCCTTGGAAAATATCCAGAAAAGTGTCGACGCTACCCGCAAGAAGTTGGCCGAGGTCCTGCGCTCGAACCAGCTTTCCCGTTTCAAAGGCCTGATGGTCCAGAAATATGGCCCCTGGAACCTTGGCAACAAAGATTTCCGTGAAGTCCTGCGTTTGACTCCTGAACAAAAATTCAAAATGGATAACGTCCGCGCACAGATGTTCAACAAGATCAATGCAATGTCGGATAAACCTCTTACGGCTAGTTCCAGCGGGATTTGTAAATACGTGCCTATAGACAATGAAGCCGCCAGAGACACTGTTAAAAAAAGCGAGCAATCATTTTTAGACCTGCTCTCGGCGGGACAGAGAGAAACGCTGGACAAGATAAAGGGAAAACCAGTAAAGATGCCTGCCAAATAAATCGTTCAAACCACGCCTACTTCCAGCCGTGTTACTTCAACAAACGATAGATCTGAACATGCTTAGCAACAAGTTGTTCACAGCGTCATCTTGTGGCAAGTAGTCCCGACAATCTAGTTACAAAAATATGGCGCCATATTTTACCTTTTCCGCATGCAGGTCAAAATCGTGGAATCCCGAGTAACGTTGGAACTTTTTTGAATGCTCGTGAGATCGCAGCAAGATGTCAAATAAAATGATTTCATCGCAAGCTAATGCTTCGGCAGGAGGACGCATGTCCATAATTGAACAAATGAAAATGACCGACTTCGAAACCGCCTCGCGGGCCGATATCCTGCAGTTGCTGACCGCCGAAGGAGAAGTCCAGCAGGAACTGTTTCAATGGGCGCGTGATGTACGCCGGGAAAACAACGGCGATGATGTCCTGTTGAGAGGGGTCATCGAGATCACCAACATCTGCAACAAGAACTGCGACTACTGCGCCATGCGGGCTAGCAACAAGGATCTGCCCAGATACGCCCTGAATGCCGAGGAGATTCTCGACATTGCCCAGTCCATCAAGCAGGCCGGCATCACGACTGTTTTCCTGCAGGGGGGTCAGAATCCCCATAACGACGTCCTCCTCGAGCAGGTCATTCCCCGCATCAAAAACGACTTGAAAATGGACGTGCTCCTCTGCCTGGGAGAACGCACCCAGGAAGTCTACGAGAAGTTCGCCCAATTGGGGGCAAAGTCTTATATTGTCAAGTTCGAGACCTCGGATAAGGTTCTTTACCAGGAAATTGCACACGGCTCCCTGGAGAACAGGCTGCAGACCGTGCGCTGGGCAAAGTCGGCCGGCCTGAAGATCGGAACGGGAAATATCGTCGGGCTTCCCAATCAAACCATACAGAGCATGGCCGACGACATCCTGCTCGGCATAAAACTGCGACCGGATTTCATCAGTTCGGCCCCGTTCATTCCTAACGCCCACACCCCGCTGGAGCATGGCACCCATGGCAATATCAACCTGGCACTCAATACCATGGCGATTTTCAGAGTCGCGTTGAAGACTCCACTCATTCCGTCCATAAGTGCGCTGGAGAGTCTGGTCAAAGGAGGGCAGAGGATGGGATTGGAGGCGGGTGCCAATGTCCTGACCATCAACTTCACGCCCAAAGAGTCACAATTGCTCTATAAAATTTATTCAGAACAGAGATTTGTAGTGAGCCTTGATCACGCCCTGCGAACTGTGGAAAGTGCCGGGCTGCATGTCCATCAAAATTCTTGAGCCCATCGGCGCAGAGGACCCATCCGCCACGAGCTGAAATACTAGTAACTACATTTGTGAACTTTGAAGAGGAGATAAAAATGAAAAATACGGATTTCGTACCTTCAAGGATGACTGCAGGGATTATCGTGGTGATTGTTGCGTTTTTTTCTCTGACCGTCGCAGCCCACGCGGCCCAGAAGGCAAAGGATGTCACCATCAAGATAACCAGCAAGAAGTCCCTGGTGAATATGCAGAGCATCGACTCAACTAATCTTACCGAAGACGGCACCAAGGCGGCCACGCTGGTCCTGGATTTTCTCGACACAAAAAATGTCGAATCCGCCAAGAGCGCCGTCGCCATCTACGACAAGATCATTCCCAGGGAAAACTACGGCGGCGACTACACGGCGCTGCAGTGGTTGATCGGGGTCATGCTGGCGTCCGATGCGGACAAGGCCAAACTTTTGGCGGACAATGCGCACGCGAGCTACTACGAGTTCTTCACCTCCAATAACAACGCCCAATTCAGGGAATATCTGCAGCGCAAGTACAAGCTCGCTAACCTCAAGGATGTCGATCCGGGGGAAGGTCTCAAGCGGCGCGCCTTCCTGGAAGACTTCATCCTGTTTAACAACCCGAGGCGGGAGGAATGGGAAAAGTCCAGCAAAATGATCAAAGCCTTGGACCTGAAGCCGGGTCTCACGATCGCCGATATTGGCAGCGGCCCCGGGTACTTCTCCTTCCAGTTTTCCAGGCTGGTTGGCGACAAGGGTAAGGTCTATGCCATCGATACCGTCCAGGAGCACCTCGACTACATCAACGGATTCACCACCAAGAACGCGATGGGCAACGTTCAAACTGTGCTGACCACCGACCATACCATCGGCATGGCAGACCAGCAGGTCGATGTTGCCTGGATGTGTTCCCTCTACCATATCATCTACGTTGCCTACAAGGAAGAGGCCAAGGATCAATTCATCGAGAGCGTTCGCAAGGTGCTCAAGAAGGGCGGGATCTTCTATGTGGCCGATAACGGCCTGGTGCCGGACGGCGTACTCCCGTATCATGCCCCCTATATCGACAAGAATCTGATCATCGGTCAACTGCAGCATTACGGTTTCAAGCTGGTCAAAGAGTATCAGTTTATCCCGCAGCGTTACATTCTGAAGTTTCAGAAGATATAGCACCACGAGGAAGGGCAAGATTTGACAGTTTCCAACACCACGATAGGCATTCTGGCAGCGCTCGGTTCGGCCGCATCCTGGTCACTCGGTGCGGTGCTATTCAAGGATCTGGGAGCATCACTCTCCTCGTTTGCCATGACCTTGGTGAAGGGCGCGGTAAGCGTCCTTCTGCTGGGCGTTCTGGCCCTGGTGACCGGCGGCTATGGAGAGGTTGGCAGGGAGGCCTATCTTTACCTCATCCTGAGCGGCATTCTGGGCATCGCCCTTTCGGACACCCTTTTTTTCAGCGCCCTGAAGGAGGTAAGCCCGCAGGTGATTACCCTGCTCTTCACCTTTGGACAAGTGGTGACCGTACTGCTGGCGGTACTACTCCTGGGGGAGACCCTCTCCCTGCAGGGGTGGGCGGGGATCGCCCTGATCATCACGGGCATCACCATAGGGATGCTTACGGGCTTTTCAGGAAAAGGGAACTCATCGCTGCGCGGCATCGTACTCGGTCTGTGCTCGATACTCCTGATGTCGTTTTCCGTCATCCTGACCAAGAAGGGGCTGACCGGGGTATCCACCCTGTATGCGACCTTCATCCGGATGCTGGCGGGGACCACGGGGATGCTTCTCGTGGGTGCCGCGACAGGGAGGCTGGGCGCCTGGGTCACCCCATTTCGGGATGCCAGGCTGTTGCTGAAGTTCACGCTGTCGGTAGCCGTCATCACTTTCGGAGGTTTCTGGCTGGCGATTGTCGCTTTCAAGTACACGAGCGTCGCGGTGGCTAACAGCCTCATCTCCACGGAACCGATCTTCGTCCTGCCGGTGGCGGCCCTCCTTCTCAAGGAGAAGGTGACCTATCAAGCGGTTTCAGGGGCGGTGGTCGCAACCGTCGGCGTCATCGTGCTCTGCACAAGTGTCAGCATGGGATGATCGGCCAGAGGACCGCTGTTCGTTCCCCTTGCACTGCGTTCAAGGGAACATTTTACCAGGTATTCGACATCTGACAAAGAGTGATTGAACTAAAAGGAATTGCACCATGGCCGAGATAAAGAAGCTAGACAGGGCCGAGCTCAAGGCAAATGCCCAATCGTTCATTGAAGAGTACCGTAAGCTCAAAGAGATCGGTTTCATCAACCAGACCGGTGACTTCTTTCCTTCGGTGCACTATCCGCCGATCACCATGTACCAGCCGATCACCCAGGAAGAGCTCTTCCAGAGCTACCGCATCCCCGACGACGGCCTTTTCGACATCTATGCCCACATCCCCTTCTGCGCAGGGCGCTGTCTTTTCTGCCACTATCCGGTGCAGCTCGGCCCCGGCCAGGACTCGGAAAAAGACCGGTACCTGGACGCGCTGGAAAAGGAGATGGACATCTACATGGGGGTGCTCGGCCTGGACCAGATCAAGGCCAGGTCGATCCTGGTCGGCGGCGGAACGCCGACCTACCTGACGCCGGCGCAACTCAGGCGTTTTCTCGACTACTTCGTCAAACGGATCGACCTCTCCAAAGTCACCCAGTTCAACTACGATGTCGATCCCAACACGCTGCTGGGACCGGAGGGGGAGGAGCGCCTGCGCATCATGCGCGACTACGGCGTCGACCGCCTTACCATCGGGGTCCAGGCCCTCAATGACCGGACCCTGGGGTACATGAACCGTCACCACAGCGTCCGGGAGGCGCTGGACTCGATCGAGGCCTCGAAAAAGTTCGGCTACAAGCTCAACATCGAATTCATCTTCGGCTATCCCGGACAGACCATCGACAGCTGGATCGACGACATCGAGATGGCGATGACGCTGGATGTAGACGAAATCCAGATGTATCGCCTGAAGGTTGAAGCTTATGGCGACTACCAGGGGCCGGTCAAGAACATCATCGAGAAGAACACCCTGAGGGTGCTAGGCGACGAAGAGACCCTGATGATGAAGCGGATCGCCATCGACATGCTGAAGGAGAACGGCTTCACCGAGAACATCCGTCGGGTGTTCAGCCGCACCAAGAAGGATTTCTCGCACTACGCCTGGAACCAGTGCTGCATGCTCTACGATGAGCTCGGCTTCGGCTTGACCGCCTTCAGCAGCCTGCGGGACCGTTTTGGGCTGAACACCCAGTCTTTTGAGGAGTACTACGCCCTGATCGAAGCGGGCAAACTTCCGCTCAACCGCGGCCTGGTGAGAAGCGAGGAACAGCAGGAGCGCTGGGGCATCATCCTGCCGCTGAAAAACAGCTACGTGCAGAAGAAACTCTACCGGGAGCGCACCGGGGAGTCCGTCGATAGCGTCTTCACGGAGAAGATGGCGCGTCTCAAGGAGCACGGACTGGTGGTCGAGGACGGGCAGCGGATTTCGCCCACCCCCCTCGGTGCTTTTTTTGCCGACGAGATCGTGCAGCAGTTCCACAGTCCCGATTACATTCCCTTTGCACGCGAGGAGTATAAGGAAGGCCCGCTGAACCCATACCTCCCCTGATCAAGGGCGTCTTTTGCACTCACCCGGAGCAGGCCTGATGCAGCGTAGGGCTGCAGACTCCAACACACTTTTCACTGAACTTTTAGCTCCCGAGCTCCCCCATCGGGGGGGCCCGGGAGGAGTGAAAGCCCGCCGCCGACTTAGCCTCTCCCTGCCCCTTTCCCGTTGCAAAAGGCGCCCTCCATTGAAGTTAGTCACTTGGGTAGCGATGTTTGGTGTTGATCACACAAGTAGTGTATTGTCTAAACCCTCCTGTCTCTGCACTCCGCTACGACGTTGACATAAGCCATTCCGGATGCTATTTTTGCCCCTTCTGGGAACAGAAACTTAAGGTCCCGTCCACCGCCACGTTAGCGTTGAATCCGGTAACACGCACATAGGATGACAATCTCAATGAACTATTACAGGCACCCTCAGGCATTGGTTGAATCGGACAATATCGGCACAAACACCCGTATCTGGGCATTTGCCCATGTACTCCCCCAGGCAGTGATCGGGAGCGACTGCAACATCTGTGACCATGTCTTTATCGAGAATGATGTCGTGATCGGTTCCAGGGTTACGATTAAATGCGGGGTACAGATCTGGGACGGTATCCGGTTGGAGGATGATGTTTTTGTCGGTCCCAATGCGACTTTCACCAACGATGCTTTTCCCAGAAGCAGAAATTACCCGGAGAATTTCGCGACCATAACAGTCTGTCGGGGGGCCTCGATTGGAGCCAACGCCACCATCCTGCCCAACCTGGTCATAGGCCGGAATGCCATGGTGGGGGCGGGAGCAGTGGTGACCCGCGACGTCCCTCCCAACGCCATCGTGGTCGGCAACCCGGCCTGCATCAAGGGATATGTGAATTCCGCCGGTACCGGCGCTTCCGTGGCGTTGCCACCGGTGGGAGGGAAAATCGACCTCGATGTGTCCGGGGTCGAACTGTACGATCTCCCCCTGGTAAAGGATATGCGAGGCAACCTTTCATTTGCCGAGTACGGCCAGTTTCTGCCGTTTATGCCGAAGAGGTATTTCTTGGTCTTTGACGTGCCGAGCCGGGAGGTGCGCGGGGAACATGCCCACCGGGAGCAGAGCCAGTTCCTGATCTGCGTGAAGGGGGCATGCTCGATGGTCGTCGATGATAATGCCAACAGGAAAGAGGTCCGGCTGGACCGCCCGACCCTTGGGCTGTATCTGCCCCCGATGGTCTGGGGGATTCAGTACAAGTATTCTGCCGATGCCGTGCTGCTGGTCCTTGCTTCCGACTGTTACGATGCAGGGGATTACATCCGCGATTACGACGAGTTCTGCTGCCTGGCGGGCAAAAAGCATGCATAATGTCCCTTTTCTCGACCTCCACGCTGCCTACCGGGAACTGCGCGACGAACTTGACGCAGCCTATCACCGGGTGATGGAGTCGGGGTGGTATATCCTCGGAAGGGAGGTCGAGGCCTTCGAGTCCGAATTTGCCGGCTACTGCGGCGCCAAGCACTGCGTCGGAGTCGGAAACGGCCTGGAGGCCCTGCAGCTGATCCTTCGTGCCATGGACATAGGTCCCGGCGACGAGGTGATCGTCCCCTCCAATACCTATATCGCCACCTGGCTGGCCGTGACCCATGTCGGGGCGAAACCGGTACCGGTCGAACCCGACGAGCGCACCTGCAACATCGATCCCGCATTGATAGAGGCTGCCATCACTCCGCGCACCAGAGCCATCCTGGCTGTACATCTGTACGGGAATCCCGCCGACATGCCGCTCATCATGAAAATTGCACAGCGTCACGGACTGAAGGTGATAGAGGACGCAGCTCAAGCCCACGGTGCCAGGTGTCAGGGAGAGCGGGCCGGCGTGTTGGGGGATGCAGCCGGATTCAGTTTTTATCCGGGCAAGAATCTCGGTGCCTATGGAGATGGCGGAGCTGTCATCACCAATGACGCATCGCTTGCGGAACTGGTCAGGGCGTTGCGCAATTACGGCTCGCGGGAGAAGTATGTCAACATTGTCAAGGGTGGTAACTCCCGCCTGGATGAACTGCAGGCAGCTTTCCTGCGGGTAAAGCTGAACCATCTGGACAGGTGGAATTGTCAACGGCAGTCCCACGCCAGCTATTACACATCGGCGCTCGCCGGCATCGGGCTCTTGCTGCCGGATGAAGCGGACAACGCCGGGTCGGTCTGGCACCTTTATGTGGTGCGCACCACCAAACGGGAACATCTGCAGAAATCGTTGAAAGAAAAGGGGATCGATACCCTGATCCATTATCCGATTCCGCCGCACCTGCAGAAAGCTTATGTGGAATTGGGGCATGGGACGGGATCATTCCCGTTAGCCGAACGCATGGCGGAGCAGGTTCTGAGTCTGCCCCTGTGGCCGCAAATGAGCGAGGAGAACCGCTTCCGGGTCTCGGAAGTTATCCGTTCTGCTTTTCAGGAGGAAGCTTGAACTCTGCACTGGTAAGCATAATGGTGCCGCTTTTCAATCATGCGAAATACATTGAAACCTGCTTGGACAGCATAAGGGATGAATGCTGGCCTGCCAAGGAAGTATTGATTGTTGACGACGGTTCCACCGACGGATCGGCTGAGATCGCCAGGGCTTGGTATGAACAGCAGGAGAAGTCTATTTTCACACGATTTGAACTGACCAGCAGGCCCAATAAGGGCTTGACTCCCACTATCAATGAACTGATAGCAATGTCATCGGGCGATTATCTGGTTCTGCTTGCTAGTGATGACTTTCTGCTGCCCGGAGGAATCGCATCGCGGGTCGAGTACCTGCAAAGCCATCCGGAGAAACTGGCGGTATTCAGTGATTGCATAGTCGTGGATGAAGAAGGGAAGACAACTCATGACAGCGGCATCAGGGACCTCCATGGAGGGCGCCTCCATATTCTCAGTGATCCGGAGCTGATGGATCTTGAGTTGATCTACAACTGGTGCGTTCCCGGCCCCGTGTTTATGGCGCACCGCGACTTATACGATAAAGTGGGAGGCTATGACGAGAACTTCCAGGTCGAAGACTGGGACATGTACCTTAGAATCTGTGCGCAGGGCTTGCTTGGCTTCGTCAGGGGTCCAGTGGCCGCCTACAGGTTTCACGGTGATAATACGATCTGTTCGGGAGAGAAATGTATCGAGCTGGATAAATGTCACACCCTCAGCGCCTGGAGACATGCCTGGTCCTTTACCGGCTTAAGGCGCTACGGCCTGCTCTACCAGCACTTCAGAATCAAACACAAGGTCGCTTCCCAGGAACGACGGAAAGTTACCGCATTCTGTTCCAGAAAAATAGCAGTACTGCTCAGAAGAATATCCATCAAGCGTTACCAGCGTCTCGTGGATAGCCTGGCCCCGCCGACAACAGTTCCGGCGAAGTAGTCCCGCAAAGCGACCAGAACGCACCAGTCACGGGCAAAATTATTTCGTGATTCCTGCAGGGATTCCTGCCACAGATCCAGACGTTATCCCATTGAAATCAAGTGCCCCAACTCGATTTACCACACATCAACGTACGTGGCTATCTAACGGCTTTCAAAACGTATTCAGCTAAAGATCCGGCTATTATTTTGTCACCACAAGCGTTTGTATGGATAAGGTAGGCAAAGCACTTAGCAGGCACCGATTCGAAAAAATCGATGTTTAGCGCATTGATTCTACTTAATTATTTTTTTGTCTTATTGTTTTTTTCTTTAAGCTTAAAATAAAATTGGTCGGCCTTTGGAGCATCTGAATAAGCATATTGACATCAGGAGGACTTGATGCCAACGAATGTGCTCCGATCAAATTTATTATAATATCCATCGGCTTTTGTCATTGAGTCAACAATGGTCGGAGACAGATTGTCAAATTGCTCCATGACCACATTGAACCCAGCATCCTTAATCGCTTGAAGAAGATACTCCCGCTTGATCCAGAAGGAGGATTTATTTTCCCAGGAAGACCATTTATGACTTTCGCGGTTCGCGAAATCCTTTTCGTTTGGGAACTCCGAGAACCAGCGTCCCTGAATCCCCTCGTTTTCCTGAAGATCAGAAAGGTTAAACTGTCTGCTGACATTGTCGGTGGAAAAATGAGTATTCAGGATCAAAACTTTCGAAGTAATACTGGACAGGGTTTCCAAAAAACGATTTGGTCGATCAAGATGGTAAAGGAGGCCGGAGCAAAACATGACGTCAAAGATCCCATGATTGGCAATATTGAGAGCGTCGTCTTTCACAAAGTTAAGATTGGGCAGATTAGTGTTATCTTTAACGTAACGGCAGCAGGCAATATTGCTTTCCCTGACCTCCACGCCCAAAACAGAGAACCCCATCCTGGCAAACTCGACAGAGTATCCACCTTCCAGACAACCAAGATCAGCCAACCGGAGGTGGCTCTTGTCACCGGGATAAACCAGATTTAACAGACGGTTCGACGAAAGGAAAAGCGGATCAGTGTCCATCGTGTTCGCGTCAAAAGGTTTCGGAGGGTTCGTTAGTTTCCCGTTATCCAGTCGGATATTATGAGCGGTAAAATCAATCTTCATGCAATACTCCTTGTAATATCCAGTTGTGTGTGGTTTTTGTTGCTACCGAAAACTGAGCAAGATTTCCGTTGTGTAGACCTGCCCTTCTGTCCAACTTACCGTGTCCTTCCTTTATTTTCCTGCAAATGAGAAGGCAATCCCGGAGAAGCGGATTGTAACGATTGAAAACCCGCTTCACCCGCAGATTTCACAGTATCAAGGCGACTACTACTTGTTGTTGCGGCAGAACCTGCGCCAGACCAAGCGGCACCCTGTCGGCAGGAATATCTTCATTATGGCATTTACAAACCGTCCCGCCAAGAGACGCACCTCAAGATTGTTGGAAGTTGCCTTTGTCAGCCGTATCTTGATGAGCATTCTGAATAAGCCTGGGGAACTGGAAACTCTGCTGATTAATCCAAGAGATTCGGCGTCCAGTCCGCGGCAGGCCGCCGCTTCGGCGAAGGTCTCGACCTGTTTCCCATGAATGTAATAGAACTGCGTCATCTCGTTGGCGACGTCCAGGATCATCCGCAAATATGGTTTCATCCTGCGGTGAAACGGGATGCTTCGCCGGGCGGTGCGATACGCGTGGTACGTATGCCAGGATTTCAGGCCGCTCATGATGGAGGTTCGATTAAAGTCGCAGAAACCTATTACATTGTCGGCATGCTGGATGTAGTCATATAACGGAGCATTGACGTATTCGATACCCCCGGATGCCGCGGCAATGATCGCGAGCCATTTATCGTGGTGCAGATTGCCGCCGAATTCTGGAAAGGGAAGAACCTTTTGAAGCAGTTCAACCCGAAATACGGCTGCCGTGGCGCCTACGGTATTGGCCAGGGTCAGTAAATCCAGGTCTTTTTTCAGGTAATAGTTCTTGCGATTACACCAGAAGGTTTCTGAAATAACAGCGCCGTCGTGACCGACAATACGCATGTCGCAATAAGCCAACTGGGTTGGTCCCGTTAATTCGACAATGGTCCGGGATAGCTTGCCGGGATACCAATAGTCATCCTGATCCGCCATGGCAACATACCTTGCTTCTGGCGGCACCTGTTCCAGGCATCGTTCAAAGTTACGGTATGCGCCGACATTCTGCTCATTTTCAAGCAGCATAAAGCGGCAATCACCACTCAGAACATTTCTGATGACCTGGAGCTTTTCCGGTTCAGAAGCATCATCACAAACAAGACAGATCCAATGCTGATAATCCTGATCGCGTATGCTTTCGATCTGCCGCAGCAATCCAGCCTGATCGGGATTATAGGTGGCCATTGCGATGAAAACCAGTTTATCCGGATCAACGTCAGGAGGCAGCGTGATTCGCGGCTGATCCTTTTGCCAGGGTTTCAGTGTTAAAGTACCGAGCTGTTTTTCCAGAATCTCCTGATTGCGGAAAGTTGCCAGCAACGTTACCTGCAGCTCCTGCGCAACATCGACTGGATCCAAGAATACCGGGATGGCAAACCCTGAGAACAACGACCACTGTTTATTCCTGTTAGAGTACAACCTGGCTACGTCCCGCCGCATGATTTCCGTATAACGCGCGGGAAAACTTTTCCCGCCAACCTTAATCGAAAGGTTTGCCAGACGGGCATCACCGAAGATCCACCCCTCTATCACGTAACGGTTGGTATTCTGCAGGGAAAGAACCACGGGAAGCATTTTTTCGATATGTAACTCTATCATTAGCGATTAAGGGTAGCCCTTTCCGCCGCCTTGACTTCCCGGACCGCCTGCTCAATGATTGACGAAGGTAATGCCTCCTCCCAGGTATGCGGCCAATGTACCTGGCTACCGGCAAAGCGACTCTCGAGGTCGTCAACCTGTTTCGCTGATTCTATAAGTCCTTGCGCTACCGATTCAAAATCGGGCGATACCGCGCGTATATTGCTGGATATTTTATCAAAATAGGCCTGATCCTTTATATCGTACGTATTTGTAACGACTTTCATACCGGCGGCCGCCATTTCAATGGGCAACAGGCTTGGATGCGGCGAAAGCATTAAGGACAGGCCCAGATCATGTTTTGGAAGGACTTCCTTGTAATTTTCCATATCGAATTTCCCGATGTGGTGTATCTTGAGCCCGCTTGGTAACAGTTGCACGCCGACGCCGGCGCCTATACCAATGATTTCCCATTCATCTTCAAGGAAACAACCTAATTCGCGTGCCCTATCCAGGGCAAGACAACCTATCGGGTATAAATTTCTGGTTGCGTGCAGTTGGGTTCGCGCATAGAACAGCAACTTTTTTTTGCCCTTTCGTTGTGTTGTACGAAAATCGGATGGCAACTCAAATTTCAAAACAGGATTGTTGAAAAAAACTCCTTTGTTTTGTTCAGGAATTATAGAATTATCAACAAAGTATCTTTGCAGAATATCAGTAGAAATAATTGGAAAATAATCCAACAAGTAGCTTTGTGCCGCCAATACCGTGTAGTGCCCATGCTCGAAAAAGATAGATTCATATTCCTGCGCCAGAAAAATGAATTTGGAATATACCGTTTTCTTTACCGCCTCACTTGCAATGCGGGCGCTGATTATGGATGTGGCGATGAAAATATCTTTATCCGAAATATAGACTTCCTGCTTTTCATCGCAGCACGGTACAAACTCAACCTTTTTCAGAAAAGGCATCAGCCGTTTATCATGATTTATAGTCTTTTCCAGCTCTTCCTGTGCAATTTTCCTTTGTTCTATGACAATGACTCTTACCTTATATCCCAAGTCTGAAAAATTCTTGGCGACATTGTACATTGCCAGGTAGCCACCAAAAAAATTCGCAGGGTCGACACTCGCCATGAAAATGTTGACCTGTTCCTCCTGTGCCCGCACCGAAAAAGTTCTTTTACCTGTGTGATGGCGTTTAAGAAAGAGAAAGTCTCTGTCAACCTCCAGTGGTTTTTTTCGTCTGAAGAGCTTTCTCATGAGTTTACGGAACATTATCAATCTCCAAGTAAATGCGCAAATTATTCAAGACATACGTTTGCAGTCTCGCATTTTTTGAGTTTCTTTACAACTGTGGAGGCAGGATAAAGCCACGATCGTTGATGAGGACAGGTGGTTCATCTCGTTGCGAGGTGACCCAGAGTTTATGGCAAAAAAATCTTCGCGATCACCTGAACCTGACTGTCTCGAATACCCGTTGTGACGCCTTCCAACTCCAGTGGGTATCATCCGGATAGAATACATCCTGCACGCCTTCTTTCAGTTGGGCGGCCAGGATCTGCTTGGTATCCACGAAAGTGTATCGTTTGGGCAGTTGCCGGAATGTTTCAAAAAACTCGTTCCTTGGTTTTTTATTGTTCACAATGAACGGGCTGTAGAGATCATATTTATCGACGCAGGGCATGAAGTAAAGCCTTATGCCTCTTTTTGCCAGCAGCTCGGCTACCTGGTTAATATTGGCGTTAATCCGCTCCAAGGCTTTTCTATTTCCCGAAGCAATCATGACAACGTCGTGCATGGCGTAGAGCAGGGTATTCCCCTCAATGGAGAATAGTTTTCTGCAAATGGGAGCAAGAGCAACCGTGTTATTTGTTTTGTATGCAAAACGGCGAAGTGCGGTGTAATAAAGGTAGTTGAGGTTTCCGGTGGAGATAAGCTCAGTATTCCGGCCGGGGCGCCGACAGAGCCGTCATACCATTCATAGTTGCGGGTGTCCTTGACCTTCTCAATGGGTGCGCTCAGGCCGGGATCGATCGGATTTGCCAGGAATTTCACCGCCTGTGGCACACTGACACTGACGAGGACGGCTCGAGGCGCTATCCTGTCGAGTTCTCCGGAGTTGATCAGCAGCAGGGTTTGCACCGGACCCAAAAACGGGGGTGCTCCTTCCCGCTTGTACAACCCGACGTTCAGTACGGACATCCCGTTGATGCTGGCGATATAGTCCTGGTAGTACCTGTTTTTCCCGCCCGCACCGCCATTGGAAAATGAATCTCCCAAAGTGAGGATATCGACAGACTGGCCGGCATACTCCTGTAGAGAAAGGTGACGCAAGGGGAGTTCAACATGGTTTTTTCGCGGCAGCTTGAAGGAGAGCAGGTAACCAATACGGGCCAGGTCGCCACCAGCACTGTAACTGTTGGAAAAGAGCCTTTCGGTGCGGCATTTCCAGACCAGAAGGTGCAGGAGCACAAACATGGCGAGAACCAAAGTGAAACGGTAAACGTAGAACCGGAATTTCATGCGTACTCCTAAACTTGGAAGTAAAGGGGTCAACTCACCCTGCCTCGTATTCATCAAAGTGTAACTTGATATTACTCGCCGGTAGCGGTGTATGGCCATGACTCAAGGGAAACGGACCGACTTAAAGATCTTCTCCGGAGCTTTCCAACTCCAGTGAGTATCGTCCGGGAAATATACGTCCATTACCCCTTTGTCCAATTCCTCCTTGAGTAGCTGCTTCGTATCAACGAACATGTACATTTTCGGAAGCTTGCGCAATTTTTCGAAAAAAATGCTTTTGGGGTAAGGATTATCAGCAATGTAATCGGAATACAGATTATACTTATCGACAATCGGCATAAAAATGAGCCTAATGTGCTTCTTTTCGAGCAACCTGGCCATCTCGTTCAAGTTGGCGTTCAGTATTTCAACGCTTTCATCTGTAACAAGTTTTACATTGGAAACATCCTGATTCGTGAATAATATATTGCTGCCGTTTACAGAAAACAGCGGCTTGGTCAGCTTTCTGTAAACTATTTGGTCATGGAATGCCTTGTCCGAGAACATGTACAACAGGTTATAATAGAGAAACTTCGGGTTACCTGTATTTAAGAACCCGACCACAGGCAGATAATCAAAATTATATTTTTGATTGCTGAAATACTTTACCAACTTTTCTTTGGGTTCAGTGGTACTGAAATCAAAGGCGTGGCTAAACCTCTGCACGCAATAGCGTTCAATCGATTCGATCAACACATATTTTGGCATTATGTCATCCAGCACACCGCTGTTATACAGCAAGATAAGATTGGTCAGGGGAGAATAAAGCATGACGGCATCGGATGTTGGATAGGGGAAAACGTTGGCCACTTCGGCGTGTAAATTGGTAGCCAAGTAATCCTGATAAAAATGATTTTTCCCCTCTCCAAGACCCATCGAGAAGGAATCACCCAACGTCAAGATATCTATCTTCTTCTGTTCTCGATTGGCAAAATCAAGAAGAAAATGCTTGCGAGGCAGGTCAATGGCGTTTTTCCTGTAGTATTTCGACGCAAGGATGTAGCTTGTCCTCGCGAGATCACCCCCATCGTACTTTTTTGTCAACAACACTTCCGTGCAAAGTTTCCATACCAGGAAATTAAAAGCAGGGAATGCGAGGATCGCCACAACCATAAAAAGGGTAAATTTTTTGGATTTCATTGAGAGATAGCACTCCAAAAGAGATGTGGCGAATTCAAGTTCGAAGTGCAACAGCCAGTGGTGGTTTGGTGTAACACATCTCCACCCCGAATAACACCTCATGCGGTGACCTGAATCCTAATACTTTACGTGGTCTGTGATTTAG
>JAENWA010000096.1 GCA_016650295.1 Desulfuromonadales bacterium | reverse complement strand
GCTTTGGCGTTGAGGCCACGGTACTGGGTGAATTCACTGACAACGGCGTCTTCCATATGCTCTATGGGGACAAGACCGTTGCCTGGCTGCCGATGGAGTTCATGCACGAGGGGCTGCCACCCATGCAGCTGCCGGCCAAATGGACGCCTCCCGTTCATCCGGAACCGGTGCTTGTCGAGAAGCAGGACTACAGCGATGATCTGAAGCAGTTGCTCTCGGCCCTGAACATCTGCTCCAAGGAGTCGGTGGTTCGGCGCTACGATCACGAAGTGCAGGGCGGTTCGGTGGTCAAGCCCTTCAGCGGCGTGAACAACGACGGCCCTTCCGACGCGGCCGTGGTGCGGCCGATCCTGGAATCCTTCGAAGGGGTCGTAACGGCCCACGGCATCTGCCCGCGCTATTCGGACATCGATACCTATCACATGACCGCCAATGCCGTGGACGAGGCCCTGCGCAACTACGTGGCGGTAGGCGGTTCGCTGGAGCTGGTGGCCGGTCTGGACAACTTCTGCTGGTGCGACCCGGTCCTGTCGGAAAAGACCCCGGACGGCGACTACAAGATGGCCCAGTTGGTGCGCTCCAACCAGGCGCTGTATGACGTCTGCATGGACTACAACCTGCCGCTCATATCCGGCAAGGATTCCATGAAAAACGACTTCTACGACGGTTCGGTCAAGATCTCCATCCCCCCCACGCTGCTCTTTTCCGTGATCGGCAAGATCGATGACGCCAGAAAAGCCGTGACCATGGACGTCAAGCGTCCCGGCGACATCGTCTTCCTGCTGGGCAAGACCGCTGATGAGCTGGGTGGTTCCGAGTACCTGGCGCTCTCAGGAGCAATCGGCAACAGGATTCCCAAGGTGGACACCGTCAAGGCCTACCAGCGCTATCAGGCCTATCTTAAGGCGGTCACACAGGGGACGGTTGCTTCCTGTCACGACCTGTCCGACGGTGGTCTGGCGGTGGCGGCGGCCGAATCAGCCTTTGCCGGCGGCTTCGGCCTCAACCTGGACCTCTCGCGGGTGCTCTGGAAGGGGGATCAGGCCGCAAAGAACGATCTGACGCTGCTCTTCTCCGAGTCAGCCTCGCGACACCTGGTCACGGTCCATCCGGAACAGCGCGACCGCTTTGAAGAGATCATGAGCGGCAACTGTTTTGCCTCCATCGGTGTGGTAACCGAAGAGCCGGTTCTGAGTATCTCCGGTCTCTCCGGTGCTGTTGTGGTCAAGGCCGATCTGTCCGAATTGAAGGAAGCCTGGCAGAGAACGCTACGGGAACTGTAGACAGGTCGTGCCGAAAGAAGCAACTGCACAAGGAGGTTGATGTTATGGCAATTCCATCAGAAAAAGCACCTCCGCTGTTTTCGTGGAATGAATATAAAGAATGGCCCGAGGATGAACGCTGGCAGATCATTGACGGCCAGGCCTACTGCATGACAGCCGCCCCCAATATCCGGCATCAGAAGATTACCGGCAATTTTTACCGGATTATCGGGAATGCGCTTGCCGGTAAACCGTGCGTCCCTTTCGTTGCCCCCACTGATGTAGTTTTTGACGACTACAACATCGTTCAGCCTGATGTGCTGGTCGTCTGTGATACAAACAAAATCACGGATGCCAATATCCAGGGGGCGCCTGATCTGGTTATAGAAGTGGTTTCTCCCTCCAACTCCTACATGGACAAAAAAATGAAGCTGGAGTTGTACGAGCGTTTTGCTGTGCCGGAATATCTGCTGGTAGATCCGGTGGGGGATCTGGTTGAGCGCAATCATCTGGTGGATGGGAAATACGGACGGGCGGAAATATTCTCCTGGCATGAGAGTCTGCCGCTTCTGTCTCTTGTGGGGCTTGATATCAATCTGTGGGAAATATTTGAGCGGGACCTGGCAGAACTGAATGTGGTCAAGGAAGGGCCGAAAAGTTACCATGTGGGCTAGGAAACAATGACAACAACCATCCACCATA
Source organism: Desulfuromonadales bacterium (assembly GCA_016650295.1). Lineage (GTDB taxonomy): Bacteria > Desulfobacterota > Desulfuromonadia > Geobacterales > Pseudopelobacteraceae > CAIPTY01. The sequence continues at coordinate 69,372 of JAENWA010000096.1, read as the reverse complement.
CCCTCAAAACCGTCTTCGGTTTTCACGAGTTCCGGTCTCCCCAGCAGGAGGTTGTCGAACGGATGGTGGCCGGCGAGGATGTCTTTCTGGTCATGCCGACCGGTGGCGGAAAGTCACTCTGTTACCAGATACCGGCCCTGCATCGTGACGGTGTTGCGATTGTTGTCTCGCCGTTGATCTCGTTGATGAAGGACCAGGTGGACAGCCTGCTGGCCAACGGTATCCGGGCGGCCTGCCTAAATTCGTCTCTTTCTTCCGGTGAGGCGGCCGGCGTGTACAGGGCGCTGGAAAACGGTGCGCTGGATCTGCTCTACGTTGCGCCGGAACGGCTGATGATTCCGGATTTTCTGGATCGTCTCCCGGCGCTGAAGCCCTCTCTGTTTGCAATTGACGAGGCTCACTGCATCTCCCAGTGGGGGCATGATTTCAGGCCGGAATATACCAAGCTCGGACGATTGCGCCAGCTGTTTCCGGCGGTGCCGATCGTGGCCATGACCGCTACCGCTGATCCGGAGACCCGCAAGGACATCATCAAGCAGCTGGGAATCGAACAGGCCAGGGTCTTCGTGGCCGGGTTCGATCGCCCCAATATCACCTATACGGTTGTCCCCAAACAGAAACCCCTGGTTCAGATGGCTGCTTTTCTGAGCAACAGGCGCGACGAGGCCGGTATCGTCTATGCCCTCAGTCGCAAGCGGGTGGAACAGGTGGCGGAACGCTTGAAAGCCGCCGGATTTTCCGCCGCTGCCTATCATGCCGGTCTGCCGGACAGTGAGCGCCGGCGGGTGCAGGAGGCCTTTCAGCGGGACGACATCCGCATTGTGGTGGCAACGGTGGCCTTTGGTATGGGGATCGACAAACCCAATGTCCGTTTTGTGATCCATTACGACATGGCCAAGAGTGTCGAGAGCTACTATCAGGAGACCGGCCGGGCCGGGCGGGACGGTCTGCCGTCCGAGGCTCTGATGCTGTTCGGCATGGGCGATGTCATGACCGCCCGTATGTTGATCGAATCCAGCGACAATGCCGAGCGCGTCAAGATCGAGATCCAGAAACTGAACGCCATGGTGGCCTATGCCGAGGCGCTGACCTGTCGCCGCAGGGCGCTTCTGGCCTATTTCGGCGACCAGCGTCACGATGATTGCGGTAACTGTGACATATGCACCGATCCCCCCAAGCGCTTTGACGCCACCGAGCAGGCCAAGAAGGCGCTCTCCTGCGTCTACCGGGTCGGCGAGCGTTTCGGCATGATGCATGTCATCGAGGTGCTGCGGGGGAGTAAAAATCAGCGTATTCTTGACCTGAAACATAACGGACTCTCTACCTGGGGTATCGGCGCCGATATGTCGTCGGCCCAGTGGGAAAATGTCATGCGTCAGCTGATCCATCTCGGCTATCTGGTGCAGGATTTTACCCGTTTCGGCGCTCTTTCCCTTTCGCCGGCGGCCCGCCCGGTGCTGAAAGGGGCTACGGAGGTTATTCTCGGTATGCCTCGCGATGCGGCTGAAACGGTGCAGCGGGGCAAAAAACGGGCCGGCGGCAGACGGGATTACGATCAGGCCCTGTTCGATGCCTTGCGGGCTCTGCGCAAACGGATTGCGGACGCCGCCAATCTGCCACCGTTTGTGGTTTTTTCGGACGCAACCCTGGCCGAGATGGCCCGCAACCTGCCGCGTAATCCGCAGGAAATGCGGGCCGTGACCGGAGTGGGCGATCACAAATTGCGCCAGTACGGCACTGCCTTTCTGGCCGAGATCGAGTCGCATCGGTCTGAACGCGGAGCTGTCTCGTCCCGGATGACGGACGATGATCTTCAGCTGACCCTGACCGATACCCTGCGCGAGACGCTGCTGCTGTATCGCGAGGGGCTTGCTCCGGCCGGAATCGGCGCCCGGCGCGGCTTGAAGACTACTACCATTGCCGCCCATCTGGAAGAACTGCATACTATGGGCGCCGATGTGGATCTGCTGCGGTTTGTGGAAGCGGAAAAAGTGGCGCTGATCCAGGCCAGGCTGGCAGTGCTGGGGCCGGGAAGTCTGTCGGAACTGCGTGAAGGATTACCGGAAACCGTCAGTTACGAAGACATTCGCCTTGTTCGCGGGGCCTGGTCAAAGACGGATGTTTAATAATTGACAGTAATTTAGTAAGATAAGTTTCCCAACGCCAAGGAGAAAAACGAATACATGGCACAGACACGAGCAATCGTAATAACCGGCAACGGCACCAATTGCGAGATGGAAGCGGCCCACGCCTGCCGGCTGGGGGGCTTTGACGAGGCGGTCATCGCCCACATCGCCGAAATCCTTTCCGGCGAGATCCGTTTGGATGATTTCCATTTTCTCAACCTGACCGGCGGCTTTCTGGACGGCGACGATTTAGGGAGCGCCAAGGCCCAGGCCAACCGCCTCAAGCATGCCGCGGTCAGCGGCAGCGCTGAAAAGCTGGTTGAGCAGTTCACCCGCTTCATCGCCGACGGCAAGCTGATCCTGGGGGTCTGCAACGGCTTCCAGCTGATGACCAAGATGGGCATGCTGCCGGCCCTGGACGGCGACTATCTGGGGCAGACCGCCACCCTGACCTTCAACGATTGCGGCCGTTTTCAGGATCGCTGGTGCTATCTCAAGTCCGATCCGGCTTCGCCCTCGGTCTTCACCAAGGGAATTACAAAGGGGATCTACCTGCCGGTACGCCACGGCGAAGGCAAGTTTCTCTGCGATTCCGCCGAAACCCTGGCCCGAATCGAAGCCGGGCACCTGACAGCCCTCAAATACTCCGGCCCGGATTATGCCGAAGCAACCATGGAATTTCCCGCCAACCCCAACGGCGCCCAGAATGCCATCGCCGGCCTGTGCGACCCGACCGGCCGCCTGATGGGGCTGATGCCGCACCCCGAGGCCTTTGTCCACTACACCCAGCATCCGCGCTGGACCCGTGAAGAGCTTCCGGAAGAGGGTGACGGCCTGATCCTGTACAAGAACGCAGCCGATTACGTGAGGAAAAATCTACTATGAAACTGACTCGCCCCCAGGAAGAATGCGGTGTTTTCGGGATTTACAACCACAAGGAAGCGGCCAACCTGACCTATCTCGGGCTGTATGCCCTGCAGCACCGCGGCCAGGAGAGCTGCGGCATTGTCTCATCCGACGGCAACGGACTCCATGCCCATAAGCGTATGGGGTTGGTGGCGGATGTCTTCAGCAACCAGGATGTCTTTAAAAAACTGCCCGGCAAGTCCGCCATCGGCCATGTGCGCTACTCCACCGCCGGGGCCTCGGTGGAGAAGAATGTCCAGCCGATCATGGTCGATTATTCGCGCGGCTCAATTGCGGTGGCCCACAACGGCAACTTGGTCAACGCCCAGCTGCTGAAGGCCGAACTGGAGGCCTACGGCTCCATCTTCCAGACCACCATGGATACGGAGATCATCATCCACCTGTTGGCCGTGGCCCGCACCAACTCGCTGGTGGAGCGGATCGTCGAGGCCCTTAACCGCATCAAGGGCGCTTACTGCCTGCTATTTCTGACCGAAAGCCGCATGATTGCCGTGCGTGACCCCAACGGATTCCGCCCCTTATGCCTCGGCAAGCTGGGTGATGCCTGGGTGGTGGCTTCCGAGAGCTGCGCGCTGGACCTGATCGAGGCCAAATTCGTGCGCGAGATCGAACCGGGCGAGATGGTCGTCTGTACCCCGGATGGCGAGATCGAATCGCTGTTCCCCTTCAAAAAGATCGCTCCAACCCCCTGCATCTTCGAATTCGTGTATTTTGCCCGCCCCGACTCCACCATCTTCGGCAAGAACGTCTACATGGTCCGCAAGGAACTGGGGCGCCAGCTGGCCCGCGAATACAAGGTGGATGCCGATGTGGTCATCGCCGTGCCCGACTCGGGTGTCCCGGCCGCCATGGGTTACGCCGAGGAATCGGGTATCCCCTTCGAGCTGGGTTTGATCCGCAACCATTACGTCGGCCGGACGTTTATCGAACCGGCCCAGTCCATCCGCCACTTCGGGGTAAAGATCAAGCTCAATCCGGTGCGCGAACTGCTGAAAGGGAAGCGGGTGGTGGTGATCGACGACTCCATCGTACGCGGCACCACCTCGCGCAAGATTGTCAAGATGGTGCGGGATGCCGGGGCCTTAGAGGTGCACATGCGCATCTCGTCGCCCCCCACCAGCTATCCCTGCTACTACGGCATCGATACCCCCAACCGCAAGGAGCTGATCTCCTCCTCGCACACCATCGATGAAATTTGCCGATATATCACCGCGGATTCACTGGGGTATCTGTCGGAAGGGGGGCTGATGCAGTCGGTCGGCGTCAATAATACCAGTTATTGCAAGGCCTGCTTTGCCGGCGAATATCCGGTCGCATTTCCCAAACCGGCGGAGACACCGCAGATGGGCCTATTTCATGAAGAGGAGTTCAAGGAACATGAGTGAACGCGAACAGCTGAAAAAGATCATTCTGGAGCTGTCCTATGAAAAACGGCTGGTGAAGCTGGCTTCCGGCCGGGAGAGCGATTTCTATTTCGACGGCAAACAGACCACCCTGCACGCCGTGGGAGGCTACCTGACCGGCAAGCTTTTCTACGAGGCCATCAAGGATGTGCCGGGCCTTGAAGCGGTCGGAGGCATCACCCTGGGGGCCGATCCGATCGCCACCGCCACCTCCATCGCCGCCCATCTGGCCGGCCAGGACCTGCACGCCTTCATCATCCGCAAGGAGCCCAAGGGGCACGGCACCGGACAATGGCTGGAGGGGCGCAAGAACCTGCCGCCCGGGACCAAGGTCGTCATCGTCGAGGATGTGGTCACCACCGGCGGTTCCTCCATGAAGGCGGTCAACCGCGCCAAGGAGGAGGGGCTGGAGGTGCTCGGCATCGTGACCCTGGTAGATCGCGAGGAAGGCGGCCGCGAGAACATCGAGGCCGAGGGATACTGGTTGAGAACGATCTTCACCAAGAGTCAATTGGTGGGTGAATAAAAAGCTTTGAAAGCCCCGTGGCATGCCGCGGGGCTTTTTTTGTTTTGAGAATGTATCGAACCCGGCGGGTTCGCAGCCATTAGCCGGTGATCGAGCGAAGCGATACCACCGGATACTTGGTAACGACAATAATTATCCCATTGAATTACCCAGGCATTTTAGATATGCTATCTGAAAAGCACCGGAAAGGGTACTGATATGAATGCTATTGCAGCAAATGATCTTAAACGTCACGGTATCTCGGCCGTAGAGCTCCTTCTCGTCAATGGACCGGTTCACATCATCAAACGTAATCAGCCGGTCTGCGTGGTGCTGGCCGAGGATGAGTATGAAAAACTGACCAGAGCCGCCCAGGCAAACAGTTCCGTCCATTCACACTCGGTCATGGAGTGGTTTGCTCTTCCCGCGTCCGGGACAGCCACAAAAAAGGAAATAGACCAGCGAGTTACTGCAGATCGGGATTCATGGGACAAAGCGTGATCCTCTTTCTCGACGCCAATATCATCATCTACCGGGTTGAGGCGGTTGAGCCATTTAATCAGCACGTGCTTACTGCTCTTCGGGCGCTTGTTGAAAAGTATCCGGATTCCGGATTTGCGGTATCCCGACTGAGCTTGATGGAATGCCTGGTGAAACCGCTGCGGGATCAAAATACTGCTGACATGGATCGTTATCGCGGTTTCTTCAGTTCCACCGGTTTGCAGATTGTTGAGGTGAGCGCTCTAGTCATCGAAACGGCAACAATCCTGAGAGCGCGTCATGGTCTGCGCACACCGGACGCTATTCAGGCTGCCTCGGCCCTGTCAATCAAGGGGCCGGTTACTTTTTTAACCGGTGACCGGCAGTTCCGGAAGGTGCCGGGACTGAATGTTCAGTTGGTGGCGTGACAATACGAAGATGGATCGTTTTGAAGAAATCGGTAAGTCGCTTGGTCGACTCCGGCAGGAAGATGTGAAGACGGTTTCACCGTGGCGTGAACGGTATTGTATTCGTAGTAGTCTTGTTGTAATAGTGAACATCCGATGACTAAACAGCGTCTTGACAAACTTATGGTGGAGCGGGGTCTGGCCCCGTCACGGGAGAAGGCCCAGGCCTTGATCATGGCCGGCCAGGTGGTGGTGGGCGACCATGCCATCGACAAGGCCGGACAGCAGATATCGGCAGATGCCGAGATCCGCATCAAGGGTGATGTCCTGCCCTATGTCAGCCGGGGCGGGCTCAAGCTGGAAAAGGCGCTCCGGGAATTCAACGTCGATGTGAAGGGCCAGCTGGCCCTGGATGTGGGCGCCTCCACCGGCGGCTTTACCGATTGCCTGCTGCAGGCCGGGGCGATCCGGGTCATTGCAGTGGATGTGGGGCATGGACAGCTGGCCTGGAAGCTTCAGCAGGACCCGCGCGTGGTCAGCATGGAGAAGACCAATATCCGCCACCTCACGCCGGAACAGATTGACGGGGTACCTGACCTGGCTGTAATCGACGCCTCGTTTATCTCGCTCTCCAAGGTACTTCCGCATACGGTTGCTCTTGTAAAACCGGGTGGACGGATTATCGCCCTGATCAAGCCGCAGTTCGAGGTGGGCAAGGGGGAAGTCGGCAAAGGTGGTATCGTTCGTGATCCGGCCGCCCATGAACGGATTATCGACGCTGTTCGCCACACTGCTCTGGAGATGGGTCTGGCTGTGTCAGGTGTGTGCGAATCGCCCATCACCGGTGCCGATGGCAATCGCGAGTTTCTAATTCTTCTGGAGTTGCCGGAACATGTCGAAAAGGAGGTTGTGATGGAAAACTGCATCTTCTGTAAAATTATCCGGGGAGAGATTCCCTCCATAAAGGTTTATGAGGATGAGCGATTGCTGGTGATCGAGGATGTCGGCCCCAAAGCGCCGCTGCATCTGCTGGTGCTGCCCAAGCGGCATTTTGCCAATTGTCTGGATATGACCGAGGCGGACGAGGCCCTGGTAGGATACGCTTACCGCATTGCCGGAGAGATTGCACGCCAGAAGGGGTACGCCGAGTCCGGTTTTCGCATTGTCCAGAATAATGGCGAGGGGGCCGGACAATCAGTGTTCCATATCCATTTTCACCTGCTGGCCGGCCGCGAATTTGCCTGGCCTCCGGGCTGACCCGCTCAGGGAGGGGAGAGACTATGAAACGGATTGTTATTCTTGCAAGTATTGTTCTGTGGGCTGCACCGTTGCCGGCCGAGACCTACTCCTGGATTGACGATAACGGCACCTACAATTTCACCGAGGATTTTTCCAAGGTCCCGAAAAAATACCGCAAGAGCGTGGGCAAGCGTGGAGATATGGATAGCCAGCCGTCTCCCTCTCGCGCGGCTGAGCCGGTCCCCAATATCAAGCCGGTCACACCTGCGGCAAGTGCGGACACTAAGGGTTCTTCCGGTAAAGATGCCGGAGGCGGAAAAAAGGATAAGGCGGACAACGATCTGTATGACGGGAAAAAACCCGAGGTCTGGCAACAGGATTTCAGGGCTCGCGCAGCTGAATACAAGCGGCTTGAACAGCAGCTTGTGCAGATTGAAAGCCTGATCAAGAATCCACGGGGTATTTCCAAGGAGAGATTTGACGGACTTTCGCAGGAGTTCAAGGAAACCCAGAAGCAGTATAACGCGGCGTTGAAATTCTACAATGAATTGAATGATGCCGCCAACAAGGCCGGTCTGCCGGCGGAATTCAGAAAATAGCGGAGTTACATACATGAGTACCGAAACGCCCGCTGACAGTATCAGCGGGCGTTTCGTATTAAAATGACAGCAGCCTCTTCAGCAGACCGGGCACGGCCATGTCCAGCGTCATAATCAGCGTCAGCCCGATCATGATCACAACCGTCAGCCAGGCAATGATGTTGAAGGTCGGCCCGTTGGTGTAGCTGCCCATCAGTTTTTTGTCGTTGATCAGCTTGATCATGAAGAGCAGCACGAACGGCAGGACCGCACCGTTGATGACCTGCGATATGAACATGATGCCCAGCAAGGGGGCATCGGGTATCAGGATCAGGCCGGCACTGATGATGATGATGATCGTGAAGAGCCAGAAGAACTGGGGAGCCTGCTCGAAATCCTTGTCAACTCCTGATTCCCAGCCCATTCCTTCGCAGATGTAATAGGCCGTGGAGAGCGGCAGGATGCAGGCGGCAAAGATGGAGGCATTGAACAGGCCGAAGGCGAACAGGGCCGAGGCGTGCTGACCCACCAGGGGTTTGAGGGCCAGGGCGGCGTCAGCGGCGGTCTCGATCTTCAGTCCATGCAGATGGATGGTTGACGCGCAGGCCACCATCATGAAGAAAGCCACCGCGATGGCCATGATGCAGCCGAAAATCACATCGATCCGTGAAAAATTGTACTGATCGGCGGTGATGCCCTTTTCCACCACCGCCGCCTGCTGGTAGAACTGCATCCAGGGTGCGATTGTCGTGCCGACAATACCGATCAACGTCATCAGGTAGGCGCTGTCCGACTTGAAGGTCGGGGTGACAGTCGCCTTGAGGACAATGTTCCACTGGGGACCGGCCATAAAGGCGGCGATGGGGTAGGCGATATAGACCAGGCAGGCCACCAGGAAAACCTTTTCCACAACCTTGTAGGAGCCCTTGACGATCAGCAGCCAGACCAGGATGGCGCAGACCGGCACCGAGATATATTTGCTGATGCCGAAGATCTCCAGGCTGGCCGCGATGCCGGCGAACTCGGATATGGAGTTGCCCATGTTGGTCAGCAGCAGGGCGATCATGACGTAAAAGGTAACCTTGACGCCGAAGGATTCCCGGATCAGGTCGGAAAGTCCTTTGCCGGTCACGGCCCCCATGCGGGCGCACATCTCCTGGACCACCACCAGGGCAATCGTGGTGGGGATCATCATCCAGAGGATGGAATAGCCATAGTTGGCCGCCGCCAGTGAGTAGGTGGTAATGCCGCCGGCGTCGTTGTCCACATTGGCCGTGATGATGCCGGGACCGAGGATGGCCAGGAATATCATGACATTCCGGAAGCTGAAGCTCTTGAGCGGTTTTAAAAACCTGAATTGTGAAATACTGTTGAACATATCCGGTGGCCTTGATTCCGCCCTAACGACGCTTGTTTTTGATGATCAGCGGCAGGTAATGGGCCAGCACGTCATCGACAGTGACAATTCCGACCATGCACTCCAGTTCGTTCAGAACCGGAACGGCGATCAGATCATATTTTGTGAGAATCTCCAGCATGTCTTCCGGTTCGGCGTCCACATGCACGAACTTGACATTCTCCTCCATGACCTCGGTGATGTGGCTTTCGGGCGGATTGAGCAGCAGGGTCTTGAGTGAGACAACCCCCTCCAGGCGATCATCGGCGTCCACAACATAGCCGTAATAGACCGTTTCCACCTCATCGGCCACTTCGCGCACCATCTCCAGGGCCCGTCCGACCGTGATATCGGTTGACAGCCGGAAGTAGTCGGGGGTCATCAGGCCTCCGGCCGAATCCTCTTCGTGCTCCAGCAGTTCCTGGATGTCCTCGGCATCCTCCTGGTCCATCATATCCAGAAGTTCCTGGGCCTTCTTCTCAGGCAGGTCGTTGAGTACGTCGGCCGCTTCGTCCGGCTCCATCTCCTCCAGGATATCGGAAACCTCTTCGTCATCCATCTGGCTGATGACGACGTTACGCATATCTGATTCCAGCTCGTAGAGGGTGTCGCCGGTGGTCTCGGCGTCGATGGAGTCCAGCACCGTTCGGATGTTCTGGATCGGGATGCTTTCGATAATATCGGCCAGGTCGGCCGGATGCATCTCGTTCATCTGGTTGCGGGCGATGTTAAGCGCCAGCTTGGATGAATGGGTTTCCAGCGGTTGAACATACTCCCAGCTGATCTCGGTCGCCATGATCTCCTTGCGCAGGAGGCCGGCCATCTTTTCACCGAAGCGTTCGTAGCCCAGCCGCCGCAGCAGGCCGCGAAACCCTATGTCAACGCTGAAGATACAGAGCTTGTCATGAAATTTGCCCAGCTTGATGTCATTGACACGAACGACCTTGGCGCCGTCTACATCCACGATCTGCTTGTCCAGCAGGTCGCGTTTGACCAGGATCTCTCCCTCACCGGCTTCGTAGGGCCTGAGACCGGGCAGGTTGACACCGATGGCGGAAATCACCACATGGGTAAATAGTGAGACCTCGCTCCAGGGCAGCGATTTCAAGCCCTTGCGCGACTTGAAGACGATGTGCGAAACCTCGGGAAAGACCTCGCCCGGCACCATGACAAGATCGCGCAGGATGCCGAGCTCGTCGCCATTACTATTGATGACCGAGCGTCCGATGACGCTGCTCAGGTATATTTCGCTGAATTCTGATGTCATGCTGTCATCCCGGAAAAATAAAAAAAAGGCCTTTTCAGAGAAAAGGCCTTTGTGCGCACGCAGAAGAACCGATTCCCCACTGGTTGACTTTTGGCAGTGCACAACGTAGGTTGCCCTGATAAACAGGATAAGTACGTTAACGAAGTTAAATCTTCTAACGTACTAAAAGAACCAGCTACCTTAGGTAAAGCCTTAAGCCGACAATACCTGGTCTACCCATTGGCGTCTTTCGACATTTTTGGGCAGTAGCCTGTGTTTGTGCAAACGCCTCCGCTAACGAGGATATATGCTGTTTATAGACCTGCACGGCGTGTTTGTCAATCGCCAAATACCTGTATTTGAATACCTAATCGTTACGATCCGGAAACATTCCGGCTGCAAAAGATTGCATTCCCTTTGCAGGGACAGTCTGTTATGATAACACCAGTTATGGGTGAGAAACTGATCTGCAATAACAAAAAGGCCTATCACGACTACTTCATCGAGGAGAAGCTCGAGGCCGGTATGGTGCTCAAAGGCACGGAGGTCAAGTCCCTGCGGGCCGGCAAGGCCAGCCTGAACGAATCCTTCATGCTGGTGCGCGACGGTGAGGCGTTTCTGCATAATCTCACCATCTCCCACTACGAGTTCGGCAACCTCCAGAATCATCAGCCCGATCGCAACCGCAAACTGCTGCTGCATCGCAAGGAAATCGACCGGATCTACGGCCGGATCCGCGAGCAGGGTTTTTCGGCAATTCCGCTTCGGCTGTACTTCAAGGACGGGCTGGTAAAGGTTGAAATCGGGCTTGGCAAAGGCAAGAAGATGTACGACAAGCGCGAGGACATGAAGAAGAAGGACAGCCAGCGTGAGATATCGCAGGTGATGAAGAGCAGGAACAGGGAGTAAAGGCCGGGATCAGTAAAATCAGGGAACAGGGAACAGGGAACAGGGAACAGGGAACAGGGAACGGGTAACGGGTAACAGGGATCAGAAAAGTCTGGGAACAGGGATCAGTAAAGGCTTTTGACTTTTCCGATCCCCGATCCCAAGTCCCAGTTTCCAGGTCCTGAGTCACAGATTTTCATGGGGGTGTAAAGGTTTCGACGGGGGAGTGAATTTCTGGATTGCACCGGGTCGGGGCAGGCGGCCGACCTTAATAAACCTGCAACGGCTTAATTGCCGACAACTACAACACTCCTGTTGCACTAGCTGCTTAACAGGCGCCCCCAATTGAGATGCCGGTGGTAAAACGGGGGCGTCATTCACTACCGGATAGGGATGCGCGACGCCCGTAGCGTGACCCGAGATCAACGGGACCGCCGGTTTGCTGCTTTGTCAAGTGCGCAGCACACCGGCTAAATCGAGCAATTGACTAACGGTGTAGTAATTCAGTTTGTAGGTCTTTCGGACAGGGGTTCGATTCCCCTCACCTCCACCATAACGGTCCGGCCCCATCCGGACAAAGTCAAAAGCCCTTGAGAAATCAGGGGCTTTTTCTTTTGTCTTGGGCAATTTCCGTGGATGGAGTTTTAGCTCTATATCTAAATCTATCCTCCTCCAATGGAAGAAATTTAGTAGATTAATTGATGGTTGATCATGCTAGTCTCAGGTTGTTAATTGAGGCCAGTTCTGTATCGACGTTTCGACAAAGATTTCCTTAGTGAAATTGCTCTTGATGTTAGATAGGTTAAGATTGGATAAGGGAATCAGTAGATGTTTGGTGACGGCTACTCCTACCACTCCGCACTCAGCGTCTCCGCCTGATCCAGTACCAGTTGCACCGCTGCTTCCTGCCGGTGTGGCGGATACTTGTACTTTCGCAGAATCCGCTTCACCATCAGCCGCAGCTTGGCCCGCACGTTATCCCGCACCGACCAGTCTACGCTGATGTTCTGGCGCAGGCTCTCTGCTAGTTCGTGGGCAATCTTCTTCAAGATCTCGTCACCCATCTCGCGGACCGCTTCTTCATTGTTGGCCAGTGCATCATAGAAGGCCAGTTCATCGTTATTGAGTCCGAGTTCCTCGCCCCGGCCGATGGCTTCCTTGAACTTCTTGGCCATGGCGATCAGTTCTTCAATCACCTGGGCGGTTTCGATGGCCCGGTTCTGATAGCGCAGGATGACGTTGGCCAGCAGTTCCGAAAACTTGGTCTGCTGCACTACGTTCGTGGCAAAGCGCGCCCTGATCTCACCTTCCAGCAGTCGCTCCAGCAGTTCCACCGCCAGATTGCGTTCCGGCAGGTTGCGCACGTCATTCAGGAAGTTATCATCCAGGATGCCGATATTCGGCTTGTCCAGACCTACCGCCTGGAAAATATCCACCACTTCTTCCGAGACCAGCGCCGAGCCGATGATCTGGCGGATCGCCAGCTCGCGCTCTTCATTGGTGCGCTTCTTGGTGCTGATCTCCCGCTTGGTTAACAGCACCTTGACCGCCTGGAAGAAGGCCACCTCTTCGCGCACGGCCTTGGCTTCATCAAGAGTGCAGCAGAGCGTAAAGGCTTTGGACATGGCCAGCGCGGTATCGCCAAAGCGTTTCTTGCCGTCCTTGATCCCCAGGACATGATTGGCAGTCTTGGCCAGGATGCCGTGGCCGCCGGTGAGAAAGCCGCTGTAGTCGAACTCATGCAGCATGCCGCGCAGGATGTCCAGCTTCTCTTCCAGCACCGCATACGCTTCGTGGGCATCGACAGTCGGCCGGCCACGGCCTTTGCTGTTGGTATATTCCTTGAGCGCCTGTTTCAAGTCATTGGCGATGCCGATGTAATCCACCACCAGTCCGCCCTGCTTGTCCCGAAACACCCGGTTGACGCGGGCGATGGCCTGCATCAGGTTGTGCCCCTTCATCGGCTTGTCCACATACATCGTATGCACACAGGGGGCATCGAAACCGGTCAGCCACATATCCCGCACGATCACCAGTCGCATCGGATCGTCCGGATCTTTGAAGCGTTTTTCCAGGCGCTTCTTGACCTGCTTGGAATAGATATGCGGTCGCAGCAATGGCTTGTCGCTGGCTGAGCCGGTCATCACGACCTTGATCACGCCTTTTTCCGGGTCCTCGTCGTGCCACTCCGGGCGCAGGTCAATGATGGCGTTATAGAGATGGACGCAGATGTCGCGGCTCATGGCGACCACCATCGCCTTACCGGTCTGGGCCTGGCTGCGTTCTTCAAAGTGTGCCACCAGGTCAGCCGCCACCTGCTTGATACGCGGTTCGGCACCGACTACCTTTTCCAGCGCCGTCCATTTGCTCTTGAGCCGGGCCTGCTGATCGTCCTCTTCATCTTCCGCCAGTTCGTCCACCTCGGCGTCGATGTCCGCCAGCATGTCTTCTTTCAACCCCAACTTTGCCAGGCGTGATTCAAAATAGATCGCCACAGTCGCCCCATCGTCGCGGGACTGCTGCATGTCGTAGATACTGATGTAATCGCCAAACACGGCCCGTGTGTCGCGGTCTTCGGATGCTACAGGGGTGCCGGTAAAAGCCACAAAGGTTGCATTAGGGAGCGCATCGCGCAGATGCTGGGCATAGCCCACCTGATACCCCTTGGAATCGCCCTTGAACCTGGCTTCAAAGCCGTACTGGGTGCGGTGGGCCTCATCGGCGATCACCACGATGTTGTGGCGGTCGGACAGGACCGGGAAGCTGTCTTCATCCTCCCCCGGCATGAACTTCTGGATGGTGGCAAAGACGATCCCCCCCGATGGCCGGTTGGCCAGCTTGGCCCGCAGGTCCTGCCGCGTTTCACCCTGTACCGGCTGTTCACGCAGCAACTCCTGCGACAGAGAGAATACCCCGAACAGTTGCCCGTCCAGATCGTTGCGGTCGGTAATGACCACGATGGTGGGATTCTCCATCGCCGCCTCGCGCATCACCCGCGCTGCAAAGCAGGTCATGGTGATGCTCTTGCCCGATCCCTGGGTATGCCAGACCACGCCCCCTTTCTGATCACCGCCAGGGCGGGATGCCGCAATTACCTGCTCAATGGCCGAACGTACCGCGTGGAACTGGTGATACCCGGCGATCTTCTTGACCAGGGTGCCGTCATCCTCGAACAGCACAAAGAAGCGCAGAAAATCCAGCAGAAAGGCCGGGGCCAGCACACCACGAATCAGCGTCTCAAGCTCGTTAAACTGGCCGAGCGGGTCAAGCGTCAGGCCGTCAATAGTACGCCAGGCCATAAAGCGTTCGACGTTGGCAGAGAGCGAACCCAGGCGCGCCTCGGTTCCGTCCGTGATTACCAGCAGTTCGTTGTACTGGAAGACATCCGGTATCTGCTCTTTATAGGTCTGGATCTGATCGTAGGCCTTCCAGATGTCGGCCTTCTCGTCGGCAGGATTCTTCAACTCCAGCAGCACCAGCGGCAGGCCGTTGATGAACAGGATGATGTCCGGGCGGCGGGTGTACTTTGCACCCTTGACGGAAAACTGGTTCACCGCCATCCATTCGTTCGCCTCTACCTCGGCAAAGTCGATCAACCGCACAAAGTCGCCGCGTGTCTCGCCATCCTTCTGATACTCGACCGGAACACCATTGACCAGCAGTTGGTGGAAGGCGCGATTGGCAGCCAGCAGCACCGGCGTGTCCAGGTTCAGCACTTGTTGCAGGGCATCAATGCGTGCCACTGGAGGTACCAAAGGGTTCAGCCGGTTGATCGCCTCCCGCAGTCGGCCTACCAGCAGCACCTGGTTGTAGTTGCTGCGCTCAGGTGCAGAGCCATCCGGGGCAATGTCCAGACCGTAGCAATGGCTGTAGCCGGCTTCGGCCAGCCAGCCCATGGTTTCCTGTTCGAGTTGGTCTTCGGTCATGGTTTCTCCGAGGGTTTCGTAATTCATTATCGTAGGTTGGTGGTGAACAGTCTCACCGTGAACCCCAACGGTTTAATCTTGCCAGCGACGTAATGTTGGGGTTCACAATACGACCGTTCACCCGTAACCTACAGAAGCGTATTTTTCGTAGGTTGGGGTAAGTGCAACGAACCCCAACGATTCTTATTCTCCAAATTTACCCGAAATCTCTTCAGATGCCCCCCAATCAGTCGGTAATGTCCCCGCTGCTACAAACCGATGAATTGAAGAAAATGGCCAGTCAATCGGGCTCGCCACATGACCGTGCTTTACCGGGTTGAAATGGATGTAATCAACATGTCGTGCAAAATCCTCGTCATCACGAATTTGATGCTCCTGTAACGACGTTGCCAGATTCCACGCTCACCCTTGGCGAGGCGACTCTCACTTATCGCCTCGCCCTTCGGCAAAGCACGGGAGAAACCAGCTTTGATGAGTGCCCATCGAGTTGGGTAGTCTTTATCCCCTTTTGGTAAAGTCCAGATCGTGTGAAGATGTTCTGGCATTATTACAATTGCGTCGATAGTGAATGGATGCCGTTCTTTTACCAGACGGATGGCAGAACGGAGCAGATCAACATGTTCCACAAGTGCCGATTTCCTCCGGTCAGCCAGCGTGACCGTGAAAAAATAGGTGCCACCTTCAGTTTTTGCCCGCCTATAGTTCATATTCCCACGCCTGTTTTCGTAGGTTGGGGTAAGAGCAACGAACCCCAACGGTTTTAGTCTTGCCAGCGTCGTAATGTTGGGGTTCACGATACAACAGTTCACCCCAACCTACAAATCTGCTCATCCCTTTGTGACAGCCACGATTTGCCCAGGTCAGTCAACCGGTATTTTTGCAACCGGCTGTTCGGTTTTTCAGGAATGGTCATCTCGATCAATCCGGCCGCCAATGCCGGTGCAAGATAGAGCTCGCGGAACGACTTGCGGTCTTGCAGGCCAATGGCCATTTGTAATTGGTCTCGGGACATGTCGCCAACCAGCGTCTCCATCAGCCGCTCGACTTGGGGGGTGACTTGAGGGGTGACTTGGGGGGAGCGTCCTTGCTCCGGCTCAAGTGCCGAGAGGTAGCCCATCCGTTCCGAGATGTCGGCGACAAACGATTAGTCGGCTTATTTCAGTCACTTCACTACCTCCCAATGGCCGCCCTTGTCTGCCCCGACCCGACGCAACCTTCCTTCCTCCTGCAGCTTTTGCAGATTACGTTCAATGGATCGGGTTGTGACGCCGATGATTTTGGCGAGTTCCGGAATGGTCAGCAAACCGTTCTGTCGCAGCTCGGCAATGATTTTCACCGACGTTTTCACCGACGCTTTCACCGACGTTTTTGAAAGGGCTTCCGTTAGGGTATCCTGTAACGCCTGCAACATGAACTCGATAAAAACTGTTGAATTTCCCGTCTTGTCCGACTCTGCCAAGGCCTGATAATAGGCAACCTGTCGAAATCTGATTAACGATTCAACCGGCAGATACGCCAGCATCGGCTGCCACTGGCTCAGGATCAGCGTTTGCCACAAACGCCCCATGCGGCCATTGCCATCGGCAAAAGGGTGGATAAACTCAAATTCGTAATGGAACACGCAACTGGCAATCAAAGGATGCACCGGCGCCGATGCCAGCCAGGCCAGCAAATCAGACATTTGCCCGGCGACACGAGCAGCGGGCGGCGCCATATGCACCAGTCCCTTGTCGTTGTAAACTCCGACACCGCCAGTACGGAACGTACCGACTTCATCCACCAGACCAGCCATCAGCAGGCCATGCGCTGCCAACAGATCTGCGCTGGCATGAGGTTGCCACTCCGGCAACTGTTCATAGGCGGCAAAGGCGTTCTTCACCTCCTGAATTTCGCGCGGCAAGCCGAGCACCTGCTTCCCTTCCAGTACGGCGGTCACCTGCTCGATGCTCAGGGTGTTGTTTTCGATGGCCAGCGATGCCTGAATGGTGCGGATACGGTTGTTGCGCCGCAACTGCGGCGACAGGGCAGAGTCACCTGACACCGACCAACGGGCCAACAGCTCGACGATCTCTGCTACCCGCTGCAATATTTGTGGTGTGATGGTGTAGGGGGGCTGATAACTCATGCGGTGGCCTCCTCAATGAGTGCTTCGACATCCGGCAGGCGCAACTGGCCGGAGATCAGGCGGGGGAGCAATGTGTCGCGGAGGGTGGCGAGGGTTTGGGCTTGCTTTTGATTCTTAATGATTTTCTCAATAATAGGTTCAATGATTTCACCAAAAACAACGGTAAGTTGTTCAATAGGGAACAAGACTTTTAATTTTTCAAATCCTGACTTGCTCAGGTTATGAAAAACCGAACCACCAGAACCACCAGCACGCACGGCATCGCCAATTCGTCTGAGGGTAAAGAGTGGGAAGGAATAGCCCCATTTTGTAAATGGCACCACACTATTTATTTGCTGATTTGTTTGTGATGGCGTCGTTACTCGCACTACAAGGCCAGCCGTTGCGATACAAGACACACAAATTGATCCAGGTGGTAGCGTTTTCTTCTTCTGTGTATTAGCACCAAGCGTTGATAATGACCTGTTGGTTGAAGTGACGGCTAAAAGATTGTGCATGTCTGGTATCGTGATAAACGGAACATCATCGCCGTAATTTGCAGGTTCCGATGTCGGTGGTGTTTTACCGCAAATGACCTCACCAATATCTGCAACCGTTCCAACCCGCCACCCCTTCGGCACCAACCCCAGTTCCGATTCCTCGAAGCTATCGGGGAAGAGCGCGGCGGTGTCGGCGTCCATGCCTTCCGGTTCGCGGCCTTCCTGTTTGGCGCGGACGGGGTCGAAGTCCACAAACCACGATTTGAACAAGGCTTGGGCGATGGCTTCGAGGGTGGTGTTGGTGTCGCAGAGGAGGGCGATGCGGTCGTCAAGAGCATTCAATATTTCCGCGATTGCAACTTGTTCCTGGTATGCAGGCTGAGGAATACCAACCGACAGAATCGCGGCTGGACTCAGGTTCGGCTGGCCACTCCCAGATCCCATAGCAAATAAATGGTTCTCAAAAGTTTCTGAACTTATGACGTAATACAAAAAATCTTTGTGAAGTGACGCCTCATCTGCGACAAACTTTCCAACTCGTTGGTTCATCGCAGGGCGCATATTTTTTACGCATTGAAGCCTGCCTACACGACCAACGCTGCCTTGCCCTGTCATTGCAATAAGTACATCGCCGTTATCCAGTAGGAACTTTTTCAGTTTCTCCGTAATTAGATCAGGTAGTACGCACTGAGAGCTAGCAGTAGTAACGATCCGATCCTGAATGTTTTTGATTTTTATAACCGGAAGCCCTTTTTCGCAGAAATCCTGGCTCTTAAAGGCATATCCAGAAATAAAATTTGCGCCAAACCCAATCGGGGTTATGGGAAACTCAGACTGAATGGGCGAATTAGAACTCATACCCCAGCCCTCCCAGCTTCTTCCGGATCAGCCCATCAAGTTCCGCACCCTTGGCCATCTGTTCACCCAGAGTCTCAGTCAACCGCTGCATTTTCTCAACAAAAGCTTCGTCATCATCCTCAACCGCCTCAGCACCCACATAGCGCCCCGGTGTCAGGACATGACCATGCTCGGCGATCTCGGCCAGCGTCACACTCCGGCAGAAGCCGGCCACGTCGGCATATTCGACATTGGCTTCACCATCACAACGCCAGGCAAGGACGGTGTCGGCGATTCTCTGGATATCGGTATCGGTAAACTCGATCTGCACCCGGCTGATCATGGTGCCCAGTTTGCGGGCGTCGATGAACAGCACTTCACCCTGACGCCTGCTCTTCTGTTTGACCAGAAACCAGAGGCAGGCCGGGATCTGGGTATTGAAGAACAGTTGGCCCGGCATGGCAACCATGACCTCCACCTTGTCGGCCTCGACCATGGCGCGGCGGATATCGCCCTCATAGTTCTGGCTGGAGGACATGGAGCCGTTGGCCAGTACGATACCGCCTCTACCCTGAGCTTTTAAGTGGTAGAGGATATGTTGCAGCCAGGCGTAGTTGGCGTTGCCTTGCGGCGGTGTGCCATACACCCAGCGCGGGTCGCCTTCCAGGCTGCCATGCCACCAGTCGGAAATATTGAAGGGAGGGTTGGCCAGCACGAAGTCGGCGCGCAAATCGGGGTGCTGGTTGCGGACAAAGGTGTCGGCAGGTTCTTTGCCCAGGTTGAAGTCGATACCGCGAATGGCGAGGTTCATCGCCGCCAGCCGCCAGGTGGTTGGGTTGGATTCCTGGCCGTAGATAGACACATCACCGATCTTGCCGCCATGTGCTTCGATGAATTTTTCCGATTGCACAAACATGCCGCCCGAACCGCAGCAGGGGTCATAGACCTGTCCCTGATGCGGTGCGAGTATGGATACCAGCGTCTTAACGATACTGGCAGGGGTGTAGAACTGGCCGCCACGCTTGCCTTCGGCACTGGCAAACTGGCCGAGAAAATATTCATACACCTGGCCGAGCAGGTCGCGGGCACTCTGCCCGGTGGTCCCAAATCCGATGGTAGAAACCATATCCACAAGTTCGCCCAGCTTGCCATCAGGAAGTTGCACGCGGGCATAGCGTTTGTCGAGGATACCTTTGAGTTTGGGGTTTTCGGTCTCGATCAGTGTCAGGGCATCGTCGATGCGTTTGCCGATATCGGGCTGCTTGGCCTGTGCCCGCAGGTTTTCCCAGCGCGCAGCTTCCGGCACCCAGAAGACGTTGACTTCCCGGTAGTAGTCACGGTCTTCCAGCTCGCTTACTATTCCAGCAGAATCTGCATCCTGAATGTAATACTCGTCATCAGGATCAGCAAAGCGTTCCGTAAGTTCGTTACTGCGGGTCTGAAAGGTGTCGGAGATGTATTTGACAAAGATGAGGCCAAGCACGACATGCTTGTATTCGGCAGCGTCCATGTTGGCGCGCAGCTTGTCGGCGGTGGCCCAAAGGGTTTTTTTGATGTCTTCGATCATTGGGTTGTGGGTCCTTTTCTGCATGTAAAACGCAAGGCTGATCGGTCGGGTTTAGGACCGGTCCAGCCGTGAGTTGGAAATTATGTGTTTTATATTTTTGAAATCTCGAGCATTGAACCTCTGATATGCTTTCTAGCGCCCCCTCCGGGCTTGTCAGCTTTCCTGCCACTCGTCAGCGATTTTATCCCAATTCATCAGTCGTTCACCTTTTTTACTTCTAGTCCAAACATCCCAGAATTGTGGGTCGGCTGAGTGTGGTCGCTGACTGTCCGGAAGTTCACGAACATTCATGATTACAGGAATCTGTGTTGCCCAACCGAGCATGATTGCTTTCCGAGTTGGTAGATTTGGAAGTTCGTCGAGGAGTGCACCTACATTATCTGGGACCAGTCGTTTAACCTGGTCCTGATCTTTATCATTTACAAGCCGATGAAGAATAAATGTATTGCATTGAGCCAGAACAGTCTGTGAAAGTTCCGATGGACGTTGAGAAGAAAGTACTAAGCCTAATCCAAATTTTCTTCCCTCACGGGCGATCCTTTCGAATATCTCTTGAGAGAGGCGGCTATTGGGCCGGTCTTGGCGCTGGATGCTGTTGAACCGATTCATGCAATAAAAAGAGTCAAAATCGTCAAGGCACCATTTTGCCTATTGACAGACAGGGGCCTAATAAGAGTTGGACATTGTTCTTCTCTCTCGACAAGTCAGTAAACTCACCTGCGTCCCTTCTGGCTCATTCGTGGGTTAACAACTAGAGAGAAAAGATTGAATTGCAGCCCATACTCCTGGTTGTGCGGCTGTTGCTAGAAGACTTCCAATAGCACCTTCAGTAATGTTTTTAATGGAGGCAAAGGTTTGTTTTAATACTTCAGGATTTGGTTCGTCGAGTAATTGGGCTTCAATTGTGGCCAATTGAGCGTTTACTTTTCTTTCTTCTTGGGTCGAAAGTTTTAAATCTGAGATATGCTCTCGAAAAGAATTGACGAAGTCTACCAGCTCGTCTTTTGAAATAGGTGTGTAATTGGTCGTTACAGTTTGAGTTGAGTTGATACCCTGGGTAATTGGCGAGTTAATTGCCTGACCAATGCTAATGTAATTCTTATTTACAATGGCCGGTTTAGCGTTTATTTCAGAATTTTGTTGCGGCGATGTTGCAAAACCTTCTTCTGTTAATTTGAAGGAGTAACCGTTAGGCAATATCTCAACCCATTTTTGCTCTGCGGCGAATTCCATTCCTGGAATAAAATCATCCCAATGCAGCCCTTTTTTGTGCCATACCGCCAAAAAGTTGTTCACTCTTAATACGTGTGAGGCCC
Source organism: Desulfuromonadales bacterium (assembly GCA_016650295.1). Classification (GTDB taxonomy): domain Bacteria; phylum Desulfobacterota; class Desulfuromonadia; order Geobacterales; family Pseudopelobacteraceae; genus CAIPTY01. The sequence continues at coordinate 47,927 of JAENWA010000096.1, read as the reverse complement.
TGCAATTAAAGTGGTTGACAAAGATGTCTAGTATTTTCAAAGCGGTTTCTATTTTGGATGGTACATTTGCCATTTCAAAGCCTCCTGTAAATTAGACTACATTGGTTCAAACGTTACAGTTATGGAATTTTTCCGATTATAAAACCCACCCACTTTTAGCAAACAATTTGATATTTAACTATGTGTAATGTGTTGTAATCCAAGATGACAAGTCATTTGCGAGCTTTGCTAATTCCGGAAAAATAAGAAGCGATGCATGAACGGACTCTTCTGTCACTGGGTCAATATTTGTAGGATGACCAGCATCGTTTCTAACGGTACGTATTTGCTGCGTAAAAGCAGACCAATAGCCTTGGTAGGCTTCCCATAATGGAGTGAGAATTAAGGGCCGTTTTGCGTCGATCTCCTTTTTTAATGAATCTAGAACCTTCTTGATTCTCCAATCTTCCAGGTCCTTAGCTGGTGTTCTGCTCAAAGAAATAATCTTAGCTACCAGCGTGTCTCTCAACTCAAGCACAATACTTTCCGCTGAAGCCCCTATCATAACCGCAGCAGCTTTATAACAGTTGGTGTTAAAAGATATGAGAGCCTCTTTTAGATAAGAATTTGAAATTGGATTTAATGTGGCTGTTTGGTTTAAATGATGAAGATATCCATCAGGATTAGCAGGATCACGGCTTAAATGCTGTAAGGTTCGCCTCCCTTGGTCTGTAAGGTGGCAAAATGGGGGGTCCGGATTGGAAAGATTATAGCCCCACGCAAGGTAACCAGTTCTAAACAGATCATGCCATAGTGTCAGTAACGCTTGTTCCATGCTTACATTATGATTGATTCCGAGTCTGCGTTGAGATTCACCTAAAATTGTACCGGACTGAAACGATGCATCTCTGTCGGAGTATTCACTGATTACTTCCAGAAGTACTCTCCGGATTTCTTCGCCTGTCGGTGGCATATTTTCTCCTCTGTTCAACGGTTCGGGAAATACTCGCCCGTCCGGTTCCTATGGGCGGCCGGTGTCCATTTTCCTGGTTGGTAACTTCATCTTTTTTGGAAAGGCGTGTTGGAATCGAACCAAGCTCCTCGCCCTTGATCTACTCTCGAAGCTGGTTCGAGTGCACATCGAGGGGGTATGCGACCACTACACCAACGCCTTATTCACTAGTTTTTTAGAAAGTTGATTAGCAGTAATCCTATCAAGACCGAACCGATCATTCAGGAACAATTGAAAACGACTTTCAGGCATGGGGCTTTTTTCACGGGCAATAAAATCTTTTGTTGCTGGATGCTCCAACAATACGTCAGGGACTGGAGCCAATCGGGTACATATTTCCTCTGCAAGAAGTTTTACGGCTATTGTCAAGATGAGCACATCATCAAACGCAGGCTGACAACACTCAGATGAAAATTTAAGATTTCCGAATTTACTCGGCCAAGTATTGATTTTTTTGCTTATTTTATTAAACAGTTCTACGCATTCCTTTTGAGGCGTAGTGAGACGATGAGCATAATAATTTCTAAGGAGTCTTAAGTATTCACATAGTTCGATAAGTGGTTGCGGTAATTCGTCTAATTTGTTTGGAGCAATTACTTTCATGGATCGAAGAAAGAATGCCAGCCTTGATTCACCATCACGTCTACGCCCCTTGTCAATAGGCTCATAATTGAAATCACTTAATTCATCCATAAGCCCAAATAAAAAGCGATCCCATTCGGAATGGACTGCAACAGCCGCAGAAAAGTAAACGTTTTTCTGTGGATCATCATCATTCTGGAGAAGAACTCTAATTGAATGACGCTCCGCAACTTCCTCCAGGAAGTTGAGCCGATTTGCCGACTGAGATGCACTGTAATCAAGGTGTTTTAAAGACAAGGCAATGTAAGCAAACGAGGCATCTATCTTGCCTAAATCGTCACGTAATTCCCTGAATGTTTGAAATATTTTTGCTGTCATATTCTTCCGAGACCAACTTCTTTGTTGACCAGACCCCGGTCAACCTCCAAATCGGGGGGATGGCCAGACCGGGTTATAGTATGTGTTGCAGTTGCTCATCCGATGCCGCTTTGGTTCGGTTGTAGTCTTAACGTGACAAATTGCGGTTCAGCCCCATTTCCCTGCTTTGCAGTTTAGACTGCCACCGGCCTTCCATGGTCAGAATATCATCAGTTGTTGCAGATGTACCTGCAACCTCCAGGATCGAAACCTGATAATCGCTCGGATCTCGGCTCTTGAGTCCCACATTGCCGCCGTGGCCAGTCTGTATGTAGTTCTGCCAGCGCCCCCAAAATCCTTCTTCACCAGACGCTGATCCTATATACTGCTCTTTGGTCTTACACTCCTTTCAATCTGCATAACGGTCTTGGTGCTGTGTTTAATTGTGTTTACATACCAGAAAATGAGGCGAAATGACATTGGAATGAGTCTTCATTAAAAAAGTAATCGCGCGATAGCCTTTCTGCCCAAAATCTGTTCAAACCAACCTTCTCGCCATAATATCCACCGTTTGCTATAATCCATAAACAAGGTTACCAACATAATTTGTGGACAACATCTATGCGCACCATCCTCCATATCGATATGAACGCCTTTTTCGCCTCTGTAGAACAGCAGGCCAACCCTGACCTGCGCGGCAAGCCGATAGCCGTTGTCGGTGGCGGTCATCGGACGGTCATCACCACCAGCTCATATGAGGCCAGGGCCAAAGGTGTCAAGACAGGCATGGCGATCTGGGAAGGGAAACGGGTTTGTCCGGAACTGATCATAGTGGTGGGCGATAACAGGAAGTACACCCACACCTCCACCATGATCAACGAGATATTCCGCGACTACACGCCCGAGGTAGAGGCTTTCAGCATTGATGAGTCCTGGCTGGATGTCACCCACTCCCTTTCCATCTTCGACAGTGCAGTGAATATTGCCTATCTCATTAAGGCCCGTATCAGACACAGCTTTGGCATTACCTGTTCCATCGGCATCGCACCCAACAAGCTCCTGGCGAAGCTGGCCAGTGATATGCAGAAACCGGACGGACTGACCGTCATCATGCCCGAGGACGTGTCGCGTGTACTGGAACGCCTGCCGATCAAGGAGCTCTGCGGCATTGGCAAGAAGATGGAGCGACACCTGAATATGATGAGCCTCTACACCTGCGGAGAACTGGGACGTTGTGACGAAGCCCGGTTGACTAGGAAGTTCGGTATTATCGGCAGCCGCCTCAAGTTGATGGGACAGGGGATCGACGACTCCCCGGTGATACCCTACGGCGAGGAAGATCACGTAAAGAGTGTCGGCCACTCCAGCACCCTGGAGAAGGACATCGACGACCCCCAGGAGATCCGTCGCTTCCTGTTACAGCTCTCGGAGATGGTCGGCAGCCGGGCCAGGCGTTACAACGTGGCCGGTAAAACCATCAGCCTGTATGTCCGCTACGCAGACTTCTTCTCCAGTTGGGGTAAGCAGACCACGTTGAGGTCACATACCAACCAGAGTGACGAAATATACAAGGCAGCCCTGGGAATACTCAACACCGTCGAGTTGGAGCAGCCTGTGCGGCTCCTGGGAGTCAGCCTATCCAACCTTCGGCATGAGGTCGAGCAGTTACCGTTGTTCGAGGATGAGCGGAAAAAGCTCTTTGCCACCAAGGCCATGGATGAGGTCAACCGGAAGTACGGGAGTATGGTCGTGACGTTTGGTACACTGCTACCAGGGAAAGAAAAGGCCGGGAGCCATGTGATACCACCTTCATGGCGGCCGGCCGGAATCAAGAACGTGAATGTGAAATAATGTGCGGACGACTGACGCTATACATACCGATTGAGACGATCATCGAGATATACGGCATCGTGCGGAAGATCGACCGGGACCTCAATCCCCGTTACAACGTTGCTCCCTCCCAGGATATCCAGTCCTGCTCGATCCTAGCCCTTTACTGCTCTCTTAGCCTGGCTGGCCAAATAAACCGCCTGACGCAGCCTGTTTATTCCCCCCATCGGCCGATGCTCAGCGAGGGCATTCCAGGGTGAGAAAGCCATCGTCTCGCATTCCTCGGCCAATGACCTTCCCTCGGGCGAATCGACGTCCTGCATACCAATCTTGAGTGAGGCTACAGGAATCGGCTTGGAGACAGATTCATCCCATACGACCGACACGTCCTCGACAGGCATCGCAATAGGATCAGTCTGGGTTTGAACCCTGAATTCAAAGACAGCTTCGCGTGTTATCAAGTGCCGCGCCAGGGCCTGGTTCAAATAATCGTCGGGCATGCTGTTAGGATCTTGAAGCGGCCCCGTCTCTTCGAATCTGGGCACAAGCGTGTATTTAACTGCGTGGCCGTTGGCTGTTGCCGGTGAGCCGAGCCAGTAAGGCGAGCCGCTCCAATACGTCAGTTCCAGTGGGCTGGTGACGATTTCGCCCAGGATCTCCCTGGCGATATTCAGGTGACGGTAATTGGAAAGAGCAAGCCAGGCCGCAGCCAGCGGATCACCTACGAAAGGCATCGCGCGGATGTCGAAGAAATCCACGAATTCAGCCGGTGTTGCGAACGGGAAGACCGGGAAGTTGATGGTCAAAAAATCCTGACAGCGATTATCAGTGTCGGGAGTTGCCGGGGTACCTGTCACATCCAACAACTTGATGGCCATCCCCCGCGCATCACCCATACCATCAGGGTTGATCGATTCCGAGGAATTAGAGAAGCGGATGATCGCCTGATATACCTGATTTGGCTTCTGGAAGATTCCAAAACGCAAGTCGTCTGCTATATCGTTATGGATTGTGAACTCCCCCCTGACACAACCTGTCGTTTTGGCATGCTGACCGCGGCGAATGCGACCCTGTTGGGGCTTCATTCGTTCGACGGCCAACTTGACCATCTTCTCAATCAGTGCGGCCTCGCCCGGTTCGGGATACTCGTGGTTCAGTTCAGGGTTCATCATCAGTTTCTCCTGCTGTTCTAAGATCGAATTTATGGGAGCATTGCTGCTTAGCCTGTTGATTCAATAATTTCGTGAAATGCTACCGGAACCTGTTTAGATCCGTTTCCAAGGAATCAAGTCGACGGGAAATGTCTGCTCTCTCCTCGTGCGCAGCGTATCTTCCTTCATTCGTCATCCGCATATATTCTCTCCGAATGGAGTCCAGTCTGGTCTGAAACTCTCTCCCCTCTGACTGAGGCAAGCGCCCGCTGACTCTTACATCATCTATTCTCCTTTGGAGTGTGAGAATCCTGTCCCCATTCCTTGGTTCCTCAAATTTTGTGGTCCGGCTAGCAGCCCTGTTTACCTCATCTCCTAGCACATCAAGTCTTCCCTGAAGAGCGTTCCACTCTTTCTCGTGGACTTTTTTGTCTCTCAGCGACATATAGTCTGTTCGAATACCTTTCAGTGTTGTCAGAAACATCTGGGACTGATCGGGGGAAAGCGCGCCGGTTTTTAAACCATCCCCAATGTTTTCCTGGATAACAACCATCTTGCTTTCCGCGCTTCTTTCCGAATCTGGCCATGTTTGAATAGTGGCGCAGCCCGAAATCAGGGCCAGAACAAAAACCATGAGCACTATTGCAAAAATATTATTCTTCATTTCGCTTCTCCTTTTTTTTTTAACGTTAGATACAGATGGTTGAGAATACGTTACTCCGAAGATGTCAATCTGTTCTGAGTCGTTATAGTTGAGTACGATGCAAACGCTACAGTGGTCAGGAACCTTTTGTCGAATGATACGCAGCGCTCTCTACTTCCCCAAAACTTTCTTGACCTCACCGATCTTTTCCTGAACTTTCCCGGCATTCTTTTCGATACTACCCTCAGCCTGCAACTTCGGATTGTCAGTCAGTTTCCCGGCGACTTCCTTGACCTTTCCCTTTACTTCGTGAAATGTTCCTTCAGTCTTGTCCTTAATGCTGGATTTCATAATAAACCTCCCATTAGTGTTTCGATTTGTATTCCGGTACGTTATCAACATCTAACAACTAACTTATTGTTATCTAACGACCACGCCTCGTCCAATAGAAGCCACCGCCACCGAGGATAAATAATACAACTAGTATAATAAGTAGGGTTTCCATAAATTTCTCCTTTATCTTTAGATAGTTACCATATACTATCAAGTTAGCATAGGTTGTGCCAAGACTTGTGTTTAAAGAAAATATTTTCTAACAGTATTGAATCATTGGGATTTAAACGAGAACTGCGATTGGGGAGTGCGGGGCGAAGGGAAAACCATCAATGGAATCTGTCATGCTTAACATAACCGCCACATATGACGGACCGCATTGATTCTTACAGTCTTTTCTAAAGATCAAAATATCAGTTGTTTATGCAAACTGTGAATCGTCTCTAACATAAAATGTTACGGTTATATAAGGTGTAGCTTTGAAAGGGCAGACAGAAAAATAGCCGGAAAAGCCTAAAAGGCGTTAGGCAAAGCCCAAAAACTCTTGGGAAGATAGTTGGTGAAAAAAAACGCCGCTAGTAACAGCGGCGTTTTTTTGTGATCCATCCTAAACGCGAACGCGTCCGGACTCAACGGACAATGGTCATGAGTATGCATGCTCCTGAAGTGACGCTGTCATCCCGTTCGCCAGAGTCGGCTGAAGCAGTGCGTCTATTTCGGAGCTGTCCAGGGTTTCGCGGGCAATGAGCCCCGCAGCGAGGGCCTTTAGAGCATCCATATTCGTATGCAGCAGCCTGCTGACCTCGGCATAGGCGTAAGTCACGATCGACCTGATCTCCGAGTCGATCTCCACTGCGGTAGCATCGCTGAAATTCGTTTTAGCGCTCTCTTCTCCGGATCCGGTACTGTCGTGGTTGCCGAACGCGACCGGACCGAACGCCTCGGACATACCCCATTCGCAGACCATTTTTCGCGCCATATCCGTGGCTCGGGCGAGGTCATTCCCGGCGCCGGTGGTGGTGGTGTTGAATACGAGCTCTTCTGCAGCCCTTCCTCCCATGAGAACCATTATGTGACCGACCAGCATCTCTTTCGTGTAGCAGTGGATGTCCTCTTCGGGGATCTGCACGGTAACGCCCAGAGCCCGTCCCCTCGGAATGATCGACACCTTGTGCACCGGGTCGCACCCTGGAACCAGCTTTGCGACCATCACGTGGCCGGCTTCATGGTAGGCGGTGCTTACCTTCGATTTTTCAGACAGCACCATCGATTTCTTCTCGGCCCCCATCAACACCTTGTCCTTGGCGGCGTCAAAGTCGGCCATAGCGACAGCAGGTCTGCTCGACCGGGCGGCAAGGATTGCGGCTTCATTCACCACGTTGGCCAAGTCGGCGCCGGACAGTCCGGGAGTTCCCCGGGCAATTACTCGCAAATCGACTTCCGAGCTGAGTGGTATTTTTCGTGTGTGCACCTTGAGGATCTCTTCCCGTCCCCTGATATCCGGCGAGCCGACAACCACCTGCCGGTCAAAGCGTCCCGGACGGAGGAGCGCCGGATCCAGTACTTCGGGCCGATTGGTGGCGGCAATTACCACGATGCCGGAGTTTTCGGCAAACCCGTCCATCTCCACCAGCAGCTGGTTCAGAGTCTGGTTGCGCTCGTCGCTGGAACCGCTGGAGCCGGAATCGCGACGGCGTCCGACGGCATCGAGCTCGTCGATGAAGATGATGCACGGGGCGACTTTTTTCCCCTGGGCAAAAAGGTCTCTGACCCTCGACGCGCCGACCCCCACATACATCTCGACAAACTCGGAACCGGACATGGAAAAGAATGGCACCCCCGCTTCACCGGCTACGGCTCTCGCCAGCAGCGTCTTCCCCGTACCCGGCGGGCCCACGAGAAGCACGCCGGTCGGCATTTTTCCGCCCAGCCGGGTAAATTTGGCCGGCTCTCTCAGGAAATCAACTGTTTCCAGAAGTTCAGCTTTTGCCTCTTCCGCACCGGCGGCATCGGAAAAAAAAGTCTTCGATTCGGAGCCAGCCATAAGCTTCGCCCTGCTCCGGCTGAATACGGCCATCCTCTTCATAACCAGGAAGACGGGAATCAGCACCACCAGAAACAAGCCAACTTCGATCCAGCGGAACGGGGCAGGGGGAGGTTGTGCGGAAAGGTCGATATGCTTCGCCAAGAGCAGCTTGGACAATTCAGCATCCACCGGTCGGAAGAGCAAAAACGTAGCTCCCGTCTTTCCCTCGGCCCTGATAGCATCCCCTTCGGTCCTGACTTTCAGTATTTCCCCGGCATTGACCTTGTCAATGAAGACCGTAAAGCTGATGCGGTTTTTTTCGTCAGCCTGGTGCTGCCTCCATACATACAAACTGCCGCCGATCACTCCAAGGAAGCACAATAAGACATACAGTTTAATCAAGCGGGACGGATTCAATTTTTTCATCATTACCTCGCATAAATTTTACCCCCATCGCCTTGTTGTGCCTGCGGAATAATGCCCTTGGCGCGTAACGGACAGGATGTGGGCGCATTTCAGGATACCACAGATGGAAACTTTCAGGTGTGATATCCGTCACACCGCACCGTACATAGTGGAAGAAACGAAGAAACATGTACGAATTATCGGCATAGGTTAACAGGACTGACTACAGGGAGGCACCTAGACGCATCTCTGGAACGAGGAGAACAGGAAGACTGCAAAGGCCAATTCAAAAAGGGAATCGGCCTTTGCCTAACGGATTGGCAGACATGCTGAGGTTACCGCACTACAGGGCTCTGCGCCCCTGAATGAGGTTTAGCACCACGATGATGATGGCAAGAACCAGCAGGATGTGGATCAGTCCTCCCATCGTATAGCTTGTCACCAGCCCCAGCAACCACAGTATCATGAGTATTACTACGATTGTCCAAAGCATACAGGACTCCTTTCAAAATTTGTTTAGGCACTTGCGACTCTAAGGAAGGCAGACCTGATCGGTCTCAGGTTCCCACATTTTCCCCTCTAGTTTCATTATATCGATTTAGCCGGAAGCTGTCCACGCGTAACTGTTCGGCATTGCCGCAGATCACTTGAATCCCTTCATGCTCTCCACATACCATTTGATACGACTGCCGCTGCGCCTCCTCCAGGGAGAGCAACTTGTCCTTCTTGTGGAGATCGTGGACGTGCTTGCCGTAGAACTGCTGGTCGGAAGGGGTGGAGTGGCTGAAGTTTAAGGGTGGCAAAATCAAGGTAAGGAAAAACATTTAGGGGTAGATTTGGGGGGTATCTATGTTTTAGTAACCTGAATCAATGCATATAAAACAAGCAGTTATGTGATCACTTGTATGGACACCACCGCAATTTGAGGCACAATAAAAAAGCCCCTCGGCACTACCCGAAGAGCTTAGTAAACAAAAGAGGTAACAATTTACGTATTTTCTAGTAGCGACTTTTACGTGCTATCTTTGAAGATCCGTTTTATTGCTGCCTCTAAGTTGAATATACTCTTTCCACGAAAAAATACAACTACAATTTTCAACACCATAACTCCATCAGCCAACCAGGGACCTTGTGATTAACTCACCCCCCCCGGAAGCTGCATCCGTGACTCTTTTATCCAATATCTCCTGCTCGGTGGCTACTAAACGGACAAGTGTCGAACCTGCGGTGAATGAGCATTTCGCTTCCTCAATTTTCAACCCGACACTCTCCAGTCCATGATTGAGCTCCGCAACAATCGGTTTCAGATACTCCTGCATGGCTTCTTCTCCTTGCAGGGGGACCGGCCGGCCTGCCAGGCGGGCCGCGCTCTTCATCAGCACCCCCTTGACCTCCAGTGACAGCCTCTCCTGGTGCAGGACAAAGCTGTCATAGGCCCGCTGCCACGCAGACGGCTCCATGAGATAATCGAGGTCCAGCGTCAGGCGGCAGGAGTACAGACCCCCCTCACTGTCCGGGAAAAATATCTCCAGCTTGTATGGCCGGTCCAGTAAGCCGTAATGCGGCAATTCGACAATGGTCTGCCCGCGCGATACAAAATCGAACCGGTTACGAACTGTTGTCTCGGGGATGAAGAAGACCACCTTGTCATCGCGCACTACAACCGAATATGCCGGGATCTTGAGGCGGATCAGACCGAAGTAGAGGGCGATGATTAACAAGATCCCGGAAATCAGACCTGCCAGCATCTGATCATGCGAAAGCGCATATATGACTGTAACCAGTAGCAGTAACAGCACCGCATAGAACGAAATGCGTCCCACAGCCCAGATGATTCGCTGAATCCTCATCAGTTACCTCCTGTGTATCCAAAGATAATTCCGTATTGCCGGGAAAGCCTTATTAATAAAATCCCTCCTTTCAAGTCTACACCTATTCCGGAAAAATAAAATGAAAGCCCTGATTTGTTTTTTGTAGAGGCTGATTCCATACTTTTCAGTGGGTTATGCCTGCTGCGCTCCCCATTGATTACACAGAGGACAGATGACAGGCTTCTTGTTACAGGAGCAAAGCAGCCGGCCTGCTTTTTCTCTCAAACCGGATTTTCCGCTTCCGCACCGGCAAGAACGTTCTGCACCATGACGTCATCCGGGTTCTGCTGAAGGGCCATTCTCAGATGTTCCAGCGCTTCCTTTCTCTGTCCCTGCTGCAGGCAGGCCATGCCGAAATCCTTATGTAGATCCTTCAGGTTACTGTTCATCTGCACTGCTTCGGAGAAGTACTGCAGTGCTTCAGGACTGCCGTCACCCGCAAAAAGGTTGCCCACTGCCTGATAGATCTCGGGAATCGAGGGGTTGAGCTGAATGGCCTTGAGGTACAACTCCCGGATTCGTCCAGTGTCGCTCCCCGATCTTTGCTCAACCGAGCCGAGTCCGAAATATGCCTGGGCAAGCTTATCATTCAAAGAGATGGCTTCGGTGAAGCAGGTACGTGCGGTTTCATACTCCTGCATCAGTAAATAAATATTGCCGAGATTGATCTTGACCAACGGGGAGTCGGGATCATAATTTGCAGCCAGAGTGCAATGGACGAGAGCTTCTTCAAGCCGATTTGCCCTCAGGAGTGCCGCACCGTAATTGTTCTGACTATTGACATGGTCGGGAATGAGCCGGACGGCCCTGCCATAATAGGTAATCGCTTCTTCATCACGCCCGAGATCCTGCAGCAGCACGGCATAGGTATAGAGCGCCCCCCAGTGACTCGGCGCGTGTTTAAGCGCTTCCAGCAAGACCGATTCCGCGTAGTCGTAGATGCCGAGGTCATGAAGCGTATCGCCAAGCTTGTAGAGAACATTGGCATGCTCCGGTACGAGCCCCGCGGCAATTTCGAAACAGACCGCGCTTTCCTGAACGAAGCCCGACTGTTTGAGAGAGTCTCCGAAAGATACGATAATATCGGCAACCGCCGGTATGCCTTTAACTTTAAGAAACGGCTCATCGCTCACGAGGGAGACCAGATCCAGAGAGATTGCCCGCGAGATGGCCTCCCCCGCCGCTGCAATACGCCGGCTGAGAGAGCGGAGGCCGTCCGCGGCTTCAACCGCCTTTCCCGTGTCGGACCTGATGGCCGCGGCAAAAAACGGGGCCAGAGTGTCTTCGGGGAACTCTTCGGCGATCTTCTGATAGGCGCTGAGCGCCGGCTCCAGTTCACCGCGCAGGTGCATCAATAGCGCCGTGACAAAGTCGCCAGCCTGAGCTTCAGCAGCGATTTTACCACTGTTGGTTTTCGTCCCGAACATTTTGTCAAAGAAACCCATGGTTGTTGTCCTTTTATGTTGTAATAGCAGCGGTAGCGGCTGTCGGGTTAACTAACCCGACCCACGAAAAAATGGTACTAGGATTTCAGGCTTTTTCCTTCCCTGAGTTTTCTGATTACACGAAAGATAACTGTTTTTAAAACCTTTCCTGATTCAGAGTATTTCAATTCATTATGATACATCGGGAGCAGGGGTTTTAATACTTCCTGCATCATGAACTGTATCAGATCGCGGGCTTGCTGCTTGGCTTTTTCTCGAATGGTTATGTTCCGGGCAATGCACATGACCCCTATAATTTCTCCGCCGGTCAAGATCCAGGGAAATTTGGTTACCGAGACTTTCACGATCTCGCCATTCTTATGGGTTATGGTTTCACGCTGATCCTCAATCGGCTTGCGATGTTCCATCACCCAGATATCATCCTGAAATGCCTTGGCAGCCTGCTCAGGGGGCATAAGATCAAAATCGGTGCGGCCCCGGATAGTATCCATATTCAGGCCATAATGTCCGGCTTTGGCCTCACTGGCACAGATAATTTTCCCGCCGGTAAACCCTCCCCGTTCCGTGGCAAAATATTCTTTAATTACGATTGAATCGCTCGTATTTCTCATGAAAGCATCGAATATCAATACTTCCTGCATTGATCTTCCCATTTAATCCTCCGGTGTGTTGGTTTTCAAGCGGGTTCAGCCGGGCATGGAGCTGGTATTGGCCTTGTCGCCAAGGGCCACACCCGAGCATTTCAGATCTATCATGCGTCCGGCGCATTGTAGCATATCAACGATGGCCGATTCAGCTGTTTTTCCTCTGGGGTGTATGCTGCAGATCGCAGAAGTACAGGAATGGTCCATGCCGGGACTCCAGCGGAAGCTGCCGGACGGGTCTCTTCCGTAGGTCATGTAGGCCGAAAGCTGGTTCAGACCCGACCCCGGCCGCTCTCCGATCAGGTGAATCAGGATGTCAGGTTCAGTGATCTGCGCCACATGATAGCCTGCCCTGACACGCCCGTTCCGTAAAACCACATCGGTTTCGCTAACCTGGAATCCTGCTTCCTTCAGCGACCATCTCAGCCCCGGCAGGACGTCGCGCAGATTTTCATTGACCGCGTCCGCGTTAAGGCCGTCTGAGATGACGATCCGGACCTGCGGGGCAGTCGTGCGGCCCTCACGGAGCCTTTTCAGGGCTGCGCAATCCTTTTCGCTGATCAGTTCGCCGGATGCCGGATGCGCAAGATACTCCTCACGGTCGGCCGAATGTGTCGCAACAATGATATGCTGCGGACAGCAGGCCCGGATGACCGCCGGGTCAAGCCCGGCATACAGGGCAATTCTGGCATGCCGGTAGAGTGTTTCAATCCGTGCGGATACCAGCGGCGGGTCGCAATTATCCGGACCGGGGCCATAGCCCAGGTCGCATCCTTTTTCCTGCAGGGCTGCAATCCGCTTGAGGCCTTCCAGCCTGAGTCCGTCGATTGACCGCGTGTCTCCGCCTTGTTTCAGATAGCGTGCATACAGGAGTGCGGTGATTTCAGGGGCACCGCTGGCCGGGCCGTCGGAGTCGATCACGCCGAGAACGATCAGCCTGTCCCGCATGGCGCTTGAGATCTGCCGGTTGGTCGCCAGCCTGAGGCGCGGGTGTTGACGGTAGGATGTCGTAAGATAGCCGAGCATGGGGTCGGCGTTTCCGGCCACGGACATCAGATAGGCGGGGGCCGCCATTGTAACTATCTGCCCGGTCAGGGCCTGAAGCTCGAACGGATCGATACCCATATGGAAGGTGGAGCAGACATCCAGACCCATGGTGATACCGTGCAGCTTGGCCATGACCGTATCTTCCAGGCAGGCCCGCATCAGTTGCCGGCCGGTCCTGAAGACCTCCGGGCCGATGAAGCCGGCCACGTCGTTGACGATCATCCATTTCCCGCTGCACTGCTGCCGTACATGTCTGGCCAGGCCGTAACAGCGCGACTCCAGCGTCAGCATGTCAACGCCTTCGGCCGACCCGTTGGTGACTTCGGAACCCTGTCCCGTTTCAAAATAGAGACCGTCGAAACCCCGCGCCAGTTCCAGCAGCCCTTCAACATCCAGGCCCAGCATGCCGACCAGGGACCTGGACGTTCCGGCCAGGCTCTGGAAACCGACGTCAACCTTTGTCCGGGAGCGGGCCGCCGACTGTTTTACCAGATCGGAAAGGACGCAGTAACGGGTCGGAAGCTGCAGCCGTTCGACCACGCTCTGCAGGAGCTTCTCGGTCCTGACGATTGTTTCGATATCGTCGCTGGCCGGATTGAGCCCGATGATGACGTCGCCGCAGCCGAAGGCCAACCCCTCCAGGATTGACATGAGGATTTCCTCTTCACAATCACCGGGGCTGTTGGGCTGGATGCGGCTGCCGAAATGGAGTGGGGAACCGATAACGACGGGACCGCTCTGTGCTTTGTCCGACAAGGGATTGAACAGGGAACGCGAGAGTTGTGAAAGCTCGTCATTGTTCATGGTCTTGACCAGCGCCGCGATTGCCTCGCTGGACAGGCCATCGGAATATTTCCTGACCCAGACGGCGCAGGCGGCACCTGTCAGGATCAACTTGAGGTCGCTGATCGTCAGGTGAGCAATTTCATTGAACAGCTGCCTGTTGACGGAGCGGGAAAGCGCCTCCGTGATCGCGTCTTCTACCAGCACAAGCCTGGCGATCTCGCCGATTTTCAGGGCTGCAATCTCCTTCTTTGCATCCATCCTGACGGCTTCGTCGCGTGTTCCGCCGACCAGCAGGTCTCCCTCCTTGAATTCGTTCGCCCGTGCAAAAACGAGTCTGGCTTTTTCATTATCCATGGTATTCCCTCGACACCTCACCCGATCCGGTCTGCACAAAGACTATAGTATAGAGACGCCGGCATTGCCAAGGATGAATGAGCGGCAATCAACAACAGCAGCAAAATGCAGGTTTTATCCGTGAAAATTTGTTGATTTTGTAAGGCGTTACGAGGTGGAAGCGGGCGAGGGAGAATTCCGGGGATTGAAGGAGAGGTCAAAAAACAGGTCAATATGGTGCGAGATGTCTGGTCGGAATCGGTGTCGAGCTTTAGTCGATAAATTCCTATTAATCATTTTCCCTGCCAGAAATGAGGGACGCCCCCTTCTATTCGATAAATAGCGGGGGCGACTCTTTATATTCCAGCCATGTGGTGAATAACTCCGGATGCCGCACGGACTGCCCGGCCAGCCCCCGATGAAAACTGATCAGCGCTACGAATCGGGTGCAGGGGATAACCACGATCATGCCGCTACCCTATTTGCCCTGCTCGCCCTTTGCGCCTTCAGCGCCAGTTGCGCCGGTTGCGCCGGTTGCGCCTTTTTCAGCAGGTGCGCCCGTGGCACCTTGTGGTCCGGGAGGTCCGGGAACAACTACCACAGGGGTAGAAGGCGAAACTGTCTCAGGTTTGTTACATGCGCCCAAAGCCAGCGCCGACAGTGCTGCTGCAACTACAATCAAATATCTCATGATGATTCTCCTTTATATCGAACAATAACTGAGCGCAGAATTGCGCGCAGCCGCCCAAACGTATTGTACATCGCAACTATCATGCCAAAGGAGACCTGCTGAAACTGAGAGCGTAACAGTTTGATTATGCAGGTAAATTGTGAAAAGAGCGAACGGGGAAGAAAGGAAAACCGTTATCGGAATCTGTTATGTTAACATTACTGCCATATGTGACGGACCTCGCTGAGGTAACCAGTTGTAAGATATACCGGCCTTTTCTTTATTGACGGATGAGGTTACGTCCATGGTCATAGCCGGATTTAAAAGTAAGACGCCGGGCGATAACAACCTGCAGTATGGCCTGCATCACTACAGACTACGATTGCATATACCAGGCAGCATCCGCGAATAACAATTTTCTCCAACGCTTTCCGCCACATATGACAGTCTTGTTACATGCGGCGGCCGCCTGTAACGGATTCCTCATTACTTCCTGAACTTTTACTCAATATAATCCAACAATATCAGAGTGTAAGCCCTACTCGGTTCTGATTATATTCCTGGCACGTTTGTTGTACATTAACAGTTCATGAAATAACCAACAGAGTAAACGGAGGTAGTATGAAGTTAACAAGAATTTTTACAAGAACGATTATGGTCTTACTGTCGCTGTCGCTGGCGGGTTCATTCGCCTATGCCGACGAAAGCATTAATACTGGCGACAACAGCATTAAGGAAGGCGGCAAAGAGGTCGGACAAGGTGTCAAAAAAATGGGCAAAGCCACCGGCAAGGCTATCAAGAAATCGAGCAAGGCCACCGGCAAGGCTTTCAAGAAATCGGGTAAAGCGACCGGCAAGGCCTTCAAAGAGTCCGGGCATGAAACCGGCGAGGCCTTCAAGGAAAAATAGCCGGATTTGATTAATTTTCTTTTTCCGGACACAAGGCCTTGCGTATTTACGTAAGGCCTTGTGTTGTTTCTGTTAATCATGGAAAGGTTACGAATTGAAAACTGCTGTCATTCTATTCATGCTGGTGTTTCTTAGCTCCCTTGCATCTGCAGAAGTATACAGGTGGGAGGATGCAAACGGGGTGAACTTTTCGGATAATCCTTCCTCCATGCCTGAAAAGAATCGTGAAAAGCCTGTTGCAGAAACCGAACTGCAGCCCGAGACTTCGGTTACACACCTCAGGGTCGGAAAGAATCAGCAGGCTCTGCTGGCTGCCAATCAGGAGAAACAGGTTGCCGATCACCAGGCCAATCAGGAGAAACAGGTTACCGATCACCAGGCCAATCAGGAGAAACAGGTTACCGATCTCCGGGCCAATCAGGAACAAAAGAGTGCAGATCACCAGGCCAGTCTGGAACAACAGCGACAGGCCGCGGAGACAAAGCAACAGCAGCAGATAGACGACAGGAATTTTGACAGCACCATGAAATCGCTGGCTAAATTTGTAGTCATATGGATAGTGCTGGGGCTTGCCCTGTTTGTTGTCTGGATAGTGACTATTGTGGATATAGTCAGAAGCGATTTCAATACACCTTCAAATAAAGCCGTCTGGCTGCTGCTGGTAATTTTCCTGCCCCTGCTTGGAATGCTGTTCTATATGATTCCGGGATTAAACCGGAGGTTGAATTCAAAGCGCTTCAAGTCTTCTGTTTTGCGATCCGTTTCCCCCAGTAGCCCTTCATAGCTATTTTCCTGTACGGAGAGGTATGCGCTTCCAAAGCAGACTTGACCTTACTTCTGCTTGACAGCCGGGCTGAAATCACTCAGTTTGCAACGGAACAGTTCCAAGTGAATTGTTGTACGTACTGAACGGATGGAGTCACGGATATGAATCAGGTAACACTTGACGGCATTACTATGACACTTGCCAGGCCCGTGGAACTCAACCTGCAGTGGGTCGGCCAGGATGAACTGCTGCTGCAGTTGCTGGCGGCCTGGATGGTAATTGATGAGCGGGATATCCCCTTCAATCCCCGCCTGGTGGGCAAGCCGGGGGTCGGCAAGACCACCCTGGCCTATGCCGCGGCCAAACGGCTGGGGCGGCCGGTCTACCTGTTCCAGGCCACCATGGACACCCGTCCCGAGGACCTGATTGTCACCCCGGTGATCGGTCCCGATGCAAAAATCCTGTATGCCGCATCATCGCTGGTGTCGGCCATGCTCACCGGCGGGGTTCTGATCCTGGACGAAGGCAACCGCATGAGCGAGAAGGCCTGGGCATCACTGGCGCCGCTGCTTGATGACCGGCGCTACGTGGAATCGATCGTTACCGGCCTGCGGATACCGGCCCAGCGGGATTTCCGGATTGTGGTCACCATGAACGAAGACTCCTCGACCTTCGAGATCCCGGAATATATTCACTCACGTCTGCAGCCCCAGATCTATATCGACTTCCCCGAAGCCGACGAGGAGCTGACCATCCTCAAGGAGAACCTGCCCTTTGCCGACAGCGCCATCCTGAAATATGTGGTGACCTTTCTGCAGCGCGCCCATGCCGCAGATGAACTGTATTCTGTCAGGGACGGCATCAACATCGCCCGCTATGCCCTCAAGATGTCCGCTGCCGGCGGCACGCCCCCCATGGAGCTGATCAGGCTGTCCGTAACCCGCATCCTCGGCAATGAAGCGCTCCCCTATCTGGACTGAACCATGCCGCAACGCCTCTACCTGGAACAGTTCGGCCCGATCCATGCCCTGCCGGTACTTCATTACCGCCTGGAATTCGCCCACCTGGTGCGCATGGCCTTTGACCGGCTCCGGCCGGATGCCGTGGCCATAGAACTGCCCCCCACCCTGGAAGCAGCTTTTCTGAGGGGTGTGCGCCGCTTGCCGCAGATCTCGGTCATCAGCTATCAGGCCGAGCTGAAAAATGGACCCGGACCGGGCCACACCGAGACGGTCTATCTGCTGGTGGAGCCGGCCGATCCCCTGGTGGAGGCGGCCCGACGGGCGCTGGAGCTGGATCTGCCGCTGCATTTTGTGGACGTGGATACGGATCACTACCCCCGCCAGCATGAGCCGCTGCCGGACTCCTACAGTATCTGCCGCATTGGCCTGGAGGCCTATTACCGCGAATACCGGAACTCTGCGGCAGAAGAGCTCCCCGGCCGCGAGGATCAGCGCCGCGAGCAGGGAATGACCTACCGTCTGCAGCAGCTGGGGCAGACATACCGACGGATCCTGTACGTCTGCGGCATGGCCCATCTGGAACGTGTCAAACGCCTCTTCGATACTCCCCAGGCTTCTCCTCTGGAGCGGCTCCGGCGGGACGGCATTACCGTATCCAATCTGCACCCTGATTCCTGCCGCGAAATCCTGGCCGGGTTCCCTTTCCTGTCGGCGGTCTACGAATACCGGCGCGGCTCGCTGCCCGAAGAACCTGAAGAGAGCGGCAGCGGTCTGCGCAAGCGCTTCCATGCCCTGGAGCTGATCCGGGGCGGCCGGCAGGAGCTTTCGGAAGACAGACTTCTGGATAACGCCATCCGTCGGACTGCCCGCCATCTGGGGCGGGAAGGCGTCTTTCCCGACCGCCAACGCATCATCTACCGCCTGTTCTGCGAAACGGCCCGGCACTATCGCCAGGAGACCGGTGAAACCTTGCATATCTGGCAGAAACGGGCCTTTTTCCGCTTCTCCCGCAATTACGCCCTGCAGAGTAGTCAGCTGCTGCCGGACCTCTTCCAGCTTCTGGCGGCGGCCCGGGGCTGTATCGATGACAATTTCGCCTACGCCTTCTGCCGTCTGGCCACCTGCTACCCCTGGCAGACGGAAAGCAGCGACTTGGCCACCATCACTCTCTCACCTGAGGAAATCTGGGGCAACAGCCGCCTGATCCGATTCCGCCCGCGCCAGAAGCGGACCAAGGGGCTCTCGCGCATGGGACTGCTCAAGCGCAAACGGGAAAAGCGTTCCGGAGAATGGCTGGAGGGTTTCGATGATCCCTCCGTCTGCTCCTACTCGCAGGAGGACATTGCCATTGAAAACTATGGCCGCTTTCTCAAGCGCAAGGGGTGTATGCAGCTCTCCGAGGAGCTGAGCCGCAGCGAGAAGTTCAGCACTTCGCTGCTGGACGGTATCGATATGCGGGAAACCCTGCGCAATATCCACGAAGGGGCGATCTACGTCCGGGAACAGCAGCGGGCCAAGGGCGGGGTAGGGTGCCTGGTGGTGATATTCGATGAGGATCGCCGCAAGGATCGCTACCCCTGCCGCATGACCTGGATGGGGGAGCACGATCAGGAGTCCGACATGGCCTTTTACGCCACCGATCCGGCGGAGAACATTGTGGGACCCGGCATCTGCCGGTGCGAATACGGCGGTTTTCTGCTTTCATACCCGCCCCGGCGTATGCTGGATGTCTGGCAGGACCCTGATTACTTCATGGCGTCAACCTGGGCGGAAGTTCTGCTGATGGCCGCACTGGACTATTCTATCGAGAAGTACGTGGTCTACGTGGCGGCTAAGCCTCCTCGCAGCATCTTCAAACAGATAGCCGCCCGGCTCGAACGCAATATAGTCTATATTCCGCTGGGATCATTGTCCCCCCACAAGCTGAAGCAGGTCAGGATACTGCATATCCTGGCCGGCAAGGACAAACGGGAGATAGCCGGGGAGTATATCTGGTAACTGTGAATAGTTGATATGGACGTGACCAGCTTCTACGCTGGATTTTGAGGGGTTTTCTGCAGGACTGAATGATCGGATGCAATAAAATAATATATCACTGCAATGATAAAAGTAATAAAAGCTGTTGTATATGCGAGTGATTCACCTTGCCACACTCCATTGAACCATTTTGCCAACTCATTGGCAAGCAATGCCGACTTCCCTCCCATACGTTCAACACTGTTGGCAAATCTCTTGGAATTTTCGAACTCCGCAAAGGGATTTTCTGCAATCTCCTCTGCAGTCAGGTACATGATGATCGAACCGCTCCATCCCGACAGCAGAATGATGGAAGTGTTGAGGTAGCAGCGTGTGAGCGGATTCATCTTTTTGAGGGCAATCAGCATAGTCAGCAACCTATTCAAAACGATTATTAAATGCAAGTGATACTACAAGACGGCATACAGCAGTAAAACGTTACAAAAATTCAGCATTATATCTGTTTATGCCCCATATGGGGTACATGTAGAGTATATCAGGTCGAGTACATTAAAAAATATAGTGGGTCATATTCTATTTATCCAGCATTTACAGTATGTTGCACATATCAAATACTTGGCACAGCATGTGCTATATATAAACACAGATTCGCTAAATTAATTTGGAGGTATTACCCATGAAAAAAGTTCTTTCCACACTCGTAGCTGCTATTGTTGCTCTGTCCTTCGCTGGTCTTGTTTGCGCAGCAGAAACCACAAAAACTGACGTCAAGTCCGAAACAACCACAACCAGCCCTGCTGGCGAAGTTAAAGTCGAGAAAAAAGAAGTGAAGAAAGTCAAGAAATCCAAAAAAGCAAAGAAAGTGAAAAAAGAAGCTGCTCCTGCTGCTGAAACAACTACTACAACTACTACTACTCCTGCTCCTGCTAAGAAGTAATTCTTCTTTCAATATTTTAAAAAGGCTGCATCTTCGGATGTGGCCTTTTTTTTTGCCCGCCATCTCCAGCGCTTGATTACTTAACTTACCTTCAGACTCATGATCTGCTATCCTGTGGCAGCTAGAACCACCCCTGCGAGGTTTTTATGAAGGTACTCAAATGGCTGACGGGGATCTGCCTCGGCGGTGTTGTTCTTTATGTTGTCTATATCGGCATGGCGCTCTACCGTCTGCCATCAGTGACAGCACTGGCTGACAGCACAACCAACCTGACGGTCCAGGTGGCGGACTGGCAGGGGCATATGCACGCCATAGTCGTCGGCCCGCGGAGTCCCTGGTGGACGCCGTCGGAGAGTATCCCGTCCGAGATGGAGTGGGCGGTCATCGTGGCCGAAGACGCCAACTTCTACCGTCACGAGGGGATCGATGTACGGGCGATCAAGGATGCCCTCAAGTACGACCTGCAGAAGAAGCGCCTGGCGCGCGGCGCCTCGACCATCACCCAGCAGACGGCCAAGAACCTGTTCCTCACCCGGGAAAAGAGCATCACCCGCAAGATCGAGGAACTCTACCTGGCCAAGCGCATGGAACAGGTCCTGACCAAAGGGCGTATCCTCGAACTCTATCTCAATATTGTCGAGTTGGGGCCGATGGTCTACGGAATTGGTCATGGAGCCCGCTACTATTTCGACAAGCCGGCCAGCTCTCTGACACCCCGCGAATGCGCCTTCCTGGCCGCCATGCTCCCCGGGCCGCAGAAGGTCTACAACCCGTACCGGCACCTGGACCGGGTGCTGAAACGCTCCGATATGGTACTGCGGCTTCTGCGGCAGAAAGGGGTGCTGACTGAGGGAGAGTACCGACAGGCAATGTCGGAGTCGCCCAATATCAGTGGTATGCAGAAAAAGGTGGATCAGAGGTTTACGGGGAAGGCCAAGAGATTTTTCAAGGACTTGTTCGGTCTATTCCGCTGAGCCGAAGCGCGGAAACTGTTCAAGGCAGAACGGTCAATCGACTGGTTCGATATGTTGACTACTGATCACCCTGCACCACTCACGAAATCATGAAAAAGGCCGGGAGGGCAGGGGACTGCCAGCCCGGCCTTGAAGATGCCGGTTTCCGTTACTGCTTGATCATTTCGATTTCCAGGGTGATGGTCACCTCTTCACCCACGGCTACACCGCCGGTTTCAAGGGCCTTGTTCCAGACCAGGCCAAAATCCTTGCGATTGATCCTGGTGGTGGCCGTGGCGCCGCGCCGGATTTTGCCCATGGGGTCTTTACTCTCCAGCGAGGGACCTTCCACATCAAGGACTACCTGACGGGTCACACCGTGCAGTGACAGGTCTCCGGTAACCTTGAGCTTGTCCTTGCCGGCCTTTGCAACCTTTTTCGAGACAAAGGTCATGGTCGGAAATTTGGCAACATCAAAAAAATCAGCGCTGCGCAGATGTTCATCACGCTTTTTCACGTTGGTGTTGATCGAGTCCGTATCAATGGTAACCTCCACCTTTGACTTGGTGATATCCTTTTCATTGATGTCAACGGTGCCGGAATTTTTATCAAAGGTTCCCTTGACGTTGGATATCATCAGGTGCCTGACTTTGAAGCCGATATTGGAGTGCTCGGGATCGATGCTCCAGGTTGATGCAAAGGCTGCCAGAGGCAGGGACAGGGCGACGACGGCAGCGATGGATGTGATAATGCGTTTCATGATAATTCTCCTTTTGTTATGCTTGTTTGATGGTTAGTTGATTAAAGTTAAACTGATTATTAAGGTTTTACGTGCCGGTTGCTTTAGAAACACCTCCTTTCAATCCCAGTTTTTTGCACAAATTTCCCAGCAGTTCCTGCTCAGAACGACTGAGAGATGTCATTTCTGTGAATATTGCCGCCTCTACGCTGGTAAAGGCCCGGGCGATCAATGCGGTGCCTTCAATCGTGAGGTGAACGGTCAGATAACGCCGGTCCTGATTGTCACGTTCCCGTCGTACCAGCCCCCGTTTTTCAAGGTTATCGATAACCAGGGTAATGTTGCCGGTACTCTTGAGAATTTTGACGGCAATATCACGTTGGCAGAGTGACCCCTTGTGGTAGAGGGCCTCCAGGACACCGAACTGACTTATCGTGAGGTCGAAGGCTGTCATGGAACGATTCACACGGGTCGTAACAGAATCCGCTGCACGCATCAGTTTCGTGTAGGTCGTAAGGGCCAGATATGTCGTTTTGTCTACAGGTCTCATAGTGCGAATCTCAATAGATTGATGTCATACGATTTAATATTAAACTATTATGTTCTGTTTAATCTGTCAAGAGATTTATCAAGCGCAGCACTTGACAAAGAACGTGCCTGTCGGACCATGGGCCTTGATGAGGGTAGGAGAGGCTTGATAACGGAATGCGTGGTGGTATACTCGCATAAAGGTAAATTCCTCTGTTGAGTATATACTTCTGGCTGCTTGCCGAATGTACTGACACCGCTGCAGTATTTGGAATGCCGGATAAGATATTCCGATCAAAGGAGCAGAAGATGATGAAAACAAGTGACTGGACGGTGCCCGAACTTTTGCAGCTTTCAGGTGACTACTGGGCAACCTGTGCCCTACATGCCGGGGTAGTACTGGATATATTTACGCCACTGGACGGCACCGTACGATCCGTCGAGGAGGTGTCATCGATCTGCGGCAGCGACAGGCGTGCCACCGAGATGCTGCTGAACGCGCTCTGTGCACTCGGACTTGTGGAAAAACATGACGGTTACAAGACCACGGGTTTTTCCAGCCGATATCTGGTGCGCAGCTCGCCCGACTATCTGGGGCACATTATCCGTCATCACCATCACCTCATGGGTGGCTGGGCGATGCTGCACGAATCGGTGAAAAGTGGCAATCCGGTCACGGAGAGTGTCTCCCATGAAGACAGTGTACAGATTCGTGAGAGCTTTCTGATGGGAATGTTCAATCTGGCCAGTCAGATGGCTCCCATGGTGGTCGGAGCGGTTAACCTGTCCGGTCGTCAGCGGCTGCTGGATTTGGGAGGCGGTCCCGGTAGCTACGCCATCCATTTTTGCCGTCATAATCCGGGTCTGACTGCGGTGGTCTACGACCTTCCCACCACCAGAACCTTCGCCGAGACGACCATTGCCCGTTTCGGTCTGAGCGACCGAATCGGGTTCGTTGCCGGTGATTTTCTGAGCGACCGGCTGCCGGACGGCTTTGATGCGGCCTGGCTCTCGCATGTCCTTCATTCGTCAGGTACGGAAGAGTGTGGAACGATCCTGGGCAAGGCGACCGGGGCGCTTCAGCCGGGAGGCACACTGCTGGTGCAGGAGTTCATTTTGAATGATGGCAAGGATGGCCCGCTCTTTCCGGCACTCTTCTCTCTCAATATGCTATTGAGGACGGACGGCGGCCAATCCTATTCGGAGAGTGAGCTTCGAATCATGATGCATGAGGCGGGGCTGATCGATGTGCATCGCCTGGCTGTTCAACTGCCGAACGGGGCGGGAATCATGGCCGGCACCAGGCCATAGACACGATCTGATGAATTGTTGTTTAACGGAAGGGATTCTTATAAAGACCCGGTCAGAAATGACCGGATCTTTATTTCGTTAACGTACTTATCCTGTTTATCAGGGTTAGGGTTTGCATGCGGGCAGGTTTGGAGCGAAACGTTCTTATGGCATCTTCACAGTGAATGCCGGTTCATCTTACACCCCGGATATGTTGCTCATCGATGTATGGCAGCGTTTGCAGTCATTCATGGGGAAGGCAACCAGCATATGACAGGCACCGCAGAAATTGCCAAAAATATTTCTGTCCATCGAAAAGTCTTCCGTGCCTTTCTTTTTGATACTGAATATATCGGGGTGGCAATTGGAACAATCCATTTCCGCAAAATGATCCTCATGGGAAAAGGAAACATCACTGCGGGCAGTAGCCGTGCCCAGTTTCATGGGGTTCCGCAGTTTATCCGGTAAGGACATCGGAATATTAGCTGAAGAAATAGACTTTACAGGTTTGATCAAGCCGTTACTCAGGCAGTCCGACCAGTTTATACCGTTTCCGAAGTTTGTTAACGGCAGACGAGATGCAAAGGCATTGAACTGATTTTCCAGGTCTTGAAGCTCTTTCTCCTTCATATGGCATCGATCGCAATTTGTTGATTCTTTCACGGAAAATGCGACCCGGCCATCGTGGCACGCCCCGCAGTATTTTCCTGACGTGTAATCCGCTCTGGTAATACCCGTATCACCCGATCTCATGCTCATGGCCAGATCGACATGGCAGACTCGGCAGGTATAGTGCTGCCTGTGGCTCCAGTGGGAGAAGACAACAGGAGACATCCCGGCTTTTTTTGTCTTGCGACGCATTACAACGTTTCCATACTTCCAAAACGGACCATTTGGCGGAATGGTATTGATGATTTTTCCCAATTCAAACCGGTCGATCGCCTGACTGCTGTCGATACATATAAACAATGTTATCAGCAGCAACAGGTAAACAATCGATTTCCTGAAACCTGTGAAATACAGTTTGAGTACAGATTTCATTTAGGTGTCTTCTCGGAAGCAGATTTAGATTCCAAAACATAGACATACAGGTTCTTGCACATCTGCAATCTTTTGAGAAATACCTTGCGGACGGTTTCTTCCTGTTTCTCAATGATTGTTTGCAGCTGATCGCATTTAGCAATCAGCACCTTCAATTCATTATTCGAAAGCGACATGGCATCGGTTGTTCTGGCACAGGTTTCATCAAAATCAGTTCGCCATGACTCCTGGCCGTGAGCTGTCGTCAGGAACGCGTACAGGATGAAACTTAGCACCAGGACAAGCTGTTTGCTTGTTTTGCCGTATGGAATCGTATTCATGTCTATTGGACCGCTTTGGTATGACAACGTTGACAGTCGCTTTGCGGAAAGGCGACCTTGTCATGGCAGACACCGCAGTATTTGCCTTCAAAAAGCTCTATCATGGTATATTTTGTCGCACCGCGTTTTATCCCCATAAAAATCTCGGGATGGCACAGTTCGCAGCCGTTCCAAACGGTGTGCTTTTTGTGTGAGAATATGATTTCAGGCATCCCTTCAACCTTGGATTTGAGGGCAAAATCCGGTTGTATTTTAAGCTTTGCTTTATTTATCGAGACACCTTCCAGTTGATCAATCGGCTTGATTAAACCCTCACTTTCGGCTTTTTCCCAGTTTATCCCGTTACCAAATCGTTCCTTGGGCAGGTTTTGGGCAAATTTAAAGAATTGATCTTCTTTGAGCGTACTTTTTTCGATCTCATGGCATTTTACACATCTGCTGTTATAAGCTTCCCGGCTGTATTCTTTGGCGCATGAATCAAAAACTGCTTTTTTGTTATGGGTTGTCCTGCCGTTATGGCAGGTTCCGCAGAAATACCCTTTTATGTTGTCAGCAGCCCGAATTTTAGTTGCACCAGCTGACATGCCAAAACCGACATCCACATGGCAGAGTCTGCAGGTATAGTATTGACGATGTATCCAGTGGTCGAAGACGACCGGGGGCATTCCTGACTGTTGAGAATAATTATTTATCGTGACGCTCCCGAATTCATAGGGCGGCAACTTTCTTTTCTTTGTCCCGGCAGCCCAGGTGATACTTGCTCCGATCAAGAGAAATAACAGTACACACGAAATTTTCTTCATAACTGCCCCCTTACATGTGGTGATCACTAAAGTAAATATGCATTAATTGTATACAGTATGCAGTTGAAATAATCAAACCTATTCAATATGTGACAGGAGTCTGTCGGACTTAGGAAATCGTAGCGAAAATTCGACTTGGCGAGGACAGATTTTACCGATTTTGCAGGTCAATAGTCGTTCTATTGACCAAGAAAGCGGTGAAATATGGACCGCACAGGCGAATTTGCAGTAGATTTCTCCTAAGTCCGATAGGCTCCTAAAAATTCGATCAAGAGCCGCACGCCTACTCCAGTGGCCCCTTTGGGTGAACAGGGGCGGTTTTTGTCGCCCCAGGCGGTACCGGCGATATCCAGATGTGCCCAGTGGGTTTTACCGACAAACTGCTTCAGGAACCAGCCGGCGGTAATACTGCCGCCGTCGCGGCTGCCGGCGTTCTTCAGGTCGGCGATGTCGCTTTTCATTACCTCACCGTAAGCGTCCCACAGTGGCAGTTCCCAGACCCGTTCGCCGCAGCGTTCTCCGGCCCGTTTCAGCCTGTCGATCAGGCGCGGGTTGTTGCCCATCAGGCCGCTGGCTTCATGCCCCAGGGCTACCACGCAGGCGCCGGTCAGGGTTGCCAGGTCGATCATGGCCGTCGGTTTGTAGGTAGTCTGTGCGTAGTGCAGCGCGTCACACAGGACAAGGCGACCCTCGGCATCGGTATTGGTTATCTCGATGGTCTGGCCGGAGAGGGAGGTGATAACATCACCCGGCTTGTAGGCCATGCCGTCCGGCATATTCTCGGCAGTGGGAATGATCACTACAAGATTGACCGGCAGCTTCAGCGCCGCGGCCACCTCCATGGCCCCCAGAACAGCAGCCCCGCCGGACATGTCGGTCTTCATCTCCTCCATCCCGGCCCCCGGCTTGATCGATATGCCGCCGGAATCGAAGGTAATACCCTTGCCGATCAGTACCACCGGGCGCTCTTTGTCGCCGGCGCCTTTATACTCCAGCACGATCAGGCGCGGCGGTTCGGCCGAGCCCTTGCCCACTGCCACCAGGGCATTCATGCCCAGCTGCTTCAGTTCGTCCATTTCCATAACCCGGCAGACAAGGGCGTGGCGCGCCGCCAGCTCTCGCGCCGTCTCGGCCAGATAGCCGGTGGTGGCCACGTTACCCGGATGGGAGACCAGATCGCGGGCCAGACTGACCCCTTGGCAGAGTGCCATCGTTCGATCGGCCCTGGCACGCCCCTCCTTGACAGTGATACCTTTCGGCAGCAGCAGGGTCATCCTCTCAAAGCTGAAACGCTCGTCCCGGTCCTTGGTCTTGTACTGGTCAAAGTGGTAACTGCCCAGCAGAGTCCCTTCGCAAACCGCCTCCAGAGCCGATTCCCGTGCCCCGGCCAGGTGCAGCGCCGTGGCGAACGACGCAACCCGGGCACTACGCAGCGCTTGAACTGCATTACCGGCAGCCTGCCGCAGACGCTCTTCGTTCAGTTCGTCCTTTTTCCCCAGCCCGACCAGCAGCAGGCGTTCGGCCGGAAGTTTACCCAGGGTATGGATCAAACGACAGCTGTCAGCCTTGCCGGAAAACTCCCTGTCGGTCGCCAGACGTCCAAGACAGCCGTCCAAAGCGGCATCGCAGGCTACGAACAGTTCATCCCGGTGGTCCTCAAAACAACCGATCACCAGGGCCGGGGCCGGGTGTTTGAGCGGGTTGGCGCTAAGCAGGTTTATATTCATGATGACCTCGTTTCAATAATGTAGTTTTTTGAAACAAAATTAGTATGTTTCTGACGGTTACTGTTCCGTCTTGGCCTTACGGTAGAACCCGATCAGAAAATCCGCGTCCCTAGGAGACAGGTCGAACTTGAAGACGGCCTCATGGACGAGCTTTTGAACAGGCTGATCAGGGTTTTCCTGAAGATTCATGGACACCCATTTAACGGCGCGTCGCAGGTCTTCCCCCTCCGGTAATATTGTTGACATGATTTCATACTCCTTTGGAACATGGAATGATTCAGGCACTGGTGGAGTGTAAGCAGGTTCACATGGTGATGTCATGCTTCGCTACGCAGTCTGACGCCTTCAGGTGTTATGTCGATCAGCCTCTCCCTGTACAACCCGCCGATCCCTTTCTTGAAACTCTTTTTGCTCATATGCAGCAGACCGGCAATGGCTTCAGGTGAACTTTTGTCACTCAGGGGCAGCAGTCCGTTGTTGGCTTTCAATGCATCCAGGATTGCCTCCCGGTCGCCTGCCGCTTCCCGTGCGCCTCCTGTACGAAGCGTAACGTCGATTTTGCCGTCCTCGCGGATTTTTTTCACATAACCCTGCAAGCGCCCGCCAATGGTGGGATTCATGAAGAACTCATTTTTAAACAACAGGCCGCCAAAGGTATTATTGATAACGACCTTGGCCCCCAGATCGCTGAAGGCATACACCAGCAGTTCGACCATATCCCCTTCGGCCAGGCTGCCGTCGGCCGGCTTGAGGAATTTATCCAGTCTGGCCGACGCCGCCACACGGTCGCTGCTGTGCAGATAGACATACACCAGCACATCCTGTCCCCTTCTCAGCTGGTCGGTCTGTTCCCCAAACGGCAGCAGCAGGTCCTTTTCCAATCCCCAGTCCAGAAAGGTACCGACGGTTACGTTGTCCTTGACCTTCAGCAGGGCGAAATCACCCACGACTGCCCGGGGCTTCCGGGTCGTGGCCGTCAACCGGTCTTCCGAATCAACATAAATAAACACATTCAACAGGCTGCCAGGTTCGGCTCCCTTGGGAACCAGCCTTCCGGGAAGCAGAATTTCACCTGCCTCGGAAGAGAGCAAAGCCCCCGAAGCGGTGATTCGGGCAATTTTTAATATATTGTAATTTCCGATTAGTAGCATTGGTTATCCCGTTATATGATAAGTGTTGGTATGAAGCGCACTTTCTATCGATGTTTGCTCCTGGTCTTGCCCGTTCTACCGCCGCCGGGCGAGCCTGATTCTCGGGCGGATTGTTTGGTGACGTCCTTTACGACGATCAGGCTGTCACCAAGCAGGGCGCCATTCAGCAGACCGATCGCTTCACAGGCTTCATCCTCGGTCGACATCCTGACATACCCGCATCCCCGTAATTCACCGCTGCCGGAATTTTTAACCAGGTGAACGGATGAAACGGTACCCGCCACGGAGAACAGCTTCCGCACTTCATCCTCCGTGACTGCTCCGGAGAGGTGTCCAACAAAGATCTCCACACCCATAGACAGTTTCCTTATCATGCCGCACAATGTCTGCTGCGACGACCAATCCGATGGCATCCAAACCGAAGTCCCTGTCGGGCACCCGGCGGCAGTTACCGGGATATACGATTCCCGCCGGTTGTGATACAGTTTCCCTTATCGCAGACTATCTGTTGTATTGCAAGAGTTGCCAGCTATTCCTCTTTCAGGCTGCGAATGTACTCATCTGCACATCGCCGGATAGCGGGCATGAAGCGGTTGAAATCGCCGCGCAGCTCTTCATGAAACAGGACCAGTTCCGCCTCGCCTCCCGCCAGCGGATTGGGGCGCGTCACCCGTCGCGACATGCGTTCCAGAGCTTTGGCGATTCCCGCAACCCCGCCGTAGGAGGGGAGCAGCTCCTCGAAGATGGTCGGCACGAGCGGCTGCAGACGTTCAGGCAGATCGGCCCTGTACTGATCTATGACGGCGCGGGTCCGGGCCAGATATCTGTCGAACGGTTCTTCGGACCAGTTGTTCCACTCATTAACCAGGAAGTGATCGTAGAACAGATCTACCAGCACCCCGCGGTATAGACCATAATCCGGCGAAAGGCGCCGCCTGCTCTGCTGGAACAGGTCGTCCCGGCTGGCAAAAGAATCTATCCTGCGGTGCAGTGCGACCCCCTGGCGGATGCGGGGCGGGAAGCGCTCTTCCAGGAGACCCTTGACGAAATCGCCCATAAAATTACCGACCAGAAGCTGATCGTCATCGCCGGACAGCAGCATGTGAAAGAGGAAATTCATCGGTCGGCGGTCCGGAAACTGATGAGCAGGTCGATTGCGGAATTCATCGCGGCTGCCCTCAGGATCAATCGGTAATTTGTGTGTAAACCAATGGCAAAAACGATAAGACACATGGATAGTGGGCTCACGGAACGTCAAGAGTCGATAGTAACGTCTGATACCGGCAGCACAGGGTGTCTGCATCCGAAAACAAAATAGCCTGTTACCTGACGAATAACCAGCCAAATGATAATTATGAAAATGGGATAGGTCGGTTGTAAAACAATAGTATGATAACGCAGCCAGTACCCGCAGGTGGTTGGTGGTTCTGTCCCCGCGGTCAAACAAGGGAATTGTAGCATGTTTTAATCATGATATACTGTTACCCAACTAGATACAGACAACGTTCAAGGAGATCTGATGGTTACCCGTCGCCAATTCCTGTTGCTGGCAGGTGAAGCAGGCGTTTCGCTGGCTGTTTCGGGCTGTGCAGCGAGTCCCCCGCTCAGAAAGGATGTCTTTGAAGAGTTCGGTGACCCTGCCCGGCCTTATCTCGGACTGGCAACCTCTCTGCGCGAAGAGCACAGTTATGAGGCCCGGATAGAAGGGAAGATCCCGACCCGGCTGCGCGGGACACTTTATCGCAACGGACCTGGGCTGTTCGACCGCAACGGGCTGCGTAAACGGAACCTTCTCGACGGTGACGGAATGGTGCAGTCATTCCGGTTTCATGATCAGGGCGTGCATTACCGGAACCGGTTCGTGCGTACCGAAAAATATCTGGCGGAAGAGTCAGCCGGCCGGTTCACCCGCGAGAGCTGGAGTACCCAGGCGCCGGGGGGCTGGTGGGCCAATTTCATGGCTCCCGGAAAACTGACAGGTCAGGCCAGCATTACGGTCTTTTACTGGCGGGACCGCCTCTATGCCTTTGACGAGTGCTCCCTGCCCTACGAACTCGATCCCGACACTCTTGAAACCAGCGGTCTCTCCCATCTGGGGCTCCCTGAGGGTATGACCGTATACGCGGCCCACGCCAAACTGGATCCCCGAAACGGTGAATGGCTCCACTTCGGAGTGCGCTACGGACCCGCTTCCAAACTGCATGTCACGATCTTCTCATCCAGCGGCGCGCTGAAACATCATCGAGAACTCACGTTACCGCGTAATGTCTACATGCACGACTGGTTCGTCTCCGGCAACTACCTGATCTTCAATCTGCACCCGGTCGAGATTGATTATCTGGGAGTGTTGTTGTGCCGGCGAAGCCTGGTCGATTCTTTGAACTGGCGGCCGGAAAAGGGCAACCTCGTCATGGTGCTGGATCGTGAAGGTGACAACCCGCCGTTTTTCCTGGATGCATCGGCCAGTTATATGTGGCACACCCTCAATGCCTACGAGGAGGGAGGCGACCTGGTAGCGGACTATATCGGCTACCGGAACCCCGATCACTTCGTCGGCAGGCACCCGCTTGTCTCGGCCGTCATGACCGGCCAAAAGGGGGATCATGTCTATCCGGGGGAGCTGCGCCGTTACCGGATCGACACAAAGGCCCGGACGTTACGGGAGGAAACGGTTGGCAAAGGGAGTTACGAGTGGCCGCGGATCAATGAACAGCTTCGTTGCTGCAACTACCGCTTCGGCTATATGGCCAGGGCACGGCCGGGAGCTTTTTTCTGGAATGAGATTGTGCGGATCGACATGAAAACCGTGCAGACCGACAGTTATGATTTCGGACCGACATGTTACTGCACCGAGCCGGTTTTTATCCCGCTGCCGGGCCGTGCCTACAGCTTTGAACATGCATCCGAACCCGGATTTGTGGCAACCGAGGTCTTCGACAGCATGACTCGACGGAGTTTTCTGGCGCTGTTCCAGGCGGAACAGCTGGCCTCCGGACCGGTCGCAATTGTTCATCTCACGCACCACGTGCCATTCAGCTATCACGGATGGTGGCATCCCGAATAAAATCGTGTCTGAATCCGGCAGATCAAACGCGACGACAGACAATGACCGGTGCAGAGAGGAAGCCTTGCAGCATCCGCTTCAGACGCTCTCGATAAACAGTAATGCCGGGTCTTGCAGATAGCCGACCACCCGGGCCATAAATTGGGCGGCGGAAACGCCGTCGGTAATCCGGTGGTCGAAGGTCAGCGAGATCGGGAGTATGGTACGGATGGCGATGACGCCGTCGTGCACCCAGGGGCGCCCGGCGACGCGGCCGAAACCGATGATGGCCACGTCCGGCCAGTTGATGATCGGGGTGGCGAACAGACCGCCGAAATGACCGAAGTTGGTAATGGTGAAACTACTCCCCTTCAGTTCCTCCAGGGTAATGGTCCGTTCGCGGGCCTTCTGCCCCAGTGCCTGGATCTCGGCCGCCAAGTCGAGGATGCTCTTCTTGTCCACGTTGCGGATGACCGGCACCATCAGGCCGTCGGGGGTCTCGACGGCGATGCCGAAGTGATAGTGATTCTTCAGGATGATTGTTTCTCCGGTATCATCGATGGCGGCGTTAAAGGCCGGAAAGTCACGCAGGGCGTGCTGCACCGCCTTAATGAAAAAGGGGAGGAAAGTCAAGTGCGTGCCGTGGGTCCCGGCCGCCGCCTGCTCGCGGCTGCGCAACTCCGCTAGTTCGCTGATATCGGCCTCTTCCATGACCGTGACAAAGGCGGTGCGCTGCTGGGCGGCCAGGACATTACGGGCCGTGGTCCGCCGGATACCCCGGAGCGGCAGGCGCTCGACCGGGCCGAAGGACTCATCTGTGGAAGGGGCGGCCGGTACGCTCCGTTCCAGGTCTTCGGGGGAGATGCTGCCGTGCGGTCCGCTGCCGCGTATGGCGTGCAGGTCGATGCCCCGCTCGCGGGCCAGCCGCCGTACCAGCGGGGTGGCCTTGACGTCAGCGTTTGCTGCCGCAGAATCGGCCTGCGTGGCGTCCTCGGCCTCGGGCAGCTCACCGACAATGCCGACCGAGCGTGGCCGCGCCTGCGGCGCAGTTTCTTCGCAGATGGTCATCAGGATGTCGCCCACCCGGATAATATCACCCTCCCGGCCATGCAGACCGCAGACCGCGCCGCCGTGGGGAGAGGGTATCTCGACCACCGCCTTGTCGGTTTCCACCTCGGCCACGGTCTGATGCTCTTCGACCCGCTGGCCATCAACGACCAGCCATTTGCGCAGTTCGACCTCGGCAATCCCTTCACCCAGATCAGGGAGTCTGAATTCATAGTGCATGGTCAGTACCTCATGACGTCGTCGATAGCAGTAAGAATCTGTTCGCTGGTCGGCAGATAGTGGTCGATCAGTCTGGGGAGCGGCAGCACCACGTCCGGTGCCGTTACCCGCAGCACCGGCGCCCGCAGGTGCAGGATCGCCTCCCCGGCTACGGTGGCGGCGATCTCGGCCCCCAGCCCGCCGGTTTTGACGGCTTCGTGGACGATCACCAGTCGGCCGGTCTTCCTGACCGAGGCCAGAAGCGTCTCCCCGTCAAAGGGGGTCAGGGTGCGGGGATCGATCACCTCGACGGAATGGGAGGTGCTGGTCTTGAGCACCCGTTCCAGCATGCTGCCCCAGGCCACCACCGTCACATCCGTCCCCTGCCTGACAATCGCGGCCTGGCCGAGCGGGATGGTGTAGTCCCCCTCGGGGACCTCCTCCCGCAGCATGCGGTACAGGCGGGTCGGCTCCAGGAAGACCACCGGGTCCGGGTCGCGCATGGCCGCCAGTAGCAGCCCCTTGGCGCTGTAAGGGCCGGAGGGGACTACCACCTTTATCCCCGGCAGATGGCAGAGCAGCGCCTCGCTGCTCTCTTCATGCAGCTCCGGCGCCTTGATGCCGCCGCCATAAGGGGTCCGCACCACCAGCGGGCACGTGAAACGGCCTCGGGAACGGGTCCGCAGGCGGGCCGCATGGGTGTAGAGCTGATCCAGGGCCGCGTAGATAAAGCCCATGAACTGGATCTCGGCCACGGGCCGCAGGCCGTAGGCAGCCATGCCGATGGCTGCGCCGACGATGCCCGATTCGGAGAGGGGGGTGTCAATGACCCGTTCGGCACCGAAGCGTTCCTGCAAGCCTTCCGTGACGCGGAAGACGCCGCCGTCCTTCCCCACATCCTCGCCCAGCAGCACGACCCGCTCGTCGCGGGCCATTTCCTGACCGAGCGCCTGATTGATGGCCTGTACCATGGTAAGCAGAGCCATATCAGACCCCCTTCCGCTGTCCGGCCAGGCGCTGGCCGGGCTCTGCCAGGGTGTGTCTGAACATCGCGTCCGGTTCGGGCGCTACTTGAGATTCCATGACGACGACCGCGGCATCGATCTCGGACGTCGCCCGCTGGCGAGTCTCCCGGGCGTAGGTCTCATTCCAGATGCCGCAACGCTCCATGTAGCGCTCCAGTCTGAGCAGCGGGTCACGGGCGCCCCAGGCGGTCACCTCATCGACGGAACGGTAGCGACCGGCATCGTCCGAGGTGG
The DNA here is from genome assembly GCA_016650295.1 of Desulfuromonadales bacterium. GTDB lineage: Bacteria > Desulfobacterota > Desulfuromonadia > Geobacterales > Pseudopelobacteraceae > CAIPTY01. The sequence goes on along the minus strand of JAENWA010000096.1, from coordinate 13,142 downwards.
TGTGGTCGGCCATCCGGTAGGTCAGGCATTCGATAAAGGTCGGGCCGCCGCCGTCCCGCGCCTTCTGCAGGGCATCGCGGGTGGCCCGGTAAACGGCGAAGATGTCGTTGCCGTCCACCTGCACCCCTTCAAAACCATAGGCCAGCGCCTTCTGTGCCAGGGTGGCGGAGGCGGTCTGGCCGTTGAGCGGCACGGATATGGCCCACTGGTTGTTCTGGCAGATGAAGACCAGCGGCAGCCGGAAGACCCCCGCCATGTTGAAGCCTTCGTGGAAGTCCCCCTTGGAGGTGGCCCCGTCGCCGAACCAGGCCGCAACGGCCAGCGGGTCGTGCCGGTAGCGGGCCGCCATGGCGGCGCCGACCGCGTGGGGGATGTGGCTGCCGACCGATACGCAGACCGGGAAGATGTTCAATGCCGGCGGCGCCAGTTGTCCGCGCTCGTCACCGCTCCAGTATTGCAGGATTTGATGGATGGGGTAGCCGATAGTCACTTGGACCCCCATTTCGCGGAAGGAGGGGAAAATCCAGTCGCTGGGCTGAAGCGCAAAGGCGCTCCCCACCTGGGCCGCCTCCTGCCCCAGGCTGGGAGGGTAGGTTCCGAGCCGCCCTTCGCGCTGCAAGGCTATGGCGCGCTGGTCGAAGGTTCTGGTCAGTACCATCAGTTCGTACAAGCGACGGATATCCTGTTCCGGCAGGGGGGGCATCAGCGTATCATCGACTGTCCCGTCCGGTGCGAGGATGCTCAGACAGCGGACTTCAAAAGTGGCACGGATCTCGTCAGGCATGGCGGTTGTAACCTCCAGGTGGAATGCCTCCGGTTCAAACATACACCAATGGTGCAAGCGATGCCATTGCTTTTGCAGTTCACTGCACATTCAAATTGACGCAGACAGGTGGATCAATGAACTGGAAATCAAGGAACAAAATATACTACAAACAGAGACAGGAGGTGGCGGGTATGCGAGGCGTGAAACACACGAGGAAGATGGCGGCGCGGAGTAGGGGACGGATGATTTTGCACGGGTAACCGGGGCGGCTCGAAGAAACGAGCCGCCTTTATCAGCATGCATTTGTGTTAATCACCCGAAACTGTCATGCCTTTTTGACGAACTCCGATTTCAACTGCATGGCGCCGACTCCGTCAATCTTGCAGTCAATGTCATGGTCGCCCGAGACAAGGCGGATGTTTCTGACTTTGGTTCCGACCTTGACGACCAGGGATGAACCCTTGACCTTCAGGTCTTTGATGACGGTCACGGAGTCGCCGTCACTGAGCAGATTGCCGAAGGCGTCACGCACGACGCTGTCGGCATGTGCGTTCTCCGCTGCAATTTTCGCCCACTCGTGAGCGCATTCCGGGCAAACGTAGTTGTCGCCGTCTTCGTAGGTGTATTCCGAACTGCAGGTTGGGCATGTGGGTAAACTGTTCATGAGGTATCCTTTTGTGTGGTTGGTGACATTCGGCCGAACGTTGCTGCTATTCTAACGTATAACAATAAACAGCTGAACTGTCGATACGAGCATTGAGAATCCGGTTCGACAAAACATATTTTCGGACCTCATACCTGAATATCCTGATATAATATGATGTGTATAACGACGGCAGAAACAGAAACGCGACAAAGGAGATCATATGAGAGCGTTAATACCTGCTTTGTGCAGGGTGATACTGATCCTGATCACCCTGCTCGTCATGCCGGCCGGGATAATGGCTCAGGATGCGGGGGATTCCGATCAGGCGTACAGATTCAGCAAGGAAGAGTTGACGCAGATGCTTGCGCCGATTGCGCTCTATCCCGATGCCATGACCGCCCAGATTCTGATGGCGTCCACCTATCCGCTGGAAGTGGTGGAAGCGGATCGCTGGAGAAGTCAGAACAGGGAGCTGAAAGGTGACGATCTGGACAGCGCCCTGCAGAACAAATCCTGGGACCCCAGTATTAAATCGATCTGTCATTTTCCCGACCTCCTCACGTCCATGAGCGACAAGCTCGACCAGACCAGGAAGCTGGGCGATGCCTTCCTGGGTCAGGAAGAAGAGGTTATGGCCACCATTCAGGAGTTGCGCGGCAAGGCCATGGCCCAGGGTACTCTCAAGACGACCGCCGAACAGAAGGTGATCGTCGAAAACGATGCGGTCAGTATCGAACCTGTCAATCCGGAAGTCATCTATGTGCCGGTCTATGATCCGGCCTACGTGTACGGCCCGTGGTGGTATCCCGCCTATCCCCCCTATTACTGGTACTATCCGCCCGGGTTTTACGGCGGCTTCACTATCGGTTTCGGTCCCGGTATTTTCTTCGGCTTCGATGCCTTTTCGTGGGTCAGGTTCGACTGGAGGTTTCATCGTATTCATACCGACATTTCCAGGACCAGACATTTCAACAGGCACTTCGACCGACGGGGTGACGGCCAGTTCTGGAGACATAACCCGGCACACCGCAGTGGAGTTGCCTACCGTGACCTGAGAACGAGTGAACGATTCGGATCGAGGGCCCCACGGGTATCATCACCAGCTGGTCCGTCCGGTCCGGAACGGCGCGGCTATCCGGGGGGGCGCATTGATCGGCAGAATGTGAGACCATCCCAGGCTCCCGCGCAGCGTGTTGAGAGACAGAATTCGCCGCAGGCTCCCCAGCTGCGACAGGCGCCGGCAGTCGGAACGCAGGCTCCCGCAGTACGTCCGGTGGTGCGGGATACCCCCTTCAGGGGTGTCGGTCAAGGGAATTTCGAGCGCAGAGCGGCTGAGCGAGGAGGGATAAGCAATCAAGGCACTGTAGTCAGACCGCAGTCAGGCGGTTCCTCCGGCGCTCAGATGCCGCAGCGACAGACAGGCGGCGGCGTCCAGGGCGGCGGCGGTTCACGCGGCGGTGGTGCGCAGGGTGGCGGTTCACGGGGTGGCGGACAATCCGGTGGATCACGCGGCGACCATGGCGGCGGTTCTCGCAGATAGCGGAAATGTTCAGTCGGGTCATTGACTCAACCAGGAGAGAAACCATGAATATACCAGTATTGAATGTGAATATCGGAAGGGTCCGGACTGCCCTGCTGGTCTGTCTCGTTACAGCGGTTCTGTTGATTTCCGCGTCATCCCGGGATTCCGGAGCAGCGGAGGTACGGCAAAAACTGTTCCCGTCGCCCGATGAGGCGGTACAGGCGCTGGTCGGCGCAGCCAAGGCGGATGATCTGGATGCCATGCTGGCTATTCTCGGCCCGGGCAGCAGGGAAGTGGTCTCTTCGGGCGACAGCGTGGCCGACAATGCGGGACGTGACAAATTCGTCGCCTCCTACGAGCAGAAGCATTCTCTGGAGGCCAGGACCGCAGGCACCATGATCCTGCATATCGGTGCCGATGACTGGTCCATGCCGATCCCGATTGTCAAGAAGGGCAGCGGCTGGGGCTTTGACATCGGGAAAGGAAAGAAGGAGATTCTCAACCGGAGGATCGGCCGCAACGAATTGCAGGTCATCGATGTGATCGATGCGTTTGACGATGCACAGCATGAATACGCCAGCAAGGATTGCCGCGGCGCCGGCCGGGTCGAATTCGCGCAGCGTTTCATCAGTACACCGGGCAATCGGGACGGCCTGTACTGGGAAGCCAAAGAGGGTGAGCAGCAGAGCCCTCTCGGGCCGCTGATTGCCAGTGCCGCCAAGGAAGGATACAGCACCGACGGCAATCTTTCACCGTTTCATGGATATTATTTCAAGATTCTCAAGGGACAGGGAAAACACGCCAAGGGTGGTCCCTATAATTATGTGGTCAAGGACAAGATGATCCTCGGATTTGCACTGGTGGCCTACCCCGCAGAATACGGGAATTCCGGTGTAATGACCTTTGTGGTAAATCAGGAGGGGATCATATTCGAAAAAAATCTCGGCAAAAACACCCGGCGCCTTGCCGAAGCCATCACGGTCTACAATCCAGACAAGAGCTGGAAAAAAGTCAAGGTACTGGAAACGCCGGCAGTGGAAAAACCTTGTCCGGTGGATGTGGATAAGAAGTAGCACGTTTGAACAGTTATTCTTTCGCAGCAAACCCCTCCAAACCTCCCCTTATCAAATGCTTCCCCCCTGACAAGGGGGGACTGAGGGGGGTTGGTTTTGGATGTTCAAAGGTACTAAAACTGCTCCCGTAGATCGAGAGAATTGCTTTGCCGTCCGTGACCGCCGGAATGGGGACACCCAGAAAATTAAGCGCAGTAGCGAACACGTCTTCAACATGTACCGCAAGCTTCGGTTCGTTGGTCAGGTCGTAGTTTTCACGAACTCCCGGACCAACTGCAATCCAGGGAATGAAGTGGCTGAAAGGAACCCTGGCACCGTGTGAGCGGCCGGAACCACCGTGGTCGGCGGTAATTATTATCAATGTTTTATCCTTCAGACCCAACTCCCGCAACGTAGACATGAGCATACCGATACCTTGATCGACCCTGTCGGCGCTGGCGACCTGTTCCGGGCTGCCCCATCCGGAAGCATGGCCCGCAGTGTCGGGATCGGGAAAATGCACGAACATGACCTGCGGTTGCTGCCTGCGCAGCAGTTCGCTTGCCAGCGCAGAAATGGCGAGCGCGTCTTCGCCGGTTGTGCCGGATGCCATGGTACACTCCACGCTGCCCGGCCTGGCCATGATGCAGAGCTTGTGCTTTCCGACCACCATGGCGGTGGAATAACCGGCCTTTTTCGTCAGGTCGAATATGGTTGGCACCTTGAGAACGCCGGAACCCGCATGCCGGTCGTCGTTCCATGTGATGCGGTGTTTGGCGGGGGAGACCCCGGTAAGCATACTGACATGAGTCGGCAGGGTGATGGCCAGATCGGTGGATTCGGCCCAAAAGGTGAACGAGCCGTGGGTAGTCAGTTCGCGGATGTTCGGTGCCTTGGCGCGCAGGAGCACGTCGGGACGCATGCCGTCGATGCTGATGATCAGGACACGTTTGCCGGAGGGGAGGGTGTCATTCTTCCCGGAAGGTGGCGCAGCGAAGATCGGCGTGGCGGCCAGCAACAACGTTAGTACGATAGAAAGAACCGGGATTTTCAGCATGGTTCGTACTGTCATCTGTGAACGCTCCATTTCTCTATGGATGAGGAACTATTGTTTCCTGCAGACGATGACCATCTTGTTGTGCTGCCGGAGTAGAGAAGATTGCATATGCACGACGGAAAAGCCTGTTTTTTCCACGAGTTTCAGCAACTGCCGCTGAGTGAACAACTGTTTGTGGCGAAAGGGGAGGGGAGAATAGAGGGATTCGAGAAACAGAGGGTTTTCGCCGTTGCTCAAGCGATACGACCATTCGCTGATCCGGTAATAGAGCGCATTCCGGCGGGGGGTATCGAGAAAAAGCCAGCCCCCCGGTTTGATGACGTCATAAGCGTTTTGCAGGGTTTCCGCGGGAAAGTTGACATGCTCGAATACATCCCAGAGCGTGACGACATCAAAAAAACCGGAAAAACCCTGCTGCCAGTATCGGGCATCGATGGTCTCCCGCTTCAGCGCGATACCGAATTTTCGTTGGGCGAACTGCCGGAAGATACTTTGCGGTTCGATGCCATGGACAACAGCCCCCGCTTCGGCCAGCAAATGCGCAAACAGTCCGGCACCGGCGCCGATGTCGAGGCAGTGCGCTCCAGACAACGAAAGATGGCGTTTTACGAGCAACAGATTTTTCCGGAGCTGTTTTTCGCTGTCGGGGAGCCGCCCTTCAATATAGTCTAACGCCTTACGGTCGAGAGGGATCGCGGCGTCGCTCGGGGTCTCGGACGGCAGGCTGTCCAGATGGTTGATGAAATGAAAGTCACATGCGTCGCACGCGTAAACCGTCGTATTCTTCAGTGTGTACTTCGGCCGGGCGGTGTTTGCTGCGCACAATTTGCAGCGGCTGAAATCATACTCGCTGATTTGTTCACCAGAGTTCGCCCCCATCTTCTGATCGGCCTGTTTTTCCTGAGGCATCTTCCCTGTCCTTGCATGCAAAAAAACGCATGGCACATGATATAAAGTCTCTAAAAACAGATTTTACAGCAATAGCACAACCCTGAAATTTACGGGTTCGGGGCGCCAGCTAATTGTTGTCACTACATATCTTTGGAACTGTCACTGCTTTCTTTGGAACCGGTCTCGATGAGCTTCTTTGTGAGCAGCACCAATCCGATCTGCTGCGACCATTCTGAAACCAGATTGCTGACCACCGTTCCCCATCTGCTCTCCGGATCAACCTTGAGAAACAGAGCAACCCAACCGATTCCCGTTAGTAATAGAAATATCGTCAGTGAATGTTCATGCAGCATCTCCAAAAAACGGTTCCGGTGAGTTATTTTAGGTTGACGGCTCTCCCGCGATCCCTTTTCGAAGAACCATTTTGTAGCCAGAATTGTTATGACAACGCCGGTCCAATCGGCGATGGCGTTGCCGAAGAAGGATCCGGCGTGCGATTTGGGATCAGATTTCACATAAAGGACAAAACAGAGCGCCAGGATGCCCGCAGCTGTCAGGCTGAGAGAATGGCGTTTCCAGAATGGCTTGTAAGGCTCTGTTGTGTTCTCTTTTCGGCCGTTCATATTCCTCCAGGTGTTCAGGGGGCGGATTGGGTAATTGCATGTCTTGCCGGGCACCATATTTTGACTAGTGTCCTGGAACATCTAAATCTAACCCCCCTCAATCCCCTCTTAACTAAGGGGAAAACCTTGATGTCTCCCCTTAGATAAGGGGAGATTTAGAGGGGTTAGCCGCGAAAAATTAAGAGTTACATTGTACTAGGGACAGGCTATGGTCGTCTAGCGGGTCTCGATCAACTTGCGCGGAATCACATTCCCGATGGACAGTTCCTGCAGCATCCCCCTGGTCAGGAAATCTTCGACCTCTTTCAGTGCGGCGGGGTCGAACGGTACATTGTTTAGCAGGCCTCCCGCCATCATGCCGTGCCCTCCGGCCGTTCCTCTACCGGCCACCAGCCTTCTGATGATCTCGCCCGCATTGAGCAGATGACTGGTCGTGCGGATGGAAAGGATCATGCCATCGTTGTAATGTCCCATGCCCAGCACGGTCTCGATATCCTCCAGCCGGATCAGGTAGTCGGCCATCTCCGACACCACTTCGGGAAAGCAGATCTTCTGCAGGTTCACAACCAGCAGCTTGCCGTAGATCGTCGCGTTTTCAACTCCGCTGTGGATTGTCCGGAAGTGTTCTACCGGCACCTTGGGATGGGTGATTTCATACAAGAGCCGCTTGTTCGCTATGGGGAAGAGGCGAAGATACGCGTCCCGGTCGGGCTGGTTCGCCTCCCGGCCCAGGTCCTGGGTCTCGGATTTGATCGCGTAGAACAGGGCCGTGGCCAGTTTTGTACCGATGGTGATATTTTGCGCCAGAAGGTATTCGTACAGAATCGTGGCGGTAACTCCATACTCGTCACGAATATCCACCCAGCGGCACTTTTTGCTGGCTTCGCGCATGGGGTGATGATCAATGATGATATCCACCCGGCGATCAGGAGAAAACGAGTTGTTGCCGGTGCCGGGCTGGGTGTCAAGCATGCAGACCACGCTGAATTCATCCAGCCTGACCAGATCGAGGGGGATGAGCGTAATCTCCAGTTCCTTTGCCATGGCGATGTTTTCACTGCGCCCGATCATGCCGGAAAAGGCGATGATCGCATCCCGGCTCAGTTTCATGGCAAGCAGGTGGCGCAGCGCCATGGCCGAAGCCAGACAATCCGGGTCCGGATTGTCATGGATGATGATGATGGTCTTTCCCTTGCCCTGCATCCATTCCAGCATCTCATCGGAATGGATCTTGGAGCGCCGGAGGTTTTCGGGGGGGTGGCTATCGGTCGTCATGGCATTTCCCCTTCCAAAGTTTCGTTACGGATGATCACGTAATTATCAGCATTGTCCGGTCAGGTCATCATTATTCTTTATTCACTTCCCGATAATCCCCGCCACTGTCCCGCTGCAAAATGCGATAAGCCAACTGGTGTAGATGGTCAGGCTTACCCGATGAAAGAGACGATTCACTGTTTCGGCCTGACGAACCATTGCCGCAACGAATGCCAGCATGAAATGAAATGCCATGCCGGCCAGTGAGGCAAAGCCGACCACAATGTGCCACTCCGGCATGATGCCTTTGGCGAGGCCGTAGCGCAACATCATATGTGTTCCCAAGTAGTCGCAGACCAGACCGACCCCGAAAATCAGCAGATGTTTTCGATGGAGTCCCCGCCTGCGGGCGCTGAAAACGGCCCAGGTGTAGAAGAACAGGGCGAGGTTCATATAGATCACGGCTTGAAGCAGCATGGGATAACCAGTCGTTATTGATCAGGTAATCAGACGAATACGACCTGATTCTTGCCACGTCTTTTGGCTGAATACATGGCCTCGTCGATCCGCTTTATGAACGTGGCAAGATTTTCATCGGGTTGGTAGCGTCCGCCGCCGATACTTACGGTTGTTCGCACGGTTATTTCAGAAGATGGCGAATACGTATTCATTTCAAAAGAGTGTCGCAGTCTCTCCGCCACCACCTTGGCTTCATCCGGATCAGTCTCAGGGAAAATCACGATAAATTCCTCTCCACCGTAGCGATAGGCAGAGTCGGTTCCGCGGATATTTTCTCTGATAATATCCGCCAGTCCTGCCAGTACCAGATCCCCATTCATATGACCGTAGTTGTCATTGAAACTCTTGAAGTTATCGACATCCAGCAGGATCATGGATAGTTGGGAACCGTAACGATTGAAGCGCTCTATCTCGTCCTTGATACGGCCGAAAAAGTAACGGTGGTTATAGAGTCCGGTCAGCCCGTCAGTGATACTGAGCTCCCTGTGGCGATGTTCGCTCTCTTTCAGAGCCAACTCTGCCGTTCTGCGCTCCGTAACATCCTGGAGCGTCTCGATAGCGCCGATGATTGTTCCGTTGGAGTCTTTAAGCGGTGCGGCCGTGAAATAAAGCCACTTGCCGGTTTCTCCGAGATGAGGGAAAAAATCTTCCACTTCGAAGGCCCCTTCAATGATCTCGGAACGCCGATATTCTTTGCTGTAGTACTGTGCAATCGTCTCCTCGATGACCTGGTCAACGATCAGGTCCGCCATGACCGGCCGTTCGGAGTCGTAGAAGGCGCGCCATTGCTGACGGGTGCCGATGACATCGGCTGCCGGTACACCGGTGATGTTTGCACAGGCCCGGTTCCAGTAGATAGTGACGTGGTTTGTGCCAATGACGAAGGTCGGGATGGAGATGCCCTCAACGATGCGCAGCAGCAGCTCCTGGCTTTCACGCAGCGCAAGCTCGGCGGCTTGACGGGCCTGGCGTTCGCGATGGGCTATTACAACCTCGTTGAGGACTAGCGGCAGCATTTCCAGATAGGCGCTATTGGGATCCTTGATGATGTAGTCGTTCACTCCGGCCTTGAGAGCCTCGACAGCGACTTTTTCCGATCCGCTTCCCGTCAGAATGACCAACGGAATCGGGATGGATGCCGCCAGCAACTCCTTGCAGAGATCAAGGCCGTACATGCAGGGGAGATGATGGTCAATCACGACAATATCAAAAGTTGAAGGATATTTTTCAATCATTGAAATTGCATCCGGTGCGCGGACACATTCGGTAATCCGATACTCAGCGGAATAATCCTTGAAAGCGCGTCGAAAGGCGGCGCGATCATGTTCATTGTCCTCGACAAGAAGAATATTCAGGTTTTGAGGCATATCAATTGTATTCATGGTGCCCTCCCGGAAGCTCGACCAGCTTCCAGAAAAGGTTGATGGTTCTGATGGCCTCGGAAAAATTTTCAAATCCTACCGGTTTTACGATGTAGGCATTTGCCCCGTACTCGTAACTCATCACACGATCCTCTTCCGCCTTTGAAGTGGTCAGCATGATGACCGGAAGGTGTTTGAATTCGTTGCTTTGACGAATGGCTTTCAGGGTTTCCAGTCCGTCCATCCTGGGCATATTGATATCGAGCAGGACGATACCGGGCGAGGGTGAAGATACCGGGTCGATGTAGGCGCCACGCCGGTACAGATAGTCAAGGCACTCCACGCCGTCATTGACTATGCAGAGTCGGTTAGCCATCCTGTTTGTCTTCCAGGCCCTCCGGGTTGCCATGATATCGTGTTCATCGTCCTCAGCCAAAAGTACTACAAATTCTTTATCTTTCACTATCCGTGTCCTTTCTTGCCAAGGGCAGAGTAATGTAAAAAGCGCTGCCTTCACCAACCTTGGATTCAACGCGAACCGAACCGTTCAGCTTCAGAACGGATTTTTTAACAATTGCCAGACCGATGCCGGTGCCTTCAAATTCCTTGTGGGTATGAAGCCGCTTGAACATTTTGAAGATCCGATCGTGGTAGAGTGGATCGATACCGATTCCGTTGTCACGCACAAAAACCTCACAGGTCCCTAAATGTTGATCTGCAAGGCCAACCTCCACGTTACGTCTGGTCGAACGGTTAAACTTGATGCCATTGGCAATCAGGTTCTGGAATATCTGGTTCAGGAGAGTCCGGTCCGAATATACAACAGGTAAAACACCCGAAATAGTCAGGTCCGCATCTGCCGGCAAATCGAGAGTACCCCGAAGTTCATCAATAATAGATGTTAGATGAATATCCTGTTGAATAACCGGTGAACTACTGACGCGCGAGAATTCAAGCAGGTCGCTGACCAGTTCGTCGCCATGTCGAAGGGCGCTGAACAGACCTCGAAAGTATCCTCTTTGCTCATCGTCAAGGAGGGAATCCAATTCTTCGTGGAGGAAGTCGGTGTAGTTTCGGATTGCGCGTAAAGGTGATCGCAGGTCGTGAGAAGCGACAAAGGCGTATTGAGACAATTCCTCATTGGCTTGTTCCAGATTCTCTGCTTTTACCTTCAGTTCTTGATGAGCCAGTTTCAGCTCGAATGTACGTTGCTCAACCAGATCTTCCAGGTTCTCGCGGGACGCCTTGAGGGCCGCTTCGGCAAATTTACGCTCCGAAATATCCTGCAGAGTCTCTATGGCGCCAATTGTCCTGCCTTCAGTGTCTAAAAGCGGCGAAGCGGTAAAATAGAGCCAGGTTCCTTGCTCCCCCATGGCGGGAAAAAACCCCTCGGACTCGTAGGCTTCTTCGATTACGCGGGAGCGTCGCCAGATAGATCCATAGTATCGGCTAAATTCCTCCTCGGAGGCTCCATCGACGATAAGGTCTGCCATGACCGAGCGTTCGTCGTTATAAAAAGGCATCCACTGATTTCTGGTGTTTATCATACTTTCGGCGCTGAAGCCGGATACATACTCAATGGCGCGGTTCCAGAAAATGATGGAATGGTTTTCGTCGATGACAAAGGTGGGAATGGGACTGCCCTGAAGAAGGTGACAATGAGACGTCCCCTGCACGGGGCACGCACAGAGCATTGCTTTATGCGTCGAGGTATCCTTTTTCATAGAGAGTCTCTTGTCGCTGGTGTAGTTTTGCTTGCAGCAACAATATAGGTAACCTGCACAGCGAGCGCAAGAACTTCCCTCACGTTCGATTGCAATTAAATGATGTCAAGGAAATCACCATAGTGTCAGGTCACCACTTGTTGAAATCCCCAAAACCCACGCTTCCTACCCCTGTTTCCGACCCGTCGGAACGCTGAAAACCCCAAATTTCCGGACGTCCGGAAATTTGGGGCACAATAAAGGGACAGGCTGATTATTGCCACTCGTTTTGCATCTCAATATTCAGCCTGTCCCCTTATTGCCTCCTGTCCCCTTATTGCCTCCCAAAAGCCAAGCCCCAGAGGTGTTCCCCAATCCTGACGCCCGGGAGTGCCCCCGGTCAGTACCCTTCTTTATTTCCCATTGTATACGACTATTGGCCCGGCCTCAATTCGGACTGAGCGAGAAAGAACCGAACTCAGGTGTTCCTCCACCCAACTTCTTGATTTTGTGTTTGCCGCTATTGCTTCAGCAAGCGTTTTAAAAATGGTAATTGACATCATCGCGCCATTTCCCAGATCGATACAATAATATTCGATGAATCCTGGCAAAGCAGATATGAGCGGCACAAAAACTTCCTCTATTTTTATTGCTGCTGCTTTAGTGTCCTTCACTTCTTCGTAACGCCTCACTGTAGAAAACATTTTTTGTTTCACATTGCCTCCTTGTATTTTTGTCCTTGAAAAATCAGGGACAATCTCCGGTTGTTCCGGTACGATATTTATCTGACTATTGATCTGACTATTGGCCCGGCCTCAATTCGGACTGAGCGAGAAAGAACCGAACTCAGGTGTTCCTCCACCCAACTTCTTGATTTTGTGTTTGCCGCTATTGCTTCAGGAAGCGTTTTAAAAATGGTAATTGACGTCATCGCGCCATCACCCATATCTATCCAATAATATTCGATGAATCCTGGCAAAGCCGATATGAGCGGCACAAAAACTTCCTGTATTTTTTTTGCAGCTGCTTTGGGGTCCTTCACTCCTTCGTAACGCCTCACTGTAGAAAACATCTTCTGTTTCACATTGCTCTCCTTGTAGTTACGTTCATCAATTGCCTCCGTGTTTTAATGGTATGTAGCAGACTAGTGACAACTCTGCACCTGTGATAATGTCATATGTGTAGATATTTGTCATCCCCAAAACCAACGCCTTCCACCCAGTTTACGACCCGCCGGAACGCTGAAAACCCATAATTTCTGACGTCCGAAATTATGGTGTAACCATCTGTATTTTAACAATTAATGTCGAAAATACGCCTAAATATTTCTCAACCTCATTTTACGGGATTTTGTTGATAACTTTATGATATTACATCATTTATGTCATTTCTGTCGTTTTATCCGGGGGGAGGTAATGCAATGGAACTGACCCAGGGAAATAAAATGGATGTCCCTAATTGTCACAAATATCCAAAAGTCAAGCCTAGACCCCGTAGGTGTTCCTTGTTCTGTCAATGTGTAGACCTGACACTATTGCCATTCACACCTGTTGCCGCTCTGTTGCCGCTTTCCGACTATTTTATACCAAGTAACTCTACTTCAAATATCAGTGAAGCGTATCGCGGGATAGATCCTGGGACACCTGCATCACCATATGCAATATCCGAAGGGCAATAAAGTTCTGCCTTTTCGCCAACCTTCATCATCTGAATCCCCTCTGTCCAGCATTTAATGACGTTGGTAAGTT
>JAENWA010000095.1 GCA_016650295.1 Desulfuromonadales bacterium | reverse complement strand
GGCAAAGTGGCGCGAAGGGTACGACGTGGTCTATGGCAGCCGGGTCAAGCGGGAAGCTCCTTTTTTCATGCGGGTGGCCTACAAACTGTTCTACCGGGTATTCGACGCCTTCTCCTATCTGACCATACCTCACGATGCCGGCGATTTTTCGTTGATGGACAAGAAGGTCGTGCAGTGCATCCTTCAATTCCCCGAACGGGATCTCTTCCTGCGGGGTATCAGGGCCTTCGTCGGCTTCCGGCAGACCGGCGTCGACTATGTCCGGCCGGAACGGATGTTCGGCGTCACTACCAACAGTCTGCTCAAGAATATCGGCTGGGCGAAAAAAGGTATTCTCTCCTTCAGCAATACCCCGCTCAACATCCTCAGCTTTGCCGGCACCATACTCTTCATAATCTCGATAATTATGGGGATAGCACAGATCGCGAGTCGCGTACTCTTCCCCGAACTGGCGCCGCGGGGGGTGACAACCATGCTGCTGATCATCCTCTTCTTCGGCTCGGTCAATCTCTTTGCCATCGGGATAGTCGGCGAGTACGTCGCCAAGATATTCGAAGAGGTCAAACAGCGGCCGCTGTTCATCCGAAAACATCTGATCCGGGACGGGGAAGTGCGTAACTTCTCGGTCGAACGGCACGGCAACTGACCGGAGATGACCGAACCATGGAAATGATTTCGAGACAGTGCCCTGTGTGCGGTTCTTCCGACACCAGCCGGGTCTTTGCCGAGGCAAATTTCGAATTTGGCCGGCTCGACAGTTTTGCCTTCGCCTCCCGCAAAATGCCCGAGTACATGCATTACCGGCTGCTCGATTGCCCCACCTGCGACCTGCTGTATGCCAATCCACTCCCCAGTGAGAATTACATGGCGGCGGGCTATGGAGAAGCTGCTTTTGATAGCGGGATCGAGGCCCACTATGCGGCCAAAACATACGCTGAGGTGTTAGCGGATTTTATCGAACGCTTGCCGGATCGCCACGGAACCCTGGACATCGGCACGGGCGACGGTGCGTTTCTGGAACGCCTGCTGGAGTCCGGTTTCGATGGAGTGCTTGGAGTGGAACCATCGCGGGCGCCGATTGCGGCTGCCCGTGACGATATACGTCCGCTGATAAGGGAAGGAATCTTTCACGACGCTGATTTTGAGCCTGGCAGTTTCAGCCTGGTAACCTGCTTCCAGACCCTTGAGCATCTTCATGATCCACTGGTGATGGTTTGTGCGGTGGAGAAACTGCTTAAGCCGGGCGGGGCTGCTTTTTTCATCTGCCATAACAGGCGAGCTCTTTCGGCTCGGCTACTTGGACGGAAGTCTCCCATTTTCGATATCGAACACCTTCAGCTCTTCTCACCCCAAAGTGTCCGCTATCTACTCGAGAAGGCCGGTTTCAGTGATATCAGGGTAATGCCGATAGCTAACCGCTATCCACTCAACTACTGGCTCAGGCTTCTGCCGTTTCCACTGGGTGCAAAGCATACTCTGATTGCGGCTCTCGACCGGATGGGCATTGGCCGGGTGACCGTGGCCATGTCTGTCGGCAATATCGCTGTGGTGGGGTTTAAAAGGTTGAGGGTTGAGGGATGAGGGATGAGGGATGAAGAATGAAGAATGAAGGATGAAGGATGAAGGATGAAGGATGAAGGATGAAGGATTATACCTTCAGTCTAAACCCTTTCAGTCTATCCACCTGAGTAGTTACTATTTAGGAAACCAATATGATACATGCATTGAAATACCTGAAAGATCACTGGGAGCTTGTCGTTCTTGCCGCAATCCTGGCCCTGTCCGTGCTACTCCGGCTGGCGTTCCTCCATGAACCGTTCGACCGGGACGAGGGGCATTATGCCGCCATTGCCCAGGAGATCCTGCGGGGCGGCCTGCCTTACCGGGATGCGATCGAAATCAAACCTCCCGGAGTATTCTACCTGCACGCTCTCGGCATCGTGTTGTTCAGTGCCACCGTCGAAGGGATCCGCATCTTCACCGCTCTCTACGCCTTGGGAACCGTACTTGCGGTCTACCTTGTGGCTCGTCGTGTAGCGGGAGTTACTGCCGGTCTGTGGGCGGCAGCCATCTTCGCGGTCTTTTCCAGCTTTCCACTGATGGAGGGGAGCAGCAGCAACAGTGAGGTGTTCCTGATCCTGCCCTTGACGTTGGGCGCCTGGTTCATGCTGGGGGCGATTGAGACGAACAAGCGCTCGTCGCTCTGCTGGTGCGGTCTGTGCGCCGGTCTGGCCATGTTGATCAAGCCGGTAGCTTTGCCCTTTGTGGCCCTGGAATTTCTGGTTATACCCTTCACCAGATCCGGTAAAAATCGTCTTAAGGAGACGCTTATCGATCTGGCCGCTTTCCTTGTTCCCATGGCGATTCTGGCTCTGGCAACAATTGGTTACTTTGCCCTTCGCGGTGGCTTGGATCAGTTTCTCTACTGGACGGTGGTGTTCCCAAACAAGTATAAAGGGATGCAACTTTCCAGAGCAACGCTTCCGATGATGATCAGTATGTTGGCCCCATTGTTGATACCGTTTGCTCTGGCCCTGTTTTCACTCCCCTGGCTACTGAAGGAGAAAAGGAACCTGTCGGGCCTCTTCATGTTCCTTCTGATTCCTGCCGCATGGTGTGCGGTCGCCTTGCCGGGAAAATACTTTCCCCACTATTTTATTAACCTGGTGCCGTTTATCTCCGCCCTCGCCGGCATCGCCCTTGCCTATCTTGCCTCCTTGAGAAGGCCGGTTGCATGGATTACCCTGCTGCTCTTCGCTGTATGCTTTGGGATGATACTACTCAAGAACTACAAATTATACACAGTCTATTCCCCAGAGGAGATTTCAATTACCAAGCATGGCCCGATTTTTGTCAATGTTGCCAAGACTGCTCGCTTCCTGAAAGAACGAACCGGGACGGACGATTACATCTTCCAGTGGGGTCTGGAGCCTGAGTTGTATTTTCTGGCTGACCGAAGATCTCCGACGCCGTTTCTTGGAAGCGTTCTGGTGGGGTGGTCGCGTGACCCCGAAGCTGCAAAGAATGAACTGACGAGTGCGCTGTTTGCCAAACGTCCCAAGTACATCGTCTTTCAGCCAGAATGGTCAAAACAGCCTGGCATTAACGAAGTTATGTTGGTTATCAGTAGCTGGTATGTTTTTGACCGGCAGTTGCCGTTCGGTTACATCGTCAGACGCAGGGATGTCCCTTTCAGGTAGGTTGAAGGTTGAAGGTTGAAGGTTGAAGGTTGAACGTTGAAACGCGCATGCAGCATGCGGCACATTGAGAGTTGACAGGGGATGAGGGATGATGGATGAGTGAACAGCAGGGCATGGAAAAATGGTCATCTTTGTGGGTGCAGCTCTCACTTCTCTGTGTTGTTGCGCTTCTGGTCTACGGCAATACCCTGTTCAATGGTTTCGTGTACGACGACAACACAAATGTCGTAACCAATGAAGTCTACCGGCAGTTTGATCTTCGAAAGATTTTTTTCACCCTCTCCAATGGCGTGGAATATCTTCCTCTGCGTGATGTCACCTATGCCATCGATTATCTTGTGTGGGACGGAAGGCCTTCCGGGTTTCATGCTTCAAATCTTATCTACTACTGCGGCAATCTCGTTGCCGTTTATTTTTTTACCCATGCGTTGCTTCTTTGTCTTGGCCGAGACAAAAATCAATCATCTGTGCCGGAACGCCTGATTCCGTTTTTCACAGCGCTCCTGTTTGCCGTACTCCCCTACCACTGCGAACCGGTTTCTGCGTTGTTCACCAGGAATGTTCTCGTATCAGGCTTTTTTTTCTTCATGACAACCTATGCATTTGTAAATGCCGTTGAGAGTGATACCGACCCGAAACCCTTGCAGATTGTCGGCATCCTGCTGCTTTATCTTTGCTCGATGCTTTCGAAAGCTACCACCATAACGCTACCCCTGATCTTCATTGCCGTACTGTTTTGCCGACAGCAAAAGATCCGCGTGCAAGCGGCGGCACAAGTTATGATTCCTTCAGGCATTATCATGCTGGCTGCCTTCTTCTTCTTTAAAACCGTTGCAACACAGACTCATATGATTGCCGAACAGGGGCTCTCTTCCTGGAGTTTCACGGAGCGGTTGTCCGTGGCATTGCAGATCCCGCTCTATTATCTGGGTAAATTGGTGGCGCCGGTCGGTTTCACCATCGCATATGAGGTGCCGTTCGCCCTGACGCTGGCAAGTTGGAAGGTCGCGGGATCGGTGGCGATACTTGCCGCACTGGGTGCCGTGTCGATTAATCAGCGAAAGAAGCATCCGGAACTTCTCTTCGGCCTGCTCTGGTACATCATCACACTTCTGCCGGTGATGAATTTCTTCCAGACCTATCCGGTGGTCGCAGACCGTTATTTCTACCTCCCTTCGTATGGCATGGTCTTTATCCTTGTGGCGCTGTTATTGAAAGAAGGCCTCTGGGCCGTTCAGCGCCAAGCAGTTCTTGCGATGGCGATCATCGCACTTGCGATCCTTTCATCCCGGCAGAATCAGGTATACCGCAATGATACCGTGCTCTGGGAGCATGCGGTCGCAACTAATCCCACAAGTGTGAAGAGTCTCTCGAACCTGGGCTGGAACTATTTTCATGCCGGGTCGAATGACAAGGCATTTGCTACATTTTCCAGACTTCGGCAACTGGATGCGGGCGACAGGAATATTGATCTGGCCACCGGCTTGTTACATTTCCAGCGAAAGGAATGGAGAGAGGCCATCGGCCCGCTGCAGGCGGCCTTGATGAAAAATGAAGATGCACTTGATACGCTTGACTTGCTCGCCCAGTCATACTACTACCTTGGTGACAATCCCAAGGCGATTGAGTATTTCAAGAGGATGCTGCTGTCAAAGGAATCCGATCTGGTGGGCTACCGTGCTAATGCGGTCAGGAGTCTGGATCTTATACGGCAGCTTATGCAAGAGAAACAGGCAGTATCGGCGGATAATTACTGACATGGCCAGAGTTGTAGCGTAAGCTTTTACTCTTATGTATAAGATGACAAAATGAACAGCAAAGAAAAAGTTCTTTTTAAGCTATTAAACCCTGAGGCACTGCGGTTTTTAACTGTTGCAACCTTCTCACAGGCTGTTCTTGCTTGGTGGTTTATACGCGTGCCCATTAACACTAACAACCAAGTATGTGATTATGAAAATAGATAGCCTGAGAAAATACGATCCATATATTGCTGTCTCACTAGTACTGGACCGGGATGGCCAAGGGGCTTGAGGGGATCTTCAATGTGATTTCGTATTAAGTGCTGATAATCGTTTAGTCTCGTATTTAAGTAGATAGTTTTAATAATATCTGCTAATGATGTTTCAGATTCTCTCACAATAAGGACGGAACTTCCTTGGACAAACAAACAGCCATAATCATCGGAGCTGGCCCGGCTGGGCTAACTGCTGCATATGAACTTCTGGATAAAACCGATATTGTGCCGATAGTCTTCGAGATGACTGGTGACATTGGCGGTATTTCCAAGACAGTTGTATATAAGGGCAACCGGATAGACATCGGCGGGCACCGTTTCTTTTCAAAATCAACACGAGTCATGGAATGGTGGCAAAATATTTTTCCACTCCAGGGAGCACCTGCAAGGGACGACAAGCTGCTTGGCCGCACCGTGCCTATTTCCAGTTCATGTAACCTGCGCCCTCTTCGATCTAAAGAGGTGATTCCAACTCAAGCACCTGATCCAGAAAAAACTGATGAAGTAATGTTGGTCAGAAACCGCCTCTCGCGCATTTTTTTTCTACGAAAGTTTTTCAATTACCCCATCAGACTCACCTTTGACACTCTGACAAACCTAGGCCTAATTCGTATCCTGAAAATAGGATTGAGTTATCTGAAAGTGCAACTGCTACCACTTCGCACTGAAAAATCCCTGGAAGATTTCTTTATCAATCGTTTCGGGGTTGAACTGTATCGAACCTTTTTCAAGGACTACACAGAAAAGGTCTGGGGGGTATCCTGCCGTGATATCAAGCCTGAATGGGGTGCACAGCGGATAAAAGGTCTTTCAGTGACGAAAACCATCCTACACGCCCTCAGGAAAAGGTTTGTGTCACAGGACAACATCGACCAGAAAGAGGTTGAAACAAGTCTGATCGAACAATTCTATTACCCAAAGCTAGGACCTGGT
This sequence comes from Desulfuromonadales bacterium, assembly GCA_016650295.1. GTDB lineage: Bacteria > Desulfobacterota > Desulfuromonadia > Geobacterales > Pseudopelobacteraceae > CAIPTY01. The sequence continues at coordinate 52,511 of JAENWA010000095.1, read as the reverse complement.
CAGATCTGGGAGAAAGCAGCAGAGGCCATTCAAGCCAATGGCGGTCAAGTAATTCTCAACGCTACGGTTGTAGGGATTGAAACAGCCGATAATCGTATAACGATGGTTAAGGTGCGAGATGGCATCAGTGGAGAGGTGACTCGACACAAAGTTGACTATTTACTATCTTCTATGCCTGTACGTGAACTTGTTGCAGCGATGGGAGAGACGGTTCCGGAGCCGGTCAAGTTCGTTGCCAGCGGACTTGTTTACAGAGATTTCATAACAGTTGGGCTGCTCCTAAAGAGGCTAAAAATCAAAAAGGAGACAGAACACAAAACTATTCATGATCTAGTACCTGACAATTGGATCTACATCCAAGAACGCGAGGTAAAACTGGGACGGTTGCAAATTTTTAATAACTGGAGCCCCTATATGGTGCATGATCCGGATACCGTTTGGATCGGCCTCGAATACTTTTGCAACGAGGGGGATGAACTCTGGTCTATGGTGGATGCTCATTTAGCTGATTTTGCCATCAGAGAACTTGCCAGTATTGAAATTATCAATCAGGAAGATGTACTTGATTCAACTGTATTGAGAATGCCGAAGGCTTACCCCGCCTATTTTGGTAGCTATGAATTATTCGACACTGTGCGTGATTTTACCGACAGTATTACCAATATGTTTCTAATCGGGCGCAACGGAATGCATCGTTACAATAATGCCGATCACTCAATGTTAACAGCCATGACTGCTGTGGATAATATAATTGTTAATCGCACCGATAAAAGTAATATTTGGCAGGTCAATGCAGAAGAAGAATACCACGAGGAGAATAAAAATTACCAATAATAGTCGGGATTGTGAAGCGGAAAGAGAGTGTCTCATGACCTTGGTACAGAAATTTGTTTCACGTGAGTTTAGTCAACAAGGAGTTTTGTGTGAACTCCTGATATTGGGGGTGGTTTTTTTTCTTTTCCTTACAAATTTGGGAAATGGCTATCTCTGGCAGGACGAGGCACAAACTGCGCTGATTGCAAGGACGATTCTTCACGGTGGTTTGCCGCTCGGCTATGACGGAGTGAATTTTTTCTCCCAAGAACTGGGGGCTGATTACGGAGCCAATTATCTCTGGAAATGGCATCCTTGGTTCCCGTTTTATCTCCTTGCCCTCTTTTTCTCTGTTCATATATCAACATTTACTGCTCGTCTACCCTTTGCCTTGTTTGGTGTTGCAACGGTAGTACTTGGTTACATATATGTCCGAACAACTTGGAAAAATCGTCGTCTTGCGCTGCTTGCGTCGTTTATCCTCGCTACATGTGTCCCTTTCCTGATTTTATCTCGCCAATGTAAATACCTCAGTATTACCGCTTTTTTCTCGCTACTGGCCCTGTACGGTTATTCCAGAATTACAGCTGACCGGAAACATGGCGCAACCATAACAACAATTGCCCTCATTTTTCTTTTTAATACCCATTACATCTACTGCGTTCCACTCGGACTGACAATGATGATTCATGCCCTTATCTATCATCGGAGATGTATCAAGATAATTGTTATTTTATATGCAATTGTCGGTATTGTGAATATCCCCGGAATAATCTGGTATGGAGGAACATTCTACAGCAGTGGGTATCAAGCCATTCATACAGGAACTCAGGCATTCATGTCTGCCAAACACTTTATCGCAGAGATATTTCAGCATGTAGTTCCTGTAGCTATTCTTATCCCTGTAATATACCTCTGGATTTCCGGATGCCGTGCCGTTGAACGCTTCATTCCGCTGGATAAAGCCACAAAAGAGCTGGTTGCACTCCTGTCTCTCTTTATAATATCCTGCCTGGCAATATTATCAGTTACGAGTCCGGCCCCGTACTTTCGGTATCTTTCGCCACTGATTCCCGTTTTGTGCATACTTATGGCGATGGTTGTCGAGGCTGCTCTGACGAGATCACTTATCTTTGGTGCTCTAATCGTAATGTTATTGCTGTACTCTAATCCACTAAAAGACTACTGGTATGAGATGACCCATAAATATAACGGCCCTATCGAAGGTATCGTCAGTTATCTCAATAATCATGCAAAAACGAGTGACATTGTTGCCATTACCTATGAGGACCTACCCTTGAAGTTCTACACAACACTACAGATCGTAGGCGGGTTGACTGGCGAAAATCTTTTACCTGCCAGAAATGCAGACTGGATAATCATCAGGAAACATGTCATCTGTGATAAAGATGAGCAAGTAAGACTTTATCTGGAGCAGAATGTCGATTGGCATAATTATCAGGCCATACCAATTAACTCTCCTGACATTCCGTTTGAAAACAATGAATCACCATCATTACACCAGTACAGAACCATGCAGGATGAAGATCCGGTGATAATTTTTAAAAAAATACGATAATACGGTTTGCATATTCGCACACTGTTGCAAACTACCCACTGGCTGTTCTTGCTTGGTGGTTTATACGAGTGCCCGTTAACACTAACAACCAGGTATGTGATGATGAAAATAGATAGCCTGAGTAAATACGTTCCATATATTGTTGTCTCATTAGTACTGGCAATTGTCCTTTATGTGCGCATCCGACTCATGACGGTACCTTTAGAACGGGATGAAGGAGAGTTTGCCTACATGGGGCAACTCCTGTTGAAAGGTATTCCTCCGTTTACCCATGCCTACACTATGAAACTCCCAGGTGTCAGCGTAGTATATGCTTTCTTCATGTTTCTGTTTGGCCAGACTCCTGCAGGAATCCATGTAGGGTTAATAATTGTCAATGGCGCATGCATCTACTTGGTATACCTGCTCACAAAAAGGCTCTTTGATGGTAACGCTGCTTTGTTCTCTTGCGCCAGTTACGCAGTATTATCGCTCAGTTGTTCGGTGGAAGGTCTTTTTGCCCATGCAACCCATTTTGTTGTGCTGTTTGCTTTAGCAGGGTTCCTGCTGTTGCTCCGCTCCAATGATAAAAGGCAAATTGTACTTCTTTTAATAAGTGGACTCTGTTTTGGCATGGCCATCACTATGAAGCAACATGCTGTGTTGCTGTTTATTTTCGCCGTTCTATATTTATTGTGGTGTGTCTGGAAAAATCCCCTCTTTGATAAAAGAGCTCGTATAGCTGGAAGTTTCCTCTTCCTGCTTGGAACCATCATTCCCTATGCGTTGATTGCCTTTTGGATGGTCGAGGCCGGAAGCTTTGCAAATTTCTGGTTTTGGACCGTACAGTACGCTTATGAATACACTTCAAGTCAGACACTTGAGTTCGGCTGGAATGATTTCAAAGATTCTTTTAGCGATATTGCAAAGTCACAGTTGCCGCTATGGTTTCTTGCAGGTTTCGGGGGTATCTTACTCGTAACAAAAAAAAAATGTTGTGATGACAAACTTTTCGTATTCGGATTCCTCGTGTTTTCGTTCTTGTCGATCTGTCCGGGATTGTTTTTTCGAGGGCACTACTTTATTTTGATTCTACCATCCGTGGCGATAATGATAGGTGCGGGGATAAGTTCTTGTCTTTTCACATTTAAGTCAGTGATGTATACACAATTTATTCAGACTCTCCTGTTTATAACAGCCATTACTTACAGTCTCTACCATGAAAAAAATATATTTTATGAATTATCTCCAGTTGAAGTGAGCCGTGCAACTTATGGAGCAAACCCCTTTCCTGAGTCTCTTCAAATTGCCAATTACATCAAAAACCACTCCACATCCGATGAGAAAATTGCGGTCCTTGGATCTGAACCAGAAATATTATTTTACGCTGATAGACTTTCAGCTACTGGCCATATATACATGTACGGTCTGATGGAAAACCAGCCTAATGCAGAGCGTATGCAGATGCAAATGATTCGTGAAATTGAGGCGGCACGTCCAACATATATTGTTTTTGTAAATGTTCCCTCATCATGGTTGGTGCGAACATCTTCTATCAAGGCAATTTTTAATTGGGGAGGACTTTATATTGATAACCTTTATGATCCGGTGGGAGTAATAGATATTGGCACTTATTCAACCAGATATATTTGGGATAATGAAGCTGTAGGATATACGCCCATATCTGAAAGTATTGTGAAAATCTTTAAAAGAAAAAGTGGAGTATAGCACTCATTATGTCTGCTCTGTCTTGAAGCAGAGGCAAAATCTGCAATCACTTACTACTTTTACTTTGGAGTTGTTATTCGCTTAAGGAGGTATGGTGTTTCAAATTGGTTTTAATACATCGACACGTAATATAGTCATAGCTTGTTTGCTATTATCAACTATTACATTTGGGGTATATTTTAAAACAGCAAGTCATGAGTTCTTAAATTACGATGATGCTGAATATGTCACTGAGAACCCCCATGTAGTAAGTGGTATAACTGGTAGCAACATATTCTGGGCTTTTACAACCAGTCATTCTGCTAACTGGCATCCAATCACATGGATTTCTCATATGTTAGATGTTCAGATTTATGGTATGAATCCTCGTGGACACCATATTACAAACGTCATTATTCATACCGTTAACTCTGTACTGCTATTGCTTCTCTTGCTCCGATTTAGTGGCGCATTGTGGCAAAGCTTATTCGTTGCTGCATTATTTGCTCTTCACCCTCTGCATGTTGAATCGGTTGCATGGATTGCAGAGCGGAAGGATGTCCTCAGCGCATTCTTCTGCTTTTTAACTCTCCTGTTTTATGGCGAATATAGTAGAAATCTAAAGCCAGCTTTTTACATCCTCGCTTTTTTATCTTTTATGCTCGGCCTTATGTCGAAACCAATGCTCGTAACTCTTCCCGTAATCATGCTCCTCGTAGATTTATGGCCTCTCGATCGCTATCGATATGCTAGGGATGATCAATGTCTACGCCATTTATTTGGCAGGTTCCTTTCACTGGTCAAAGAGAAAATACCTTTCTTTCTCTTATCAGTTTTATCGGCAATAGTTACTTTTTTAGCTCAAGCTCTTGATAATTCAGTGGTTAGTCCACACGATATTGATTTTAATATTCGCACTATTAATATTGTTATTTCATATGTTAAATATATAGTTAAAACCATTTTTCCGCATAATCTCGCAGTGTACTACCCATACCCAACGTCGTTTCAAATATGGATGATCTTTGTTTCATTTACCATACTGATTATTGTAACCACCTTAGTTATTCGCTTCGGGCGTGAATATCCATACCTTCCGATGGGATGGTTCTGGTTTCTTTTCACCCTAGTGCCGGTGATTGGTCTTATACAGGTTGGTTCACAATCAATGGCAGACCGCTACTCATATATTCCTTTGGTAGGACTTTTCATCATGGTCGCATGGGGTATACCTGATTTGACAAGAGGTTTGAAACATCGCAATAGCCTTCTTACTTTTTTTGCTAGTGCAATCATATTTATATCAGCAATTCTGACTTGGCAACAGTTGGATTATTGGAGGGACAGCACTTCTCTTTTTAAGCACGCCCTACAAGTAACAACAGATAACGATGTTGCTCATTACACCCTAGGTTTAGCTCTTTTTCATAAAGGAGACCTGGATGGAGCAATAAAGGAATTCCAAGAGACACTTATTATAACCCCTGATTTCAAGGGTGCAAATATTGTCTTAGAAAAGGCTATTGCCCTGAAAAACATCAGTAATCAATCGGAGTAAATACAAACTTACGACCTTTCTGGGGATATTTAAAAACGAAGCAACCCCTGAACCTCTGCATATTACCGAAGTTTTACTGCTGTGTGTCTGTACAATGCATTCAAAGGACACAACACTCTTGGTCTTCCAGAATAAAGGAACGGAATGAGGCTATCCACAGTTTGCCGGCAGCCTTGGTGAAAAAGAAGATGCGCTTGATACGCTTGACTTGCTCGCCCGGTCATACTACTACCTTGGTGACCATCGCAAGGCGATTGCGTATTTCGAAAGGATGCTGCTGCCAAAGGAATCCGATGTGGTAGGCCACCGTATCAACGCGATCAGAAGCATGGAAACCCTGCGCAGCCTCATGCAGCAGAAAAACAGCGCCATCGGCAGCCGGACAAAGTGAACTAATGAATATTCGCACTATGAAAGCGATCGACCATTTCGTGGGCATTCCGGTCTGCCTGATGCTCGATCTTTTTCAACGTATTAGATCGCCATTTCGATGTGCCAACCATACCCCCCTACGTCGCGTCCTGGTAATGAAATACTTCGGAATCGGCAGCATTCTGCTGGCTTCCCCGATGTTGCGCACCATCAAGTCTCGAAATCCCAACGTCAAGATCGGTTTCCTTACCTTTGCCGGAAACAGGGATATGGTCGAGCGCCTCGGCCTGGTGGATGAGATCCATACTCTCCGTACCGATTCGTTGTTGCACTTTGCATGCGATCTGTTTCGCGTCATCGGCCGGATCAGGCGCAAGCGCTATGACGCCACTATTGACATGGAGTTTTTCTCCAAATTTTCCACGATTGTTACATATCTTTCAGGCAGTCCGATCAGAATCGGGTATTTCCTCCGGCAGATGTGGCGGGGCGATCTTCTGACCGAGCAGGTTTACTACAACAATTACAAGCATATTACCGAGGTATTCGGCGCGCTGGCGGCGCCTTTGGACGTTACGGTTGATGATTTTACGTTGCAGCCGCCGTTGATAACGGATGAGGAAAGAAAGGCTGCCGGAGTCTTGCTGACACGGGAAGGGGTCGGGCCAGAGGATCTGCTGATAGGTTTCAATGTGAACGCCAGCGAACTCTCCCTGGAACGGCGTTGGCCAAAGAGGGAGTTTCTCACACTGGCGCGCGGGCTGCTGAATGAGTTGAATGCCAGGCTGGTATTCATCGGCACTCCCGCCGAAGCGGAGTATGTGGCTGAGATGGTTGCGGAGTTGCCTCGTGACGGCCGTATCATCAATCTTTCGGGGAAGACTAATCTGGAAGACCTAGTTGAAATCCTGAGACGCTGCCGGATCTTCATCACCAATGACAGTGGGCCGCTTCACCTTGCTGCATCGCTCGGCATCGCCACGGTCTCCTTTTTCGGACCGGAGACGCCGATGCTCTATGGGCCTGTGGGGGGGGATGCTCTGGTCTTTTACGAAGGTGTATACTGCAGCCCCTGTCTCAATGTGTTCAATGTCAAGACAGCCCCCTGTAGCGGGCAGAACGTCTGCATGCAGGGCATTCATGCCGAGGCCGTTCTTGACGGCATGCGGGAGCATTTCAGCGATATCTGGGGGCAATACAAACGTGTCGTCTGATCTTTGTTGTCCACTCTGCGGAGCATCGGATGCTCCCCTCCGCTACCAGCAGCACCGCCTGCCCATCAGGCAGTGCGCCTGTGGGATGGTTTTCCTTTCTCCGCAGCCTGATGACGAGCAATTACGGGAGATGTACCGGTCAGACTATTACCGGAGCTGGGGGATTGCTGGCGACGATGATGAGTCCACCCGTGTCATGAAGCAAGGAACCTTTGTTCGTAGAATGAAGAGACTGGCCGGCTTAGTGCCTATCGGCAGGGTGCTGGATGTAGGGTGCGCCACCGGCTATTTTCTGGAGGTTGCGGCGTCGGCAGGCTGGGAGGTGTTTGGTGTCGAGTTGTCAGACTATGCGTCTGAGCTGGCCAGGCGCACATTTGGAGATCATGTCTTCAATGGCACTCTAGAACAGGCGCACTATCCCGACGGTTACTTCGATCTGGTCACACTTTCCGATCTTCTGGAACATGTCCCGGATCCCCGTCCGTTCCTCAGTGAGGTCAGGCGGCTGCTCCGCCCCGATGGCATGCTGATGATAGTCACCCCTGATGTCACAAGTCTGTCCGCCCGCCTGATGGGGGGGCGCTGGAGTCACTACAAGCAGGAGCATCTTCACTATTTTTCACCGGAGACTATCACGCGCCTTCTGTCGGAAAGCGGTTTCTCGGTGGTGTTAAATGGCGCTGCCGCCAAGATTCTCAATTGCGCCTATGTTGCCAACCAATTCAGGGTTTATCCTCATTTCCTGATGACCCCTCTGTGTCGTATCGTCGATACCCTGCTGCCGGCAAGCCTGAAAGAATGGAATTTTCCTGTGTATTGTGGCGAAATGCTGGTGTTGGCACGAAATGGCAGAAATTCATCAAGAGAAGGCGCGTAGCCATGGACTCCTCGGAAAAGACATCTCCCAATCGCCTCTGCTTCACCCATTGGGCTGTTCTAGCCTGTGGTTGCCTGGCCGGTGTCGTGGTCGCCGCCCTGGTTAGTAGTCTGCCGATAGATTTTTCGGCCGAGATAGCCGAGGCCAAGCGATTAGGCATTGCCAGCAAGACCATACTGGCAGGTTACCCCAAAAGCAGAGACGTTCTTTTGTATGCGGCATTCATCCTGCTGCCGGTTACTTTTTCGCTTGGCGCCTGGCTCGTCTGGAGCAGGGGGCGGCGAGCTGAACTGGCGCTCCTGTTCCGGAGCCGGTCCACGGCTAAGGCAGGATTGCCCGTCAACCGCCGCGTCATAATGCTGTTCCTTCTCCTGGCCGTTCTGTTGGCAAACTTCAATATCAACAATTTCTATGAACCTGCAGGAGGGTGGGCTTTCCTCGGCGAGGAGGGACAATTTCTTGCTGATGCGCAGATCATTCTGAATGGCGGTGACTACGCGCGCGACTTCTTCTGCCTCTACGGCCCGCTTGTCGTTTATCCCCTGGCCTGGACCATGAAAATCTTCGGGGCTTCGGTGATGGTCGGCCGGTTCTATTCCTATGGGCTGACCCTGATCTCGGCCGTGATCCTTGTGACCGTTCTTAACCGGACCATACGGAACCGAGTTATTCTCATTTCATCAACACTGCTCATGGGAGCACTCTTCATCGGGGGGGGCGGACGGACCAATGCCACTCTCCTGCGAGTTTTCCTGGGATTTGTCCCCCTGCTGATTATCTATCGGCATGCGGGTAGCGAACGCAAGATGCCGGCAGTGGCAGCCGGAACGGTGCTGGGGATCAGCCTGCTGTTCAGCCAGGAGGTCGGCCTCTGCGCGCTTATTGCGACAGGGGTTTTTCTGTGTCTTGAGGCTTATACAACGAAGGCATATCGCCGGCTGATCAAACAGTGCGGGCTTGTTGCCATGGGCTGCTGCCTGGTGGTGCTCCCGATGCTGGGATACATGTATCGCCAGGGCGCCCTCGACCGATTTTTCGAGAGTCTGTATGGTTACCCCAAGCTGGTCACGCTTGGCTATGGATCGCTTCCTTTTCCATCTTTTATGCAATTTTTGGCAGATCCCCTGACCGGCGGGGTTTACTTCCCCTACTGGATGATCGGGATATATCTCCTTACCGCCATCACTCTGCTTGTCCTCCTTTTCCTCGGCCTGGGCAACCGGGAAATTCATTTCAGGGTCGCACTGCTGGTCTTCGGCCTGCTTCTGTTCCGTGCAGCTCTCGGCAGATCGGATGAAAGCCACTTCTTTTTTGCCTTGCCGCCGGCACTTCTGCTCACGTCTCTTATGTTCGACGATGCGGTCAGGGGGCTGGCCGACTGTCCTTTGAAAGCCCTGAAAACTGGGCGGCGCATACTGATCGGAGCCCTCCTGTTGTCTCTCGTCCTCCTGTTCGGTACTTCTCGCGTACTGCGCGAAAATATTGTGAATGTCTTTACCGAGATGCGCCGGTTCCCCTCAAAATTCACGGTGCAGGAGACTGGGGTGGCGCTGCCCCACCTGAGCCGTGGTGGAACTTTCTATGACCCTGCAACGGCTGCGGATCTGGTGAAAATTGGAAATGCCCTCGATCGTTACACGAAGCCGGGGGACTATGTCCTCTTTTTCCCCAATGAAGCGGCGTACTATTTCCTCTTTAACCGCAGTGTTCCAACCCGTTTCGTCTTTTCCTATTTTGCCATAACTACGGCGCAACGTCGGGAAATGGTGACTGAATTGGAGCATAACAAACCGCAATATGTGGTATACAGCCTGGATACTTGGCGGATCGACGATATCCCGGAAGATGTTCAGGTGCCGGAAGTGGCCGGCTATCTGCGTGAGAAATACAGCGTTGCTGAAGATCTGGGAAATATCCTTATTCTGCGAAGAAAAGGGCCGTAAAGGGAACGATTAAAAATTTCGGTGTTTGGCCAAGTGGTAATTTTAAATAGCTTGGTTGGAAAGGAAAAGATTGAATGTCCGGTGAACCGTCAAACCAGCAGATACAGCCGAGTTCAGTATTGTCAGTTCCTCGGGTCACAGCGGATGACTATTTTCCCTCAAAAAGTCAGATGCGATGGCTTACTACTGCTCTGCTGGTCTACTTCGGTTTGCGCCTTTTGTTTTTCGCCTTAAAGATCTCGTCATCCGTGCCGCCGGACGAGGTTACCCATTTTGCCGTCAGCCGGATCTTTTCCAAGGTTTTCCTTCTGCCCGAGAATTCGCCTGAAACGTATCAGTATGGTCTTGTCACCACCATCCCCTGGCTTTATTACTGGATCATGGGGAAGCTGCTCCATCTTAATTTTTTCGGCATTCATGATCTGGTCTTCCTGCGCCTGTGCAATATCCCGTTTGCCTTCGGCACGGTATACTTCGCCTGGCGCACACTTCGACTGCTGACGGACGACCGTCTCACCCAGCTGTTGCTGATTATTGCCATGACCAACACCGTCATGTTTTCGTTTCTCTCAGCTTCCGTGTCTTACGACAATCTGACCAACCTTCTGGCTGCCATGTCGATCTATTATCTGCTGGCCTTTTTCTGCAACCGCTCTGGCACGCTGCTGGCCGCATCATTTCTCTGTCAGCTGGTGGGCTGTCTTATGAAACCCACATTTTTACCGCTTGTTCTGGTGCTGATGGTCATTCTGCTGGCTAATGAGTTCAAAAAGCTGCGTTTGCTGCCATCCGCCCTGTCATCCTGGTTTCGCCCGTCGGGAAGGTACAGCTTGTGCCTGACCTTCGGCATAGTCATCGGTCTTGTGTTCAACCTCCAACTCTACGGCGGCAATATTTTTAATTACAGGAACCTGACTCCTGATATGGAGGTTGTCCTCTCCCCCGAAATCGCGATGAAATACCGTACCCAGGCCCGCAATATGATATTTACGATGTTTAAAGAGGGGAAGGTCACGAAAAAAAAGGCGCTGGAAATGACCACGATTATCAGCCATAAGGGAGATCGTGACAATACAGTCGGTCTTATAGAGGACTTTGATTTTCAGATAAAGAGTGGGGAACCGGTCATTTCACCGTTGGAATACATACCGATCTGGGTGGAGACGATGTGCGCTGGGGTCTTCGGTGTATTTGCCCATCTGCCCATGCCGATTACGGAGTTCAAAATATTTCTGGTGATTGGCTTGATGGGATTGGCTGGATTGGCATTCCTGATTCGCTGGCGGCCACGGGAAACTGGTTGGCTGCCGGCTTACCTGGGGGTAATCGCCGCTTTTTATGCTATTTTTCTTATGTACGTTGTCAACTACCGGACATACCTCGATTATCGATCAATCTGGTTGTCGCTGCAGGGGCGCTACATTTTTCCCGTAATCGGTCCGATCTACGTGCTTTCAAGCTGTTACCTGATGCGCCTCTTCAGCGGCAGGTCTTGGAGACTGGCAGTATTTGTAGCTGTAGCGCTGTTTTTCATAATTTCCGACTTTCCGTTTTTCCTCTCCTCAGTTACTTCCAACTGGTTCATTTGGCCATCCGGCTGATTGGTTGATGGTTATGAATCAAAATCCCTCTCCTGTCTTGCGCTTGAAAACCCTTACATAAGCACGGGATACAGGTGTGTACCCCGCTGCCTTATCGTCCCATGTATAGCGAGTCGTGGCGGAATTTACGATATCGACAACACCCACCGTATCATAAAAATTTCGCAGGTACCCATCCTTCCAATCCAGGATTTTGTGCAAAGATGAAGATTGTGTCAGCCACGATTTTGCCACATTGACATCCACGATATATTTAGGTCGAGTCGCTTCAATTTCACGAATCAGCTGCATCTGCATCTTCTCGGCATAGGGCTGATTTTCCATCAGGCCATACATATAGATATGTCCGGTGGCCGAAAGGCGGCCGGCATAGAAATAGATCTCGGGCTCGGAGCCCAGCACTGCAATCCGGTCATCAGGAGAGGTATGTTTTTTTATGTACTCTGCAATCTGCAGCGCCTCGGGAAAGGGATTTTCGTCATAGGAGGCCCGGCTGGCCTGCAGGGGTGATAGCTGGAAATAGAAAAGCTGCTCCTGGTAGATGCCGAATACGGCAGCAGCGGCGATGAGAAGGGGAGCAACGGGCACCCTTAAACGCCAACCGGATGCGGTGCGTGTCATGATACCGACCAGCAGGGACAGGGCCGGCAGCAACAGGATAAAATAGTGCCGACGGAAGATCAGGCCCAAACTGATGGCAAGAAAGGAAAACAGCAGCAGCCCGGATATGAATATGGTGCTTTTATCAGCTTTTTTCTGTTTCAGGAGCATCCCCGCGCCGATAGCTGCCAGCAGCAGGAACGGCCACTGCACCTGCAGCATGATGCCCAGGGAGGTGCTGAGGTTGGCCAGCCCGGTTGCCGGTGTCTGGCTGGAGACGTATTCCCGGGCGTAGCGTACGGTCCAGAACCAGAATGTGCTCAAGGTGCCGGTACTCCAGCTGTGGAGGAGGATCAGAAGGTAGGGCACGCAGGCCCCGACTGCCAGCAGAACGATGCCGGTACCGCTGCTCCGTTGCCCGGTGTTGCTGGTGGAATCCATCCGACAGCGCCATAACCAGAACAGGATGGCAAACAGGACCAGTGGCATGGCGTGCTGTTTCATGGTTACGGCCAGGCCGAAGCAGAGCCCTGCCGGAAACAGGAGCGCGATGCGGCGTTCATCGATGGAGCGCAGCAGCAGCAGGAATCCTCCCAACGCAAACAATACGACAAAATGGGTGGCGTGGGCAAACAGGCCGTATACCGACTGGCTGAGGGAGAGCAAAAGGTATGCGCTGCACGAGTAGAGCGCTGCGCTGGTATCCAGCAGCCGCTTTGCCAGCAGGAAGATCAGGAACGCTGCGCCGGTGTTGACCAGCAGCAGCCCCAGGTGCAGGGCGGTGGAGGTATGACCGAACAGAAGCATGAACAGTGCGTAGACGGCGCTGACTCCGGGAAGTTTCATGGTGTAGGCGTGCAGGTAGGGGGAGGTGCCATTGAGCAGGAGCTGCCCCATATAGGCGAATTCCCCTTCGTCACGCTCCAGGGGAAGCGCCAGAAGCCGGATGCGGACGTAGAGGACAACAGCCGCGACCACCAGCAGCAGAAGTGCTGCCAGATAGGTCTCTCTGCGCCCGGATGCAGGTTCGTGCTGGTCCATGACGTTCCTTAAACGACCGGTCAGTGCGCCGGCGGCGCGGGGCTGGTCGAGAGTTCGTTGAAGCGGGCCCTGGCGGTGTCGGCCTCTGCCTTTCTGCCGAGCGCATCGTAGGCGCGGGACAGGTTGTCGTATATCGTGGGATTGTGCGGGTCCAGCACCGCAGCTCTTCTGAAGTAGCGCATAGCGCTTGTGGTGTCTCCCTTTCGGGCTGACAATATCCCCAAGTCGATGATGGCGGGCGCGAAGAAGGGGGCATTGCTGAGCGCTTTATTGAACAACACTTCCGCCTTGTCGTTAAGGCCCTCCGCCATGCGGGTCTGCCCGTTGTGGTGGGCCGATATGGCCTTCTGGTGCGCTGCTTCGGAGAGGCGCGGGGTCAGGGATTTGGCTTTTTCACGGTAGGAACGGGCGAGGTCCGGATGCCCCATCTCATCGTGCACGGCGCCTGCCAGGAGATAGGCCAGGTAGGAGTCCCGATCCATGGCGATAGCCTGGTCCAGCAAGGAGATGGCCTTTTCGAGGCGCCCCATCTCCCATAGCGCCCTGCCGGCTTCCAGGAGAAACTCGCCGGTGAGGTCTTTCTTGCCCGGGATGGCGGTCAGGTATTTCTCCGCGTTGACATAGTCGTGGAGTTTGAAATAGGTGGAGCCAAGGTTCATGTAGCCGACAAATACCTCCGGCGCATCCTTGGTCATCTGGGTGAATAAGGTCACTTCATCCTTCCAGTATCCGTTGCGTCTGACGTCAATGGAGATATACAGGGCGCACAGCAGAACCATAACGACGATGCCGACCTGTGTTTGCAGCCTGCTGATACCATATGCCAGCACCAGGCTGAAGCCGAACAGTGAGAAGTAAGCGTAGCGATCCGCCATCATGGCTGTTCCGAGCGGGAAGAGGTTGGTGACCGGAAGCATGAACAGCAGGAATATGGCGATGCCGAACATGATCTCCGTCTTCTTTCTGAAGACTACGGCGGCGGCGATGAGCGCCAAGAGCAGCAGCGAGTAGGTAATGAAGGAGATCCATGTGATCTGATTGTTCACATCATAGAGCGTTTTCAGGTCAATCGGAGCGATCATGAGTTTCAGGTAGCTCATGATGGTCTGTGGCACGATCCAGAAATTTTCCGCTATGTTGATTGTTTTCAGCAGGTTGCCCTGGACGACGGACAGGGAGCGAAGGATAAGGTAAATGGCAATGGCGGCAAGAAAGGGGAAGTATCCGATCCACGTTTTCTTTTTGCTCCCCTTGCCGCTCACGGTATCGTGAATAAGAAACAGCGCCGGCAGCAGCAGCCCGAACTCCTTGGAAAAAATCGCCAGGGTGAAGAACAGGATGGAGCGGATCCGTTTTTCATTAACGTAGGCATGTAGCGATGCAAGCGCAAAGCAAGCGCAGAGCAGCGTGTTCCTACCTCCGGCATGAAAATTGACGCTTTCTCCGACGATCGGGTGGAGGGAAAAAATCAGCGCGGAGTATAAGGCCAGACGGTCATCCCTGAAGAGCGCGTTAACGGCACGGTAGAACAGCATAACCGCTGCTATATGAAGTGCAAGATTGGTAATGTTGAAGCCAACCGGGTTCAATCCCCAGAGCGCCCGATCCAGCGCAAATGAAACGTAGGTAACGGGTCGGTAAAAACCCGTTGGGCCCGTGGCGATATCTTCCATAAGAAAAAATCTTGGGATGTTGCCAAGCTTTTGAATAATTGGATTATTGACAATTATTTCCTGATCATCCCATACGAAGCCGTGATTCAAGGTGTTGCCGAACACTGCCAGGAGAAGGACGGTGATAAACAGGAACCGGTATATAAACGCTTTTTGTGAGTCAGTCATTGCACAAAACCTTTCCAAAATCTTCACCCTGACCTCAGAGATCAACATGACACAACTTATTTTCCAGAGTATTCTCTGCGTTGTATGCTGGGAGCATCACAATCACCTTTTGCTCGTTTATCACGCTCAGACTCCATTAACATAACGTGCTTATCACATTTAGATTTCGAGAACAATCAAGAAAGCCTCGAGGGTATGGCATGTTCTTGATTGCCCGTTATTTCCCAAGTTCCGTTTCAGTTATCGATGGGGAAATAGTGCGAGATCAGTGAATGGTGAACGGTGAATCGGTGAACGGTGAACGGGGAACGGGGAACGGGGAACGGGGAACAGCAAGTTCCGGTTTTACCGATCACCAGTCCCCGATCCCCGGTCCCGAAGACGTGAACCGATGAAATGACTGGATTTGATAGCTTCAACATGCTAAAAATACAACACTATACGTTATGCAGTTGTCAAATGAATCTAACATCGTTGTGGGACATCATTACTTATGCATCAAGTACCAGATAAGCCTTCAGGGAAATATTCAATAGAAACCTCGGACACCTCCAGAACAATTCTGTTTGTAACCCCTCCTTATCATAGCGGTGTGGATGAAATCGCTGGCCGCTGGATCCCGCTCGGCCTGGTCTATCTTGCTGCTGCCGCCCGTCAGGCGGGCCTGACAGTCGAACTGTACGATGCCATGGCCAAGTGGCATACGTTTCGTGAGATAGAACAACGACTATGTGCCACCACGCCTGATTATGTAGCCACTACCGCCATCACCGCCACCATCAACGATGCTGTAAAAGTCCTGGAACTGGCCAAGCAGATCAAACCGCACACTATAACCATCCTGGGTGGCATTCATCCGACCTTGATGTATGAGGAAATTCTGGATTCCTCCGCATACGTTGATTATATAGTTCTGGGTGAGGGGGAAGAGACGCTCCGGCAGTTGCTGGTTGTTCTCGAAGCAGATGGCGATCCCGCAACGGTTGCAGGGCTTGCCTTCCGGCGCGGAGGCACGATCATTACTACCGGCAAGCGCCCTCTGATCGAGAACCTGGACAGCCTTCCCGCAGCCTGGGATCTGTTGGAGTGGCCGGTGTATACCAGCTTTGTCATCTCAGATTCACGCCTGGGGGCAATCAGCACCTCCCGCGGCTGCAGTCACGACTGTGTATTCTGTTCTCAGCAAAAGTTTTGGGAGAAATCCTGGCGCGCCCGTGATCCTCAAAAAGTGGCCGACGAACTGGAATGTCTGTATTCTGTCCACCACGTTAACGTCTTTTTGATTACCGACGAGAATCCCACCAGAAGCAGTGAGCGTTGGGAAGCCATCCTCGACGCAATCATCGCCAAGAATATACCGATTTATCTTCTGATGGAAACCAGGGCCGATGACATCCTCCGGGACAGGGACATCGTCTGGAAGTACCGAAAGGCAGGAATCATCTACATCTCCATCGGTATCGAGACCGCTGATCAGGCTGCCCTTGATGCAATGAGAAAAGGGATGCTTGTAGAAGAGACAAAACAAGTAATTGAGATCCTCCGTGAGCAGGAGATTGTGTCCGAGGCCTCTTTCATGCTCGGTTTCCCCGACGAGACCCCCGCGAGCATCAAGAAAACCATGCAACTGGTCCAGCAATACAACCCGGATATTGCGAACTTTCTGACCTATACACCTTGGCCCTATGCAGACGGATACACCGATCTCGAACCCTTTATCCGGGTCCGCGATTACGGGAAATACAACATGGTGGATCCGGTCCTCGAACCTCGCAATATGAGCATCCTGCAGGTTGAAGTAGCTCAGGCGGACTGCTACCGTCGCTTTTACATGGGCAAGCTCATTGAATTCATGACCATGAAGGCCACTTTCAAACGGGACTTTTTGATGCGCATCACCAAGCTGTTCATGGGAAGCCCCTTTGTCATCAGAAAACTGGGGGTTGGCATTCTCGGCAAAATCCCGGCAAAGATGGATGAGATGAAGAGGAAAAATCGTTGAGAGATGAGAGATGAGAGATGAGAGATGAGGAAAAATCGTTGAGAGATGAGAGTTGAAAGAAGATTTTCTCATCCCTCAACGCTCATCCCTCATCAGTTTCGGAGAAAAAAATGTCCCAACCTAACGGTAACCAGGGCACGGTGCTGATTGTCGAAGACGACCGCAATACCGCCGCGCTGGTTGCAGCATATCTCGAGCGGGAGGGTTTTGCGACGGTGGTTGTCCACGATGGCGGGCAGGCGATTCTGGTTGCAGGCGATTGCAATCCCGTGTTCGTGATCCTCGATGTCATGCTGCCGAACGTGGACGGTTGGGAGATTTGCCGCGCTCTGCGGAAAGCCTCAGATGTCCCGGTCCTGATGCTTACGGCACGGGAAGAGGAGGTTGATCGGGTCGCGGGGCTGGCGATGGGCGCCGATGATTACGTGGTCAAGCCCTTCAGCCCCCGCGAACTGGTGGAGAGGGTCAAGGCGATCCTGCGTCGCAGCAGACCGGTTTCACCGGCTGCTTCGGCAGTACTCTCGTTTGCCGGCCTGGTGCTGGATCCGGAGAAGCACAGGGTCACCCGCGATGGGAAACCTGTTACCCTGACAACGTGGGAATACAAGCTGCTGCACGCCTTGATGGACTCTCCCGGCAAGGCCTTTTCACGTGAGGAACTTCTGAACCAGTGCTATCAGAACAGTGAAGCGGTTATCGAGCGGGTTATTGATGTTCATATTGGAAAGCTCCGGCAAAAAATCGAGGACGATCCATCCCGGCCGCGTTATATCCTGACAGTGCGAGGGCATGGCTATTGTTTTAGTGACGAGTGATGAGGGATGAAAGAAAAGCTGTTGTGGGATGAGGGATGAGGGGTGAGTGATGAGAAGTTCTCATCTTTCAACTCTCATCTCTCATCTCTCATCGGTTTGGGGAAAAATATGAGACAGAGGCTGCTCTGGAAGCTGTTGATTGGCCACATTGTCCCGGTCTTCGCGATCTTTACACTGATGGTGTGGCGAGACGTTGATCGGCGGGCGGCCGAGTATTATCAGGAGTTGACGGATCATTTTCATGTGGCGCCGGTTGACGCGCACAGCAGGTTTCTTGAAGCTATCCATCACCACCTGTTCTGGGGAGTTCTCGTAGCGCTGGCCTTTACCCTTCTCTTTACCTATCTCTTGACCAGCTGGGTTCTGCGCCCCCTGTTGCAGATCACCGCCATCACCAAAAAGGTTGCCGACGGCAATTATTCCGAACGGGTCAACGCGGTATCCCGCTACGAGGGGGGGCAGCTTGCCGATGCCTTTAACCACATGGCCGAGAACCTGGAGATGATAGAACGGCTGCGCAAGAACATGGTAGCCGACATATCCCACGAACTGCGGACTCCGCTGACCAACCTGCGCGGATATCTGGAGGGTTTGAGCGACTCGGTTATACCGCCATCCCCTGAAACCTTCCGGATGCTTGAACAGGAGGTCCTGCGGCTGGTCCATCTGGTCGAAGACCTCCAGCAACTGGCGAGAGCCGATGCCGCCAGATCATTCCTTGATCGCCAGGAACTCTCCCTCCACGAACTGCTGGGCCAGATCATGAATCTGTACCGGCCGAACTTTCAGGAGAAGGAGATTGACGTGCAGTGGCAGCTGGATCCGGGGAGCGATCTGGTGGCGGCAGATCGTGACAAGCTGCTGCAGGCGATTCGCAACCTGGCCGACAATGCCTGGAAATACACGCCGCGCGGAGGGAGCGTCACGATCTCGGTGCAGCGTGCCCCGGACGGTATTAAGACGGTCTTTGCCAACAGTGGCGCGCTAATCGCGGAAAAGGATATCCCCTACCTGTTCGAAAGGTTCTTCCGGGCGGATCGTTCGCGCTCCAGGGATGCGGGGGGCGCTGGTATCGGACTGGCGATCGTCAAGGAACTGATCGAGGCGCACGGCGGCACCGTAGGCGCGGAAAGTGACGAAAGCGGAACACGGGTCTGGTTCAAACTCCCTTGTGAGACAGGATGAGGGATGAGGTGAAAACGTTGAGGGATGAGGGATGAGAAAAGCTCTTTTTCATTCAACCCTCATCTCTCATCACTCATCTGCTTCTTTACCAAATCTTTACATGACCATTTCAAGTTTCCTTGCTACAGTATGGCGGGATGATTTAGGACTATGCTCCGTGAACCGCCCGGTATAATTTTTTCAGGTTGACAGATTTTACCTTCAGCCTTCAGTCTTCAGTCTAATACATGAATGGGAGAAACGGGTGAGCAAGATACTTTTTGTAACTGCACCATATCACTGCTGGGGAGTACAGGTGGTCGGCACCTGGCCGCCGCTGCATCTGGCCTATCTCGCCGGAGCCGCGCTGGAAGAGGGGCATGAGGCCAGGATATTCGATGCCATGAACAAAGGTCTTACCTTCGTGGATATCAAGCAGGAAATAGAGAACTTTCAGCCCGATTACGTCATGACCCTGGATTACCTCCCCGTCACCGGAGCCATCAGCACCGCCACGGTCCCCGACGCACTGAAGATTCTTGATGTTGCCAAAGAGGTCAACCCGGCCATAGTGACCCTGCTGGGCGGCCCCCATCCAACCTTCATGTTTCAGGAAATCCTGGAAATCCTGGGGGACAAAAAAAACAACGTCGATTATATCATTAAGGGAGAACCGGAGCAGACCCTGAAGCAGCTGCTTGCCGCAATTCCCGAAGGCACTGGTAAAAGCGTCAAGGGGATTGCCTATCTGGATGGTACGCAGGTTGTGTCCAATGAAAATCAACCTCATATTGTCGAACTGGACTCCCTGAATCCGGCCTGGCATCTGCTGAATTGGGATGATTACCAGTACCGCGTTGCGCCCCTCGGCAGAATGGCTTCCATCCTGACCTCACGCGGCTGCGACATGGGCTGCGCTTTCTGCAGCCAGAGGATGTTCTGGCGCGAAGACTGGCGCTGCCGGAAACCGGAAAAGGTCGTCGAAGAAATGGCCTATCTGATCGATACCTATAAAATCAGCTTCTTCACGCTGATCGATGCCTATCCGACAAAACACCGCGACCGCTGGGAACTGTATCTGGACCTCCTGATTGAACGGAAGTTCGGTGTCCATCTGCTGATCGAAACCAGGGTGGAAGATATCATCAGGGATGCCGACATCCTGCACAAATACGTGGAGGCCGGGATCATCCATATCTATATCGGTGCGGAGAGTGCTGACAAGGATACCTTGAACAGCCTGAACAAAGGAACCGATTTCGAGCAGAACAAACAGGCCCTGGACCTGTGCCGCGAGGCTGGCATCATTACCGAAGCGTCGTTCATGATCGGCTTTCCGAACGAAACCTGGGATTCCATACAAAACACCATCGACTCCGCTATCTATCTCAATCCGGACATCGCCGTATTTCCCGTGGTCACACCCATGCCGTTCACGCCGATACACGCTGATATGAAGGACCGCATCCGGGTATGGGATTACTCGAAATACAACCTGGTGACCCCCATCATCGAGCCGTTCGAGATGACCATGGACGAAATAACCCAGGCGCTCGGCACCTGCTACATGAAGTTCTACAGTAATAAAGTCCAGGAGATTGTTGCTCTTGAGGATGGTTTCAAACGGAGGTACATGCTCAGCGCCTTCCAACTCATGATGAAAGACCACGGCGACCATTTCGATTTCGCCGGCTCCGATATGCCCATGCATTTCACCACAGACTCTTTAAAGAGTTATTGATCCGTCATATATGTCCGTTGCGGGCATAGCAGATCCGCAGCCGGGGGGAATTTTCCCCCGGCTGTTATTGTATGCGGTGTTAGAATCATTTTCCTGATGATTCCGTAATCGCTTCTCTGAAAAAGGTGTTCAGATGCTCAACGGTAAAAACATAGTAGTTGTACTCCCCGCGTACAATGCGGCTCAGACGCTTGAGAAAACGTTCAGGGAAATACCTTTTGAGTTCGTGGACAATGTGGTGCTCGTTGACGACGCAAGCATGGATGACACAGCGGAAGTGGCGCTTCGCCTCGGGATTCGAACAGTCATCCATCCTGCCAACAGGGGCTATGGCGGGAATCAGAAAACCTGCTACAAGACAGCTCTCGATATGGGTGCGGACATCGTTGTTATGCTCCATCCGGATTATCAGTATACTCCGCATCTCATTACAGCAATGAGTTCCATGATTGCCTACGGTGAGTTCGATGTGGTGCTTGCCTCACGAATTCTCGGTATCGGAGCGCTCAAGGGGGGCATGCCGCTCTACAAGTACATCGCCAACCGGCTGCTCACCTTCGTGGAGAATCTGCTTCTCGGCCACAAGCTTTCCGAATATCACACGGGCTACCGTGCCTTTTCCCGGCAGGTTCTCGAACAACTCCCTCTCGAATCAAATTCCGACGATTTCGTATTCGACAATCAAATGCTCGCACAAGTAATCTGGTTCGGCTACCGTATCGGTGAAGTCTCCTGTCCGACAAAATACTTTAAAGAAGCTTCATCAATCAATTTCCGCCGCAGTGTGGTATACGGACTCGGGGTCCTTGGAACAGCAGTTCAATTCAGATTGTGTAAAATGAAGCTCCTGAAGGCACGAATTTTCACGATTAAATAACCCGCGTCAATGTCGCGAACTTTATGTGTGCGTTAAGGCACGGTGCCATGAATAAAAAAACGGCAGGGATTTGCATCCCTGCCGTTCAATACTGGTAGTAATCTGCGTGTTCGTTACGGCGGCCTCAGGAGACAGGCGCCTGGCCCTGATAAACAGGATAACTTCTAACTTACTAAAGAGTCTATTTTGTGGGCGCATCCATTTTCGGGTGCCCTGTGGGGAGTGCAGTTGGCGCTGTTGGCGCAGAGGTACCCTTCGCGTTTACGCTTTTTAACCCGCCAGAGAAGTTTATGCTGTCAAATGACCGGTTCAGTGTCTTACTTGTAAAATTTCCCATTTCGGTACCGGGATACAGCTCGACCTCGTCACCGACGGAAAGCTGCGCCGCAGGTATCGCGGCCCATGACCTTCTGCCGTCCTTTTCCAGCAGGAGATAGGTGTATGACGCAGCATTCATGGTTTCTACTACTTTGCCCGCCAGAAGCCCGTCCTTCTGAACCATGTTGGCGGTTGTTTTCTCCTGGGTTATGTTGTTGACTGCTGCTTTTGCCTGGACCGGTGCAGCAGCCTCCTGAACCACCCCTCCCGAGAATATGATCTTGTCGAAGGTACGGTTCAGCGCCTTGCTCTGAAAATTGTTCATTTCAGCGCCGTTTTGAAGCTTGATCTGCTGTCCGACGGTGACTTTCGTCGTGGTTGTTGCCGCCCAGGTCTTTTTCCCATCTCTTTCAATACAGATGTAGGTATATCCTGCGGCATCCATGGTCTCCACAATCGTACCCGAGAGTTCCGATGCTGGCGATGCCTGTTCAGCTGCCATTGTAGACCTGGCTGGAGCGGAACAGCCCGTCAGGGTGCCTGATAGAATCGTCAATAGTACTCCGATGGTTATCAGCTGGATGTTTCTAGTCATTTCTTAACTCCTCTACCTGCATAGTTAGGTCTGGTCCGGGATCAGACGCATTTGGTTTCCTCAAATATGTACGATTCTAAAAATACGTGGTACTCACGATAAGTACGACCACTTCAATGGTCAAGCCGTGTTGGCAGTCATTTCTTTTGTTTAATAACAATGACTGCAACCGCCCGGCGGTTTTTCTTCCTGCCTTCTTCTGTTGAGTTATTGGCTATCGGCTTGGCAAATCCATAGCCCTTGATGGTTACCTTTCCGGGATCAACTCCAAGCTTTACGAGGCCGTTTTTGAAGCTTATCGCCCGTTTTACCGAGAGAGAAAGGTTTGCCGCACTACTGCCAATACTATCAGTGTGCCCTTCGATGCGTATAGTCGCATTCGGCGAAGAATTGATAAGCGCGGCAGTTGCCTTGAGGCTGTCATCATAGCTGCTATCCATGACTGTTTTGGCAAATTCGAACTCGATAGATTCATTCCTCATGAGATTACGGTCCAATGTGACAACGGCTTTTTTCTGCGCCTGAACAGGTGCGGATACGGGTGTCGGTTCAACGGGCGCTACCGGTGCCGGAGGCGATTCGACGGCAGGAATCGGTAGTGGTGCGGTTTCAATAACAGGTTCCGGTGCGGGTGTCGGAACCGGTGCCGGTGCGGGTGTCGGAACCGGTGCCGGTGTCAAAACCGGTTCGACGACGACAGGCACCGGTTTGGGAGGCACTACCGGTGGCTGCGCGGGAGTTTTCTTACGTTCCTTACCGAAGACGTAGGTGAGCCCCATGCTTAATTCGAAGTTGTTTCTGGTGCTTACGGAATTATACACAAAAAGATGACGTACATCGGCTCTTACTGCAAGATAGTCTTGAAGATAATATTTCAGTCCTATACCGTAATTGAGAAGAGGGCTGTTGTCGAGCGTGGAGTCTTTGTTGACGAGGATGTCTCCGATACCGACGGCAAGAAAAGGAACCAGTTTGTTTCTTGGTGTTACGGAGTAAATGGCATCGACACGGAAAAGTGCCCCATCGACCTTTTTTGATCCCGATTTTGTTGTTGTGCTGAAATAGTCGAAGGTGCCCTCAACGCCGAGAGTGTCGGAGATGCCGACACCAATCATGTCGTAGCTGAGTTTCAGTCCATAGAGAATGGTGGGGTTGAGGGACTCCGATCCTGCAAACAAATAGCCGCCAATGACAGGGGTCAAAGAGATTGATGAGGTCGGAATATTTTGTTTTTTATTTTCAGTGGCGGCAAATACGGAGGATGACAGAAAAAGAGATAAAATGTTGGCGATGATGATGCCACGTATAACTCTCGACAAAATTCTTCTCAGTATCCAATTCATATCATTTCTTTATATACCAAGCAAAAGAGTTCTTCAACTTTAATCTGCTGACAAACCAGTGTAAATGGTCTGCTGCAGCACAAAGGATAAGGATACGCTTGAAAGCCTGATCATTGGAGTTGAATCAAAGTCAAAAAGGATCGTCCGGGTGTGAAGCATGCAGGTCAGATCTCACACGCCGCGCGCCGTTTTGGCAGAATTCCGCGTATGCCGGCGAAGGCACGGTAACAGAGCCTGGCTGCCGGATTGACCACCGGCAGTTTGATTATTGTCCCGCACAGTCCAAGAAACGTAGAAGCGGGGAAGGCCTGCCAGATGGCCCAGAAGGCATCTATCCCGCGAAAGACACGGCCGTTCCGGTCGATTGCATGCATCTGGTACATGAATTCCGCCAGGGTGAAGCCTAAAGCGGCCGGATCGAACTCCGGGGCGCTGATATCCACCAGGATCAATCGTCCATCCTGATCCTTGCGGACGTAACGTTCGACCTCATTGGCGCACACCGAACAGGATCCGTCATAAAAAATCTGAAGCGGGAAGACGGGGCTTGTCTTCATGAAGATACCCCCTTTCTATCTGCGCTTATTATATTCCAAAAGAACATGTTGCTGAAAGTCTATTGTGCGAGAATTCCGGGAATGAAGTGGGCACAGCACATTCGTGATCAAAGGTGAGGATGGTAAGGCTCGGAAATGCTGCCGGGAATGAGATAAAATTGTGGACAGATGTGGAAAAAATTAAAACAAAAAAAGGGCTACGGAAAACTCCGTAACCCTTGAATTTGTTTGGTGGAGGTGAACAGGATCGAACTGTCGACCTCTTGAATGCCATTCAAGCGCTCTCCCAGCTGAGCTACACCCCCACAAAATGAATATCTCTTCTATCAGACGAATACCGGTGATGTCAACTTTTTTTTACATCAATTGAGTCAGTCAGCCGGAATTTTGCTTGACGCATGACGCTATATGCAGTTATAAAAATGGAATGCCGGAGTGGTGAAATGGTAGACACAGCAGACTCAAAATCTGCCGGGGGCAACCCCATGTTGGTTCGAGTCCGACCTTCGGTACCATAAGTTAGTCAGCTACAGTCTGATATAGTAATTAAGCCCCTTGAAAATAGGGGCTTTTTCTTTGCCTGTTGTCTTATATTGTCTGCTTTGGTATAGCTAAATCATTCGGTTTTGTTGGCAATCTTTATGGTATACCACCAAAGCGAAAAGGCAGATACCACCAAAAGGAGACAAGCCAATGCCCAAACGGATTCCGCCCCTGTCAGATATCCAGGTAAAGAACGCAAAACCCAAAGCCAGTGAATACAAGCTATCAGACGGTTACGGCCTGCATCTACTTGTTACCCCCACCGGCGGGAAGTTGTGGCGGCTCCAATATCGTTTTGATGGTAAGCAGAAGATGCTTTCGTTTGGTGCATACCCTGTACTAAGCCTTGCCGATGCCAGACAGCGCCGTGAGGATGCCAAGAAGCTACTTGCCAATGAAGTTGACCCGGGCGCAGCAAAGAAGGCGCAGAAGGCGATACAGGGCGAACAGGCCGCTGACAGTTTTGAAATGATTGCACGGGAGTGGATGGTTAAGTTTTCAACGGGATGGTCCGCAGTTCATGCCGCGACAATAAAGGAACGGCTGGAAAGGGATGTTTTCCCCTACATGGGAGCAAAGCCAGTGACTGAGATAAAAGCACCAGAATTACTGACAGTGCTACGGCGAGTAGAATCACGGGGGGCACTTGATACAGCCCACCGGATCCGCAACCATTGCGGGAAGGTGTTCAAGTACGCAGTTGCAACCGGCCGTGCAGAGCGCGATCCCTCCGTAGATCTTCAAGGAGCGTTACCACCTGTCAAATTTGGTCACAGGGCGGCACCTACTGACCCGAAAAAACTAGCACCCCTCTTGAAAGCGATTGAGGATTATCAAGGTTCGTTCATAGTCAAATGTGCCATGCAGTTGCTTCCTATGTTGTTTGTCCGGCCGGGAGAACTACGGCACATGGAATGGACTGAAATTGACTTCGAAGCAGCTCAATGGAATATCCCGGCCGAAAAGATGAAGATGAAGCAAGCGCACATTGTCCCACTTCCTCCCCAGGCTCTTCATGTATTGGATGAACTTAAACCGCTAACAGGCCATAGCAAATATGTCCTACCATGCCACCGCACCCCGTTACGCTGCATGAGTGACAACGCAATCAATGCCGCTCTTCGCCGGATGGGATTTGAGAAATCAGAAGTCACGGCGCACGGGTTCAGAGCAACCGCCAGGACCATGCTGCATGAAATTCTTTTGTTTCCGCCCGATGCTATAGAGGCGCAACTTGCCCATGCCGTGCCGGATCGACTTGGGAGAGCATACAACCGGACCCAGCACCTTGTAGAGCGCCGGAAGATGATGGACACATGGGCAAACTATCTGAACGGGTTGAAGGCGGGGGCACAGGTGATACCGTTCAAACAGAAGGCCGCATGACCTGTAGCGCCGTGGATCCGCCTGAAACTGTTCACCGTCGGCAGCATCGGCGACCTGGCAAAAGAATCCGGACAGGATTGAGATGATCACCATCACCATCACCAGCAACCGGCGGTACCGGTAGCAGCTCCCAAGGCATGGCCAGCTGTACCGGTGCCGGGTGCCCCATACTCTGACCTGCTGTGTTGTCTGTTCAGCCTTCCTGCAGCGCCGTGGGTCCATCCGGAACATCTTCACCGGTGGCCAGCATCAAGACGATCAGCAGCCGGGTAGCAGATCCCCAAGGCATAACCGGAGCGGGACATGATAGAGACGATCGGCAATCGGGTGGCAGATTTCGGACCCATGGTCAGAAGTACCGCCTGTTCATCCTTTCTGTGGTGCCGTGGATACCTGGAACATCTTCACCAGTGACATGACAGCAGCACCGCATACAGTTTAATCATAGTTTCGCCACATATCGTATGCGATTGTCTGTTTTGGGTGTAATCTAGCCGTACACAAGAATCGTACAAAATAACTGTACGATATGAATGTACGAAAATAATAATTGACTCTTCTCTGATAACGTTTATAATGTAAATCGTACAGTTTATAA
The DNA here is from genome assembly GCA_016650295.1 of Desulfuromonadales bacterium. GTDB lineage: Bacteria > Desulfobacterota > Desulfuromonadia > Geobacterales > Pseudopelobacteraceae > CAIPTY01. The sequence goes on along the minus strand of JAENWA010000095.1, from coordinate 25,447 downwards.
ATTATCAGGGTGGTGTCACCATGACCACAGGCAAACGCATTGGATACCGAAGGGTGTCAACCGTCGTACAGAGTACCGAGCGCCAGCTTGACGGCGTAGCCGTTGATAAGATGTTTGAGGACAAGTTATCAGGGAAGGACACAAACCGCCCGCAGCTCCAGGCAATGGTTGAATTTGTACGCGAAGGTGATACGGTCCTTGTGCATAGCCTGGACAGGCTGGGTCGCAACATAGACGACCTGAGAGGCCTGGTAAAGGATATGACAGCCAAGGGAGTCACGGTTCAGTTTGTCAAAGAAAACCTGACATTCACCGGGGACAGCAACAATCCATTCAGTGAGCTTATGTTGAACATGCTGGCGTCGTTTGCACAGTTCGAGCGGGCAATCATCCGGGAGCGCCAGAAAGAAGGCGTACAGATTGCGAAAGCTAAGGGTGTCTACAAGGGGCGCAAGCGCGAAATGACAGACGAACGCATTGCGGAACTGAAACGCCGCGTCAACGATGGAGAACCCAAGGCCGTTGTTGCCAAAGAAATGAAGATCAGTCGAGACACCTTGTACCGATACATGGACAGAGAAGAACAGGCTGCAGCTTAAACATTTTGTAGGGAGTAGATCAAATAAAGGGTGTCCATTTTGCGGGCACCCTTTATTTATTTCCGATTTTTTTTCTTGACAAACAAAACGCACAAGAGCACAAGAATAAACACTAACAAACACCGAATTTAGTATGAGTTTCGGTTTATAATTTAATAAATATCGCGGCTTCTCGCGTCCCCCACCATTTACACTTACGAATGGTGGCCTAGACAAGACCCCGCACAACGTCAATTAATGACGTCGTGCGGGGTTTTTTCGTTTCTGCAAAAATTATTCGAGGTGAATGACATGGCAAAAAAAACAACAATACCCGCTCCCCCGCTCGTTCCTGGCATGTTGCTTACGGACAAAGATGTCGCAGCAGCTCTTAGAATTTCGAGGGGCCAGGTATGGGCATTAGTTAAAAATCTCACGCTCGAACCACCATTTAAATTGTCCAGCCGGACAACTCGCTGGAAATCGGAGACAGTCATCGCAGCTATTGAACGAGTAGCCACGTGAACAGTTCCAGCGCCGCACAAAACATGCTTGACCGGGCATTTCTTCAGCTTGACGCCGCAATAGAGATGGACGATCCGGAAGCCGTCAAAAGGTTTCTTGATCGTATTATCCAGCTAATGAATTTCACCGATACCAGTCAGATTAGCGAGACATTCTCATGAAGGTTGAAACTAACGCAACATTCGTACCCGCGCCATTCCTTGACCGCTTCGAAACGCTGCGCCGTAAACGGGACCTGCTCTTTGCCGCCGGTTTTACGGTTTTGGGCAACAAGCAAACAGAACGCCTGGGTAAGGCCACTGTGTTGATGTTCAGGACATACCCTCAGGAAGCAATTGCAAGAGGAGCAGTTCCGGACCGGAAACCCTCGAACAATCCCGGCGCATTTTCAGACCGCAGGCGGTCAGGCTTATGACTTACGTACCTGGACAAGCTACGCTGCCCGCGCTCGTTGAAGATCTTGGCTACGAGAGCATCACGCACCTGAAGCCAAAACAGGAACGGTTTTGCTGGGAATACGTGCTTAGAAACGGAAACGCAAGCGCCTCATATCTAGAAGCGTTCACCGGCAGCAAGCCAGTCAGCGCCAAAGCACACGCGTGGCGACTACTTAAAGACGAGCGGGTGCAGCAACGCATTGAAGAAATCAAAGCTGAATTGCAGCGCCGCTATGCAGTCAACGCCGGCAGTTTGATACTCTATCTGAGTCAGGTATTGAACCTTGACCGCCGGGCCTTCCTGGATGAGAAGGGGGATCCGAAAGCGGCCAACCTGCTGGACACTGAAGCGGCCAACATCCTTGACTTGGATTTTGCTGTCGACCGATTCGGGAAACAGCGCGCCGTCTACCGCATCCCCACCCGTATGCAAGCTTCCATTGAGTTGGCCCGAATGATGGGATTGCACAAAGATAAAGTTGAACTTTTTGGCGATGGTAGCAACCCGGAAAACACCCTGGCTACCCTCATCCGGAGCTTCTCAGAGCCTATTTATTCCACCCCCTTTAGTGACTTGATTGATGAACAGCTGGAAGAAAAGTCAATAGCTCTTTCAATGGAAGCGCTTGTAGGTGCCGGCTACACTGTCACAATCGGGGAGCAGCTGCCGTGATTGCCTGGGTCTCTGTACCTAAATTTCTATCCTCAGACCTACCAACAGGCCGCCCCTTCACCCGTGTTGAAGCTGCGTTTTCCGTTGCGCTTGACCTGAACAACGGAAAAGCCGGAACTCTTCGAGGATATGCCAAAATATGGCAGTGGACACACCCCCGAGTAAGCAGATTTCTCAAGGAAATTGAAGTGTTAGATCAGGTAACCAAAAGCAACCCAACAAACGTTCCACTCGCGTTCCACCAGCGTTCCACAGACGTTCCGCTAGAACCATTCAATAACAATGAGTTACAACAGCCAGCGTTCCACTTACGTTCCACAGACGTTCCACCGGCGTTCCGTACTATAAAGAATAAGAATAAGAAAGAATCTTCTTGCGTATCTCCTCCGTCGAAACGCCCTCCTTCAGGGGATCATCAAACTTTTATTTTCTGGTGGGCATACGCCTACGAACGCACCCAAGGAAAGCCATACCTGACCAGCGGTAAAGACTTTAAGCCGGTCAAGGAACTACTGACCGCCTACGGCCTTAAGCCGCTTGTAATTACCGCCTGCTGGTTTCTGACCTGTCAAGACGAATGGCTTGCCAGCAAGAGGGATATCACCATGTTTAAATCACAGATAAACCGACTGCCCGGCGCCAAGGACGAGAAGCACAACGCCGGCGCCTACCGTGCAGCCGGGATCATACCGCCCGAAGGCACCCTGTTTGAAAATTGGCATTTTTGGCAGCAGGATGAAGCACAGGAGAAACTTGCACTATGAACTCAAATGAACAACTTCGCCACGTACCGCCGCAGGCCATAGAGGCTGAAATGTCCATCCTGGGTGGCCTCTTTGTGGATAGCCAAGCCATCACCACCACGCGGGAAACTATCACGACAGACGACTTCTATCGAGAGGCACACCGCAAGGTGTACCGGACCATGTTGGATCTTCACCAGGCAAAAACGCCGATAGACCTGATCACCATGGTCAACGGCCTGAACGCTAAGGGGGAACTGGAAGAGATCGGCGGGGCGGCATACCTGGCCACCTTGGTTGATTACGTACCAACCGCCGCAAATATCGCCTACTACATCCGTATCGTCAAAGAAAAGGCCGTTGCCCGCAAAACGCTGACAGCCGGCCGCGACATGCAGGCCCGCATCCAGGACGGCCAACCGGCAGCAGAAGCCATTGAAGAGGCCCGCCGCACACTGGACGCCTTGAGTGATGAGGCCGATTCGATATGTGGCGTCAATGCCGACGAACTGATTGATTTCAACGAACGCCACCGGCAGTACATCCGCTTTATCAAGAGAGTTGACGAGTTCCGGTTTGTCACCGGCTTTCCCCGGCTGGATAAGGAAATCAGAGGAATCGCCCCAGGCGAAGTGCTGACCATAGCCGCCTATTCCGGAACCTTCAAAAGTGCCCTCCTGCAGCACCTGTTGTTGAGATCGGCCAGGGAAACCGGCCTGTACTCGCTCTTTTTCAGCCTGGAGATGCCCGCAGTCAAGCTGTTTGAGCGGGAAGCATCCATGCAATCCGGCGTCAACGGTTACACCATCGAACACAAATGGAAAAACGAACCAGCCAACGCCGAGGAGATCCACCGCCAATGTCGGGAAGGGGGATCACAACGCCTGATTATCTGCGAACGACCCCGCCTGACTATCGAACAGATTGCCCGCTACATCGACGCCACCCGCCGCAAGTATGGAGAGATCGGCGCAGTGGGGATTGATTACCTGGGTCTTATGGCAGCCCCCGGAAAGACCCTGTTTGAGCGGACCGCCTATCTGTGCCCGGAACTGAAAAACCTTGCCAAAGCCAAGAACGTGCCCTTGATCATTCTCAGTCAGGTGAACCGCGACAGCGTGCGAAACAATCACGAAATAGAGGCCCACAGCGCCAAGGGTGGGGGAGACGTGGAAGCCTCAGCAGATTTCATGCTGGGATTGTACCAGGACAAGGAAAACCAGTTGATTCTGAAGATCCTCAAGAACCGCAACGGTCCGGCCAGTGAATCATTCCAGGTGAATATTGAAAAATCCAGCCTGCAGTTCAAGGGACTCACCAGCTACAGCCCGGCACAGCCGCGCCGCAGCGGCAACGGTATTGAAATATGACCAACCAGACCAACAATCAGGCCCTGTTGAATGAGGTAATCGGCAACCTTTCAGGCACAGGGCGGGTCGATCGCCGCAAATGCCTTGAAGCCCTGGTATTTGCACTCGATACAGCCGCTAACCACCTGGAACAAGGCAAACAGCTTTCACGAGAAAACACCATATTGAATCACAATAACAATACCCTTGCCTGGATGGTTATCAATTTGGCAAGTGCCGCTGAAGGCCGATTGAAAGAATACGGCGCATAGGACCACAGATCAGACAGCCTAGCTGCTCAGAAAAGGAGAGTAAATCATGGACTTGAATCCTTATTTAGGCGAAGTCGTTCCGTATTCAGACGGCTTACAGCCCTACAGCGGTGAAAATCTACCGATTGAAAATACCAGTAACTTGCTACCAACCCCCCCGCCAACCAATCGCAGCGCCCTGGGGGAAATTTGGAGCCAACTGAAAGCCGGCGCCTTCTCTGATTTACCCCGCATGGCTGGTCAGACGATGAAGTACATTTCCAACCCTGGCAACAACCTGTATGACACTGGCCAGGGCTTGGTTGAATCCGCTGATGCAATTGCTTCCCTGCCCGAAATGCAGGCCGGCGATACAACAGGCCGGCCGATTGTGAATGCCCTCAGCCAAGGAGCCCGCATGCTCCCACAGAGCATAGCCCCGGCATTGGGAGCCGGTCTTGTGTTGTCAGGCGTAGGAGCCCCGGCAGGCCTGGCACTTATTGGGGGCAGTGCCCTGGCCGCTGCCCCGGCAGGAATGGCACAGGCACAGGACACCTTTGAAAAGGGCCTTGCCAAGCATGGCCTTACTCCGGCGCAGGCTGCCGACATGCCCGACGATCCCCGCGTACAAGAGGTAACCAATGCCGCCCGTATGACCGGCTCTATTGAATTCGGCGGCGAGACAGCAGGCGGCGCCCTGGCCGGTCGGTTCCTAGGGATCGGCGGCGGTATGGCAAAGAACGTCATCGGCCGAATGTTGAACAAGGGCGAGAAGACCACAGCACAGACCGTGCTCAGATCCTTCACCAACCCCGGCACAGCCGCCCGCTTTGGTGTGAACGCCCTGGAGACTGCAACCGGGGAAACCGCCGTGGAAATGGGGCAGGGCTATGGTGAATCTGCAGTGGAAAAAGAATACGGTTATGACACAAAAGATCCCTGGCAAGCTGCCAAGGAAACCGTTGCACCTACCCTTGGAATGTCGGCACTTCTATTGCCTTTCGGCATACCTGCACACGCTTCCCATGCCGTGAAGATGAAAGCCATCACCAGCGCCTTGGAGAATCCGGCCACCCCGCCCGAAGCCCGCAGCCAGGCCGCCGAGATCATCTACAACGAACTTGCCAAAAGCAGCCCCGATGCAGCCGCCAACTTTGCCGCTCATTCCTTTGACGCCATCCATGGGTATCAGGACACCGGTAGCGTCCCCTATGGCCTGACCCTCGATGATAGCGCGCTGAACCCGCTTACCCCACGGGCACTGCAAACCGAGACAGAGCCATCCGGACCGCTCTCCCGGGCACTTTCAACAATAACCCAGACACCGGCAGCGAACGACCCGCAACCCATGTTACCCCCAGGCGCTACTGACCTCTTGAACGAAACCTCCCTGGCTATTCAATCAACACAACCAGCAGCCATGGAGACCGCCCACGAGCCGGCCGTCAGTCTCCTTGCCGCCCCGACATTTCAGGAAAGAAACCTGCCAGAGTCAACACCCGTCAGCGGCGCCGATCTATCTCCCACCATCCCGACAGATAGCCTGCATAAAACGCTTCAGCACTTCATCAAAAGAGGTCAAGAGAAGACTGGACAAACCGGGCAGGCACTTCATGTCTGGGATAAACCAAATAAGACGGCGCTTAACAAGGCCGTGTCTGATTATCTGCAGCCCGCCACCGGACAGGGCCTTGTGTCTCGGGATCCGGAAGGCGGTTACAACATCCGCACCGATCAGGGAGGATTACGCATTGTCCCGCCCAGCGAGCCCAAGGGGAATTACCGCATCGAGTATCACAACGCGCCGGCTGTTGCCGAGCAGGCGACAACAGCGCCCCTCTATACTATCAAGGAGACCACACCCGGTAATTTTTTACCAACCGCCCCCGATGCCGTCACTACTGACACCATTGACAACCAAGCCCATAAAGCCGCCACATCACCACAGAATGACCTTACCGAACCAACCCCGGTTATAGAACGCCAGGCGGTAGAAACAGCGTTCCCCGGCCAGACCATCACCCTGGACACAGAAGGCTACACCGTAACCTTGAAGAGTGGCGCCGGCGTGAAGATTTCCACTACTGGAGAAATAAGCTTTGACGTAGCTGCCGCAGAGGCCGCCTACGGCCGCAAGATGAAGCCCGGAGAAAGGCCGGTTGCTTCTTTCCAGCAGCTTAATCAGACCTCCGTCATCTCCCTGACTGAAAAGGGAGTCAGGGAGATCCACCACGAAACATTCCACGCTGCCATGGCCCTGGCTTTGAATGAGAAACAACGATCAGTCATTTTGCAAAAGTTTGGAACCGAGGAGGCCGCCGCAACGGAATACCAACGCCTCAGAGATAGCGGAGCGTTTAAACAGGAGCGCCGACACCACTTGTACCTGCAAATGATTTATAACTTTTTCTCCAAAATCCGCACCATGCTTGACCCGGCACACGGGATCATGAAGAACGTAGCCACCGGTAAGGTTTGGGAAACACCAGCAACGCAGCATCAGGCCCCTGAAATAAAGTCACAACACCGCCAGAATCTGGAGAAGGGTTTAGCCAATGCGAAAACAGAGCAGGGAAAAGCCAACTGGGGGAAAATGCTGGAGACCTTGATACAGAAAGAAGCACAACAGCCGGTTGAACGTACCCCCTCGACAAGCGGCCCGTCAGGAACCCCCGTCAAGTATTCCCTGGCTGGTATCACCGACAAGACCAAAGCCGCCAAGGACCAGCTGGCCGCCCTGGCCAACAAATCCACCTTCGTAAAACAGGACGTGCAGCCCGCCATGAAAGCAGCCGGTGAAGGCCTGGCCGCCGCCTGGGATGGAATCAAGGCCGCAGTCAACCCCATGGACAGGAGCGCCGCAGCTGAAGAGACAGGCCGCATCCTGATTGAAGGCATGGGAAGAATGGAGCACGGCAAAGAGAAGTTCATCACCAGCCTGAACAAGGCCACCATGCAGGGCGTTTTTGCCACAACCAGACTTGCCAAGGCGCTTGACCTGATGCAGACTTCCACCACCCTGGCCGATAAACTCTTTGCCCGCATGACCGAGGCACAGCGGATCGGCTTTATGCAAAACATGGACACCGGCCAGCAGCAGGCCACCAAGGAGCTGCAGCAGGTAGCTACCGCCATCAAGACCATGTTCGAAGAGAAAGCCAAGGCCGTGCAAACCCTGGGGACCGGAGCGCTTGAAACGGTCAGGGACAACTATTTTCCGCATGTCTGGGATAGGAGTGACGACGCCCGCAAGGAAATTAACACCAGGCTTTCAAGACGTCCACTGGAAGGCTCCAAAGGATTTACGAAGGTTAGAATATTCGAGGACATCAACGCAGGCATTGAGGCCGGGTTCAAGCTGGTAGATACCAACCCTATAAACCTTGTCTTTCTGAAAATGGCTGAGATGGATAAATATTTGAATGCTCACATTGCGCTTCAGGCCATGGAGGAAAGCGGACTGGTGGAACTTATTCCAGCCGGAGAGAAGATGCCGGATGGGTACGGCGATATTTCCGGGAAGTACGGCATGGTTACGAAGCGGGCGCATCAAGACCCGGCCACCGGGGAGCCGGGGGAGTTGAAGAGTTACCGCTACGTAGCCCGTGAGGATGTGGCCCAGGTGTTCAATAATTACCTTTCATCAAACCTCTACGACAACAAGTACCTTGGCAAACCTTTCACAGCCTATATGAAGGCCGCCAATACGCTCAATCAATTCCAGCTGGGAGTGTTCAGCGCTTTCCATGCCGGTTTTACTTCGATGGAGGCTGTCATATCTCACGCCGCCCTGGGGATCAAGGCCCTGACCAGGGGAGACTTCAAGGCGGCGGCCACATACTTCAAGCACGCCCCTGCTGCCTGGTATCTCAATCCAAAGCTGGGAGATAAGGTAATGAAGGCCTGGATGGGAGACGAGGCCGCAGCTCGGGAGATGCCCCAAATCATCCATTGGCTTGAAATGGCCGGAGCCCGCCGGATCATGGACAGCCGCTTTCAGACCGACCAGACACAGAAGATGTTTCAGGCCTGGAGTGAGGGTAACAAGATCGGCGCCGGATTGCGAACCATCCCGGCCATTGTGGAACAGAGCGCCCGCCCGATTCTGGAATGGCTTGTGCCAAGGCAGAAATTCGGCGTTTTCGCCGAAATGATGAATGACTGGAGCCGACGCAACCCCACTGCCAGCCACGAGGCCACCAGAAAGGCTGCTCAGCATGCGTGGAACCGCGTAGACAGCCGCCTGGGACAAGTGGTCTATGACCGGCTGTTTGTCCACAACGTAGCCAAGAACCTGACACAAGCCATAGTACGCGCGCCCGGGTGGAGTTCAGGAACAGTGCTCGAAGTTGGAGGCGGTTTCAAGGATCTGACAACCTTTGCCAAAGACCTTGCCACCAAGGGCAAGAAAGCCGAACTGACCGACCGAGCCGCCTATACCCTTTCCCTGTTGGTGACCACCGCGCTTGCCAATGCCATCTTGACCGCCGCCTTCACTGGAGAACCCCCACAAGACTGGAAAGACCTGCTCGCCTTCCGAACCGGTAAGAAGGATGAAAAGGGCAATCCGGAGCGTTTCATGCTGCCAACGTACATGAAGGATGTTTACGCCTATGCACAGAAGCCAGGTACAACCCTGATGAACAAGACGCACCCGCTTATTTCCCTGATTGGAGACCTGGCCAACAATAAGGACTACTACGGCACGGAGATCAGGCACCAGGGAGACAACCCCATTTTTCAACTGGCACAGGCCGGGGAGTTCACAGCCAAGGCGTTCATACCTTTCTGGATGAAGGGCGCCGCCAAGGAGTTTGAGCGCGGCGGATCAGTCGCAGCCATGGCCGCCCCCTTGATCGGTGTCATGCCGGCGCCGGCAGATCTAAACAAGACCGAGGCGGAACGCCTGGCAAGCAAGCTTGTGTCGGACCGGATGCCGAAGGGAGCCAAAACGCAAGCGCAGTTTGAGCGCAGCCAGCTTGTCCAGCACCTGACCAGCCTTACCCGCCGGGATCCGGCGGCGGCCGCCGCCGAGATTGCACAGGCCCGCCAAGAAAGGAAGCTGGATTCTATTCATGTAGCTCTCATCACGAAGAACGCCCGGCTCTCACCGATACAGGTAGCATTCAAGCGCCTATCATATGAAGAGGCCATGCGAGTGTTTGAGGTTGCCACCGAGGCAGAGAAAAAGAAACTGCTGCCCATGCTTGCAGTGAAACGCTATCGCCAACAGCAGGCAGCATAACCTATCCGCAGGACACACAACCAAAAAAGGAGAATGAACCATGGAAGAGTTGCAGAGGTTACAAAATGAGGTTGTCCGGATCAACCAGGCAAGGACAGGCCTGTTGAACGGGATGAATCAGGCCGCTGAAAAGCTGGCAGTGATGGAAAAACAACAGTTCCCGGAGATGCTTGCAAAGGTTGCACTGGGCGAGGCGTCGGATGAGGCGCTCGATTCCTTCAGGGCGGAATTGAGGATCTTGAGGGAGAAAACAGGAGAACCGATTCAGGCCGCTATCCGGATTATTGAAAGCCGGCTCCAACCCCTTTATGATCAGATAACCCAGATCAACAGGGAGCAGGCCGCGACTGAACACAATAATAGTTATCAGGCGGCCAGGGCGCTAATCATCGCCAAAGGCTGTTACACGGTTCATGAGTGGGACGAACTGGAACACCTGGCCAGTAACGCCGGAGACCAGAAAGACCTACGACTGCTCAAGCAGGCGCTGGATGATCACTACCGTGATACACAGGGGTTAAGGCCGGGATATCCACCCTTTCAGTTTGTCTGAAAAAGTCTTGAGTAATCAATGCCCCAGGGGGAAACCTTTGGGGCATTTTTTGTGGAAGATCGTAAACTATTATTATTTATAACATACTGAAAAATAAAATATATTCAGAATATAAAATAAAATATCAGCTTGTGCAATCATTTAATTTTCAGCAGGATATCCCCATAGAAACCATACAACCGCGGGGAGGGCAACATCATGACAGGAGGAAGGAAACAAGATCAATTGAGAATGCCGGCTATTCAGGAACTAAAACTTGTGAAGATCGGCCGGGTAAGCGAGAAGGAAGTACGTTACACAAACCCAAGTATGATATTCGACGCATGCCGGGATATGGCGAACCTGGACCGCGAACATTTTGTTGTGCTGCACCTGGACGGTAAGAACAGCATCATTGCCAGAGAAACTGTCTCCATCGGCTCACTTAGTCAGGCAGTTGTACATCCCCGAGAGGTCTTCAAGGCCGCCGTACATAACGGAAGCAAGGCAATTATCTGCGTGCATAACCACCCCACCGGAGATCCAGCCCCCAGCACTGACGATATCGCTATAACCCGGCGTTTGTGTGAAGCCGGCGGAATAATCGGCATCGAGGTCCTTGACCATATCGTTATAGGCGACGGGGAATACATGAGCTTTGTTGAGCGAGGATACATGGGCAATAATCAAGCCAGCGCAATGAGCATCACCCCCAGCCCACCCTACAAAAAGGAACTATTACCGGCAAACAGGTTTTTGGTTTCCATCGGCGAACTGGTGAAGGAATTTAGAAAGCGAGCAAAGATGACTCAAAAAAAGCTTGTCGATACCACAGGCATCCATCAGTGCTATATCTCGCAAATAGAAGCCGGTTTACGCAAAATGACCGAAGGCGAGGCCCAGAAGATTTCCGCCGTATTTAATATTGACTACAGAAAACTTCTGCTAATACAAACACCCCTGGAGCCTGCAACGAGTGAGGCCTGACATGATCGATATGCATACGGAAATGAAAATTATCCGGGTTAATGCTCACCTGAATGTTATGGATCGGGATCTTTATGACCTTTCCCAAGTTTGGGACCAAGGCACTGAATATATACCTGGCCGCATTGGTGATCTTCAGTCTCTCGTGGCAAGCATGAAGGGGATTATTCAGGGCATTATTGGGCCGCCACCAGGAAGGCAGGATAATTGTGAGATTGCAGAGGATCTTCGCGCCCTCTGCCGTTGTAAGGAGATCGAGAGCGACCCCCAGCGCCAGGCAGCAGCCCGGGCACTGGCCAAGAAGAAGATGGTGGACATGGCCGCTGTCGGTAAGGTATGTGAGGAGCCGGCATGAGTCCGGATGATATCAAGATGTTCCGGCAGATCATCCGAGAAGAGGTGGGCGCTCTTCTAGCTGCCCGTAACACAAGCCCCAGTCCAATCCCTTCGAGCAGCGGCAATGCTTCATATGAACTCCGGGCCATGGCGTTTCGTGAAGCCCTCCGGCGGAGCTCGGAAAAGCTGTCCCGTAAGCGGTTGTCATGAAGGGTAGAAGATCCCCAGGGCATGAACCTGCTGTTTTGCCTGTTCATCCTTCCTGCGGTGCCGTGGTTCGTCTAGAACATATTACCAGTGATCAGCAACCGCCAAGAACAACCGTCAAAACAAACTGGAGGCTTCCTTGTTGACAGCCAAGGACGAATATCAGTATATTCCCGGCAGAAGAAGAGGGGCCACAAAAAATATGATGGTATTTATGATGGTATCATACCTAAAACCACATATTAATAACGCTGTTAAAACAGCTTGTTCTAAAATCAGTTTGCACCCGACCTTCGTACCATAAAAGAAAAGGCTTTGCGGATTTTGTCCGTAACGCCTTTTCTTTGTTCACGGTCATGTAGTTGTCGCCACCCTTCCGGTGCAAACGGTAACAACCGCCCGCAATCAATAATAGTATGAAAGACCGAACAATAGCTTGTTTGAATTGATCGGTTCATTAGGCTCAGCCGTGCCTGCATTTGAGATGTGATGGTAGCGGTACTCCACATCCAGTACGGTCTTCTTGTCTATAAAATACTGCAGCCCGGTGCCCCCCTGATAGCTGAAGCAGAGTTTCGAACCCATGGTCGGCAGTCCCAGGTCAACAAACAGCGGCCCGCCCCCCGCCAAGACGTAGGGTACAAGCTTGTCCAGGCTGGTAAAGCGCCAGTGCCCAAGGGCATAGCCACCCACAACGGAACGGCCTCCCCGGTTTACCGCCATCTGGTAGGGCAGTTCCAGCAGCAGCTCGTGTCTGCCCTGGTACCAGCTACCTATGCCGACCTCGTCAGACAGGTAAAAACCTGCCCGTAGAATTACATCCCAGGTTTGTATCGTGTGACGGGTTTCGCCAAAACCGACAAAAGAACTGCCGTAGCCGGTGAGGAAGCCGAATTCGCCTTTGGCGGTGGAGGCCACATTATCGGCCCGGACATTCAGGGGCAGCAGCAGGATGAAGAGCATGAAGAACAGGGTCAGGGTTGTCTTTATCATGGGACTCTCTACTCCGGTGTATCAGGATTCATGCAACTGCAAGGGAGACATGCTTACAATCAAACAGGCATTGATTACCACTTCTGCTTCATCTGGAACGCGAGTATCTGCGGCAGATGACTCAGGAAGGAGTAGATGCTGTGGGGAGATTTCCAGAGCATCTTGGCATAGCCAAGGGTGATATGCCTGCGATGATAAAAACGGTGGATAAATTCGTCATAGAGGTTGTTGATCTGATCCCGGGTCATCCCGGTTGGCACAAAAACCGTGTTGATACAGTTCATCAGCTCCCAGTTCTCATCAAACTCGCCGAACTCACGGATGGTCTTGTAAACCGGTGCGCCGGGGAAAGGGGTGAACTTGGTGACGTTGATCTCGTCCAGCGGCAGGGAGAGGGCATAATCAATGGTGCGGCGGATGGCGGTCTCATCCTCGCCCGGCAGTCCGACCATGAAAAGCCCCTTGACCCGCATGCCGGCTTTTTTAACCATCAGCAACTTCTGCCCCACTTCATCCAGACCGAAAAATTTGCGATGTTTCTTCAAAATCTCGGGGTCGCCTGATTCGATACCAAAATTGACCTGCCAGCAGCCGGAACTCTTCAGGAGAGCCAGCAGTTCCTCATCCACATGCTCCAGGCGGGCGATGCAGTTGTAGCTGACCCGGACCCCTTTTTTCTCCTTCAGTTCACAGAATTCCGCCACCCGCTTGCGGTCGAAGGTGAACAGGTCGTCATAGAAAAAAACGTGGCGGATACCGTAGTCCCTGTTGAGCATGGCCACATGCTCCAGGATATATTCGGGCGAGTTGAAGCGGAAACCGCGCGAGAAGACCGAACGGTCGCAGTAGGAACAGGCGTAGGGGCAGCCGCGGCTGGAGATGATGCTGGTGTTGGGCGACGTGGGATAACTGAAGATCGGCAGTTTGTAAAGCCGGGGAAAATTCGGCAGCAGGTGGTAGGCGGGGAAAGGGAGGCTGTCTAGGTCTTTGATCAGTTCACGCTGGGCGGAAAGAGTGCCTTTGCAGTACCTGTCACGATAAGCGACGCCGGGAATGGCCTCCACGTTTCTGAAACCGGCCCGGGCCAGCTCCAGCATGGTGTTTTCTCCTTCACCGATCACCAGATAATCCAGGGCCGGATAGGAGTCCAGCAGCGGGGCGCCGATGGTGCAGGAATGGGCTCCCCCGAGAATCGTGACTATATGCGGCGCCTTCTCCTTCAGCAGGGTGGCGATACGGTTCGTTTCGGGAAATGACGAGGTGGTGCAGGAAAAACCGACAGCACTGCAGCCGGATGTAATGACCTTTGCAACCATCTCCTCATGAGTTTCCCGGGAGGCATACCCGTCGATGATCTCGACATCGATGCCGTGTTTCTCAAGCCAGGCGGCTATACTCAGCAAACCCAGTGGCGGCATGAGGTTAAATAGCGTGGTAATGTCCTTCATTCCCTTCAAAAAATTGCTGCCGAAGGGGTGCAGAAAAAGTATTTTCAATCAGATGCTCCGCGTGATTTCGTATTTTCGGGGTCAATTTTGCCTGTAAATCAATTCGGTCAATATAGCATGGAGATTCCGGAATAGCAGTTATTTTTGAGATTCCGGCATCGTTGGAATATTGGAGCAGGAATTTCAATCTTATCAAACAGTGGCCGCCATGTATGGCAGATATGTTAATTGTGATGGAACCGGCTGACGGTTTTCCTTCCGATCTGCTTTTTATGCAGCCGGAACATCATGATGCAGTTGTAAACGGGAGATTCACTAGGACACCTTTTTCAGAAACGGTTTCAATGGCATACGTATTCTGCCAGTCAGGGCCGGGATAGTTATATTGACTTGACGTCATAAGTCATGCGATAATAACTATTTAATGATGATTATCGGAGTGTCTTGACTGACGCACAATGTATTAACAGTTGATGTCGAGGATTGGTACCATGTCTGCAGTCCGGGAGGGGCTGTGCCCGTCCCTCCGCGCGAGTCATGGCGGGTTCGCCGTAACCTGGAGAAAATCCTGGCTCTGCTTGCGGAACATTGCCGGAAAGCCACGTTTTTCATGCTTGGTTCCGTGGTCGAAAACGATCCGGCTTTAGCGCCCATGATCTGTTCAGCAGGGCATGAAATCGCCTCCCATGGTTATTCGCACCGTCTGGTGACGGATCTGACACCGCAACAGTTCCGGGATGAACTGCAACTCACCGAGCAGTTACTGGTCGAACAGACCGGGCAGCGACCGTTTGGATACAGGGCGCCGCAATGGTCCCTGTCAGAACAAAACGGCTGGGCCTTCGCCATTCTGCGGGAGCAGGGCTACCGATATGATTCAAGCCTCAACCCGCTTCCCTTCGTTGGTTGTTCACGCGGCAGCCGCACGGCCTACCGTCTTGAGGGTCAGGGAACGGGACTGTGGGAGATTCCGCCGATGGTGACCCGCTCCTGGATGGGAAACCTGCCGACCGGTGGCGGATGGGGATTCAGGTTCTTTCCTTTCCGGATGATCTGTTCGACAATTGAAGCGTATAACCGCAGACATCACCCGGCTGTGCTGTATCTTCATCCCCGCGAGGTGGACCCAACCGGTCCCCGGCTTGACCTGCCCGCTCTGAAACGGTTCGTATCCTATGGGACCCGAACGGATGCAACACCACGATTGAGTGAATTGTTCCGGCGTTATCAATTTATCACCCTCAAGGAGCTGGTAGACCAGTGGCAACTTGCATCCTGATTCCTGCATATAACGCTGAAAAAACCATTCCGGCAGTTGTTCGAGAGTGCCTGGAACATGGCTTGCCGATAGTTCTGGTGGATGACGGTTCGACCGATGCTACGTCGGCTCTGCTGTCGGGATTGCCGGTGACGCTGCTCAAGCATGAACGGAATCTTGGCAAGGGCGCTGCACTGAAAACCGGTTTTGCCTGGGCCATACAGGCCGGTTTTGATGGAGTGGTCACGGTTGATGCCGACGGCCAGCATGATGTTTCAGCTATTCCTTTACTTATTGCTTCTGCTCAAGGCGGTAAGTGGGGTATCCTGATTGCATCCCGTCACACCCAGTTCGAAGAGATGGCCGGACTCCGAAAAATCTGGAACCGTATCGGTGTCTGGTGCATCTGGAAACGTACCGGATTCGAGATCACCGACAGTCAGTCCGGTTTCAGGTACTATTCTCGTGAGGTGGTAAAAAACGTATCATTGAATTCTAATGGGTACGCCCTGGAGATGGAAATTTTTTTGAAGGCCTGGAAGAGCGGTTTTACGGTCGGTTCCCTCCCGGTGGCCGCACGGGTTGCCGATGGACGCTCAACCAGCCATTACCGGCCCGTCAAGGATACCTTTACTATCAGTATGACTTTTTTACGCAATATGTGACGAGGAATCATCAAATGATCAACACCCTGAAAAATTATACCAAAGAAAAAGTGCTTACCTATCTCTTGTCCCTGGCGACCAACTCCTCCGATGAGACGCTGATCAAGATGACCCATCTGATGGAGATGATTCCCAAGAAGGACTACTACAAGGAACGCATCCGCTGGATCAGGGGACTAGTCCGTGACAAGCATCCCAGCATCGAGTTTCCCCGCCGCATTCTGCGCGACCTGCATCCCAACCAGCGGGACAAATGGATCAGCAACCTGGCCATCAATCATCTTTTGAGCGGCACCAACAAGCGTAAAGAATGGGCCGATGCCAACGGATTCTATCCTCCTTCGACGGTAGTGATCAGCCCCACCATGAAGTGCGACCTGAAATGTTACGGATGCTACGCCGGCGACTACGGTAAATCGCTGGAACTGTCCCTGGACGAGCTCGATTCGATCCTGATGCAGATGAAGGAGATGGGCATCTATTTTGCCGTTATTTCCGGCGGAGAACCCTTTTACATGGAGGGCATCTTTGACGTATTCAAAAAGCACAGTGACATGGCCTTTCTGGTCTTCACCCATGGCGGTCTGATCGACGAAAAGATGGTCGAAAAATTGACCGAGGTCGGTAATGTCATGCCGTCCTTCTCTTTGGAAGGGTACGAGCCGGAAACCGACGAACGCCGTGGTGCCGGGCATTTCAAGAAAGTCATGCGGGCCATGGATCTGCTGCGTGAAGGGGGGCTTTCCTTCTGCGGTTCGTTCACCCATTCCAGCAAAAACTCGCACATCATCACCAATCCCGAGTACATCGACATGCTTCTCGCCAAGGGGGTCTTTGCCCTGTGGCTCTTCTCCTACGTCCCGGTCGGAAGAAAGCCGGAAACCGGACTGATGCCCACACCAGAACAGCGGGATCATCTGCGCCGCAGCGTGGCCGGGTTCCGTGACAGCAAACCGATGCTCTTTATCGATTTCTGGAACGACGGACCAATGGTTTCCGGCTGTCTGGCCGGCGGCAGAAAATATTTTCACATTAATGCCAACGGAGATATCGAACCGTGCGTCTTTTGCCACGTGGCCGTGGATAACATCCGCAGGACTTCCCTGCGCGATGCGCTGGCCTCACCGTTTTTCAGGAAAATCAGGGAAAAGCAGGGTGAACACGACAACCTGCTGCGGCCCTGCATGCTGATCGACCATCCCGACGTGGGCCGGGAGATCTTTACCAGTGAAGGTGCCTACGCAACCCATGAAGGTGCCGAAGAGATCTTTACCGGTCTGGCGGATAAGATGGATGAATATTCGGCTGCCTATGGCGCGATCGCCGATCCGGCTTGGGAAGAGGAGTTCAGGGACCATCCGGCAAAGATGAAGAAGACCGGTAAAAAAAGATGAGGGTACCGCCTGTAACCCCTCAATCATCCAACCCCCTGTAACACTATTGCCGATATCGGATTATTGCGTTGAAAATTTACAGCAACCTCAATCTGTTCCTTATAAATCTATTCACCATCCTGGTGCCGCGTTGGCTGTTCCCGCCCTTCACATTCTTCTGGGGCGGGCTGTTTTACCTTTTGCTGACGGATACACGACGGGGGGTGCGCTCCAATCTGCGGGTGATCACCGGCAGGGATGATGTGGAACGGCTGGTGTTTTCGACCTTTCGCATGTTCAGCCACAACTGGTGTGATGAGATGCTGCTGATGCGGCTCAGGGGTGAAAAACTCCAGGCCATGATCGGGCGGCGCAGCAGCAGTGTAACGCTCGATCAGGCTCTGGCGGCCGGCAGCGGCGCGATCCTGGTTTCACCCCATCTCGGGGGCTGGGAACTGGGTGGTCTGGGTCTGGCCGATATGGGCTATACAATCAACATGTTGACCTTCCGCGAGCCGGATGAAAAGGTAAATGAGCTTCGTGAAGCGGTTCGGCAGGAACGCGGCGTCCGTTTCATATATGTCGACCGGGATGATTCCTCGCCGCTGGCCATTATCGAGGCGGTCAATGCCTTGCGGCGGAACGAGGTGCTGGCGATTCTCGGTGATCGGGATGGCTCCTCTCATACCATTCTGATCGATTTCTTCGGTCAACCGACCAATATCCCGGTGGGGACAGCCTATCTTGCCCTGGCCAGCGGTGCGCCGGTAATTCCGGTTTTTGTCCTGATGGAGGAAAACGGCAGCTACACGACCATCATGGAAGAGCCGATCTTCTTCACAGGTGGTCACGGGGAGCATGGCAGCGCCATCCGCTCCGGCATGGAGAAGCTGCTGGCGGTGTTTGAGCGATATATACGGGCGTACCCCGATCAATGGTACAATTTTTATGATTTTTTCGGAAAAGGTAATGGAGCGGATAAAACAAACTGATCAGGTTGAAGGCTGAAGGTTGAAGGCTGAAGGGAAACTCGGCACGCTCACCAACCTAATGATATTTCAACTAGTAACCTTCAGTCTTCAGTCTTCAGCCTAACCACCTTGAGTAGTTACAAATAAGAAAGGAATAGTGAATGAGTGACGATTTGATTGAAAAGGTAAAACTGATGATTATTGACAGCCTGCGTATCGAGGGGATGTCGCCTGATGAGATCGAGACCGATGCCCCGTTGTTCGGCGATGGGCTAGGGCTGGACTCCATCGATGCCCTGCAGCTGGTAGTGGCCATGGAGAAGGAATTCGGCGTGGTTGTTCCGGACGCCGCCACCGGCAGCATCGTTTTTGCCTCGGTGCGCAGCATGGCAGGATATATCGGGGAACACCGCACATGAAAGTACTCCTGATCTCCCCCGGATGGCCCAAGGGGAGGTTGTGGGGGGAATTGTCCTTCAAATTTCCCTCGCTCTCACTGGCCGCGATTGCCGCCGTCACTCCATTGGAATGGGAGGTGGCGCTGTGTGATGACAGTTTTGAACAGGTCGACTTCGACACGGATGCCGACCTGATCGCCCTGACCGCCATGACCCCCCAGGCCCCACGCGCCTATGAGATCGCCGCCGCCTTCAAAAGCCGCGGCAAGACCGTGGTCATGGGCGGTTTTCACGCCAGCAATCTGCCGGATGAAGCGCTCACCCACGTTGATGCGGTGGTGGTGGGGGAGGGGGAAGTCGTCTGGCCCCGGCTTCTGGCTGATTTTTGCACTGGCAGCATCCAACCTGTCTACAAGCCGGATGCGATGATCAGCATGGCCGATATCCCCTTTGCACGGCGCGAGATCTTCAAAGGCAAGGACTATCTGCTTACCAATACGGTCCAGACCACGCGCGGCTGTCCCTTTGACTGTGAATTCTGCTCGGTAACCGCCTTTTACGGGCGCAATTACCGGAAACGTCCGGTGGAGCAGGTGCTGGCCGAGTTGCAGAGTCTCAAAAAAACCAACTCATTCGTCTTTTTCGTGGATGACAATATCGTGGCTGATCGCAAGTATGCCCTGCCGCTCTTCCAGGGGATGAAGGGGATGGGCTTCAAGTGGCTCTCCCATGCGCCGATCGATTTCGCAGCTGATCGCGAACTGCTGCGTGCCGCCGGAGAGTCCGGCTGCTACGGGATGTTCGTCGGCTTTGAATCGCTCAGCCAGGAGACTCTGGCCGCCATGGGCAAGGTCACCAACCGGGCCCAGTCCTTCATGGCGGATGCCCGGGCCTTCCGCGACAACGGTATCGGCATCCTGGGCTCCTTTGTGCTCGGCAATGACGGCGATACCCCCGAGATCTTCCCGAAACTGCTGCGTTTCTGCGAGGAGGCGCGTCTCGAATCAGCCATTTTCCCGCTCTTGACCCCCTATCCCGGTACTGCCGTCCGTCGCCGTCTGGAAGCGGAAGGTCGCATCATCTCCAGCGACTGGCGCGACTATGACATGGAACATATCAACTTCCAGCCCAGGGGCATGACCATCCAGCAGCTTCAGGAAGGCTATGACTGGCTTAACCGCTCATTTTATTCGTTTCCCTCCATGTATCGCCGGCTCTTCAAGATGCACCGCTCAGTACAGGTCTTCGGGCCGATGAACCTCGGGTTCCGGGCCGCTATCCGTCGCAAGAGGTGCGGGGCATGAACTGTTTCATGTTCCCCGGCCAGCCGATGACGGTTGCCGACATACCCGCCGGGGACCCTGTTTTTGACGAGCTAGCCCGGCGCTGTCAGGACGTGACCGGTTATGATCCACGGGAACATGAGACCAGCGGACTAAACCTGACCGAAAGCATCCGCCTGCAGCTTTTCGGCACAGGCATGAGCCTGTACCGCTACGGATTGCTGACAGGTCAACATGGTCCGCCGGATATCATCACCGAACACAGCATGGGTATCTATCCTGCCTTGGCAGCCTGCGGTTCGGTTGACAGCGGGTCGGCTCTGGAGCTGACCGGCCGGATCGGTGTCTGCCTGGCAGCCATGGGGGCACGTCACAGGTATGCCCTGGGGAGTGTCGTCGGACTTACCGGTGATCCGCTGACCTCCATTGCCGCACATAACGGGGTCTCTATCGCCAACTACAACACGTCACGGCACCATCTTCTGTCCGGTGATGCGGAGCAGATCCGGTCGGCGACGGTGGAAGCGGAAGCGGCCGGTGCTTTCTCGGTGGGGGTATATTCCTGCGACGCCCCGCTCCATAGCCCGCTGATCGATGAGATCGCCGATGAACTGCGCACGATTGTGGCTGAATACGACTTCCACGAGCCGCACATCCCGCTGCTGAACCATTTGGATCAAAAGCTGCTGAAGCGGGCTGATATCCCCCGTTTTCTGGTCGAAGAGCTCTGCCGGCCGGTGTTCTGGGAAAAGACCTATCGTGCCCTCCGGCTGGCAGGAGCGAGCTCCTTTCACGAGGTAGGGGCCGGCCGGGCACTGACAAAATCCAACCGATGGATAGACAACGAATTATGAGATTTCACGAGACTCATCTACAGGTGCGCTTTAACGAGGTAGACTCCTATAATGTGGTCTGGCACGGCCACTATGTGGCCTGGATGGAAGTCGGGCGCAATGATCTGGCCGGTCGTTTCGGTCTGGACGCCGCGCAGCTGACGGAATTGGGCTTTCTGGGCCCGGTCGTCAGTCTTGAGCTAAAGTACCTGAGCCCGGCCCGTTTCAAGGACGAGATCCTGGTGCGTACCAGCCTGCGACCCACCGAGACAGCGACTCTGGTTTTTCTGAACGAGATTGTCGCCGCTGACGGCCGCAAGCTGGCAACCGGCGTCACGACCCATGCCCTGACCGACCGGCAGGGTGTCATGCAGTTCAGGCTGCCGGAAGTCATCGCGGAACGGCTTGATAACCTGGCAAAATGGTTGGCGATCCCATGAATGTACTGCTTGTATCGGCAAACCGGGAACGCGACCCCTATCCGGTCTTCCCGATCGGACTTTCCTTCCTGGCCGGACCGCTGGCCCGGGCCGGCCATAACCTGTCGGTGCTTGATCTCTGTTTTGAAAAAGACCCGCAAGCGGCGCTGGCTGACGCATTGGCCGGTAATTGCCCGGATGCGATCATCGTGTCGCTGCGCAATCTGGACAACGTTACCTGGCCCGACTGCCGCTCCTATCTGCCCGGTCTGCGCACTATCGTGGAGACCTGCCGGGTCTGCGGCACGGTGATTGTCGGCGGTTCCGGATTTTCCCTGATGCCGCTGGAGATCCTGGCCGCCGTCGGCGCAGACTACGGCGTGGCAGGGGAGGGGGAAGAAGTCCTGCCCCTGCTTTTGGCCTGTATCGACTCGGGCGCCGATGCCTCCGGTCTGCCGGGTGTGGTTGTGGCGGGCGCATCATCGTTTGTACCGCCCCGCCTGATCTCCCGCATCTGCTCACCGGAACGCAGCCTGTTCAACGTGGACCGCTACCACCGGGAAGGGGGCATGGCCAATGTGCAGACCAAGCGCGGCTGCCCGTTTTCCTGTTCCTACTGCACCTATCCGCACCTGGAGGGGCGCGTCATGCGTCTGCGTCCAATTGAGGATATCCTGGCCGAGATCAGCTCCCTGGTGAATGACTATGGTGTCTCCTACCTGTATTTCGTGGATGATATCTTCAATTATCCGACCGATTTTGCGTCGCAGCTGTGCCGCGCCATGAAGGCCGCCCGGCTGCCGGTCAACTGGTCGGCCTTCATTAATCCTGATTTCATAACCGTTGAGTTGATGGACGACATGCTGGCGGCCGGCTGTGACGCGGTAGAGTTTGGCAGCGATTCAGGATCGCAGCGGATGCTGAAGAACCTGCGAAAATCCTTCACGGTTGAAGACTTGCGTATGGCATCCCGGCTCTGCCGGGATATGGGGGTGGATTTTGCCCATTATATGCTCTTTGGCGGTTCCGGCGAGACCCGCGAGACGATTCTGGAGAGTTTTGCCCTGATGGACGAATTGCGGCCGACAGCGGTTATCGCCATGACCGGCATCCGCATCTATCCTGATACTGCCTTGTATCACACGGCCATCGCGGAAGGAATTATCACCGCCGGCCAGTCCATGCTGGAGCCGGTCTTCTATATCTCCCCATCCATCCGGGACTGCTGTGCCGAACTGATCACATCCGAGGCCATGAAGCGTAAAAACTGGGTGGTGCCCGGTCTGCAGGTCAATGCCAGTTCCGCCATGCTGGATGCAATCCGTCTGTTCAAGGTCAGGGGGCCGCTCTGGAAGATGATCAAGGGTCTCGGCCGCAGCCATCACCGGCCGCTCAGCTGACCCTTCCTCACGCCTCACTCCCAAAATTATGATAAGCTCTCTCTGCTGGATGTTACCAAGCTGACTGCCGAGCAGAATTCAGCACTCACAACCACCTTCATTCAGCTTCGCCGCATGGCTTTCAAAAACTGAAACAGATAAAGAAATAAATACTGTTATATCAGCGTGTTGCATCTAAAAAACCATCAAAAAATGTCGGCAAAAATCTGAGGGTGTTTTTCGAGATTCAAATTATAAATCGATTAGTTACGGCAAAAATTCGGCATGCCGAACTTTTGGGCTTTTCAGCGTTCCGGCGGGGTGGAAACAGGGGGGTAAAAGGATGAATTATGAATTATGAGAGATGAGTTTCATCCTTCATAATTGCTTTTCACAGATCCAGCGGGCTTTTCGGTTCCTTCACCGTCCTGACCGGAACGCAGTGGGTATTCAAAAAGCCTCCGCAATGATTGCAAGATAGCAAGAGAACACAAAAGCACCATTACATAAATAGAGGGTCAGGCAAATTCGCCTAACCCTCTATTTTATTGGTGGAGCTGAAGAGGATCGAATTTTCGACCGAACGTCATCTATACACAAACCAACCTGTGTGCAAATAACGGCCAAATTCGATTTCTACAGCAATACAAAGCAGTTCTCCATACCATCACTAACAAAAGGCTTAAAATGTTCATCAGAGCTAAAATACTAATCGCTGCCGCATATTTGCCGCACAGACTTCCAAAGGCAAAATAAAAAGGGCTAGCTATAAAAGCTAACCCTTTGTTATTATTGGTGGGCGCTGCGGGTTTCGAACCTGCGACCCCTGCCGTGTGAAGGCAGTGCTCTCCCGCTGAGCTAAGCGCCCTGAAAGGTTATACTTGAATATCAGAACAGATGGTTTCTGTCAAGTCTCCTTGAGTAGGTTGAAAAAGATAAAATTAAATATAATCAAATAATATTATCTAGTTATACATTGATAGGCATTCAATTTATAATGATCAAGGCGGTACGGTAAGGATAGCTGTGCCGGAGGATTACACGATGGAAAAATTAGTATGAATCATTTTTTGTAATTCGTCGATTTTGATCAGTGCATGACGAATACGTTCACGCTCTTCGGCGGGAAGCTGGTATGGGTTGAGGTAGTACGAGTCTTTCTGGATTCCTTTGATAGCCTTGATCTGCAGCAGAATACGATGCTTGGTAAGGACGTGGTAGGCAGCCCGAAGATCGCTGGCCGTGGATGCCGAAAAGCTCCCCTCCTTTTCCAAGTGGGTAATGCGTTCTACCGTATTTGTGGCTGGGATACCCTGGTTGATGGAAAGGATGCGGACGTTCATTACCAGGGGAGCCCACGCCAGCAGCTTGAGATTGAACTCTCCCTTGTGCTCGCCGCTACTCTCGGTCCAGAGGCGTTTCATAAAACCCAGGGCAAGTTTCATTTCAGTGGCTGCCTTGGCCATTCCCCACAACACTCGCGAGTAATCCCTTTCCATGTCTCTGATCAAGGTGACAAGATTGTCTGCCAGTCTGCGGTCTCCTGCCACATAGCGGGCATCAGACAGTACTATCAGGTTCATCATATTCTTGGCGTAATCTTCGGCCTCATAACGGACAATTCCCAGCAGGCGTTTGTGCCACTGGGACAGCGATCCACGCCAGGTCTGATTTGTCGGCATGATATCTCCGGTGCAGCGCTTGAAGCCGGCCTCTTCCAACCGATCCACAAGCAGAGTCGAATAATCCAGAAAAAAACGGTCGGCCTCTGCTCCGCCCCCATCCCCGTATACGATCAGATAATCCTGATCGGTTATCAGTGTCTGTTCCTCGCGGCCATCGCTTCCCATGCTGATCAGGGCAAACGGTAGAGCGGGCTGATGCCTGCCGGCTGCTTCCATCTCGACTGCAACCAGTGTCATGGCGCGCTTGGCCAGTAGATCCCGGTAGTGTGTACAGGATTGGTGGAGCGCGGAAACGGAATAGGTCATCAGGAAACGTTCCTGTTCAACCAGGTTCAGTTCTTCATGGATACTTCTCTGTTTGTCGTGCGGGGAGCTGTCTATGCACTGATTAAGTTCCTGCAGTGTACTGCTCCAGCAGGACATACGCTGACGATCATTGTCCAGAGACGCAGAGATGCTTCTCACAAAGGTGCTGATCTCGCTTGCGGTGCAGTAGCGCGTAATCTGGCGCAGGTCGGGAAGCTGCTGCAGGAAATCTGGACTATCCGAGGCTGGATGAAAAGGTTCCACAAGCTTCTCCTCGACGAAAATGAAACAGGAACTGACAAAAAAAGGGAAGGCCGAAGCCTTCCCCACTATATCACAATCAACAGAAAATCAAAGCATCAGACCAGAATCGGCATAAGTGCGTTAACGAATCTGTTTTCTGCAAAAGCACAGAAAACAGATTCTAACTTACTAATGATCGATAGCCTTGGCCATGCCGAGACCGGTGTTCTGGCGGACATAGACCTCGTCGAACATCTCTTCAGAGCGACGGTTGGGGAATGCCAGAGCACCCAGGATGGCGGCCATGAAACCGAGCGGGATCGAGATGAT
>JAENWA010000094.1 GCA_016650295.1 Desulfuromonadales bacterium | reverse complement strand
GTGGCGGAGTATCTGCCGCCCAAGCGCCAGACCCTGCTTTTTTCGGCCACCTATTCGAAAGAGATCAAGCAGCTGGCCGACCAATTGCTGAATCACCCGCAACGGATCGAGGTGGCGCGCAGCAATATCGCCGCCGATGCGGTGACGCAGGCGATCTACGAGGTGGAACGGAGCCGCAAGCGGGAGATGATCTCGTTTCTGATCCGCCAGGGGGGCTGGAACCAGGTACTGGTCTTCGCCCGCACCCGCTACGGTGCGGACAAACTGACCGAAGAGCTGCTGCTGGACGGGATCAAGGCGGCCGCTATCCATAGCAACAAGAGCCAGTCGATCCGGACCCGGACCCTGGCGGAGTTCAAACAGGGTGAATTCCGCGTGCTGGTGGCGACTGACGTGGCAGCGCGCGGACTGGACATCCAGCGGCTACCGCACGTGGTTAATTACGACCTGCCCCAGGTGCCCGAGGACTATGTGCATCGCATCGGGCGCACCGGTCGGGCCGGAGAGGACGGGATTGCCCTGTCGCTGGTCAGCCCGGAGGAAAAGCCGCTGCTGGTAGCGATCGAGAAGCTTCTAACCTATGCCATCCCGAAACGTACACTGGAGGAATTTCCGGTCACAGCGGCCCGGCGCAGCCAGCGGGTGCAGGCCCTCAAGAAAGAAGTCGTACAGAACAAGGCCCGAAAGAAGCAGGACAAGGCGGCGCAGGACCCCGCAAAGAAAACCGCCCCACGCCGGAATAAAGTTGTGCCCGAGCGACCGGCACCCAAGACCGGCCGCCGGGGGAGCAGGTCATGACATTTTGATATGTTAGTACGTACTGTTTATTCAAAAGGCGGCCATCTTGTCCGCCTTTTGGGTATCAAGCAATACGGGTTTTACGTATGACAGGAATAAAAACCGCCCCCGGTTCCAATGAGTGCTATACTATAATGAGCTGTGTAGATGTCTGATTTGCATAACTACCGTAGGTGATAAGGAGAAATGTCATGAGCAAAGGCGTGGACAGCAAGAAAGCAGAAAAAAAAGCACCTGCCAAAACCCCGAAAGAAAAAAAGGCTGATAAAAAGATCAAGAAAGCGGAAAAGAAATAGTACATAAGAGGATCAATCGGGGACAAGCGAAATTATGCCGGGGGTGGAGTTGCATCCGGCCTTGAACCTGGACGCGCAATCCTTTATACTCACGCGAAACGTACATTACGGCTTGCTGGAGATAGTACCATGGAAATTGACCTGCACTCGTTGCGCACTCTGCTCAGCAAACGAAGAGATGAAATTGAAAAGAGCGTTGAGGGGACCGGTTATCTGGCGAAGACGGTCATCGGCGTGGGCACCTTTTTGCTCGATAACGAAGGGGACATCGAACTTCTGTCCTCAAATCAACTGGCCACCTTTGATAAATTCATTAAACCGCTGCTGGATATGCGTCGCCGGTAAGCGGTCTGGAACGTAACGCAACTGCGAACAAATTAAAAAGGCGACCGACAGGCCGCCTTTTTAACGTTTACCAGCCCCTCTCACCTGTCAGCAACGTGCCTGGCACCGTGTGGGGCTCTTCCTTGCGCAGAATTATTTTTTTGGTGTTGCAGGACATACACAACTGGTCGGTTGCGCACCTCCGACGCAAACACTGGGATGACAGAAATTCGGCTCGGCCGGCTTTCTGTCAGTACCTGCTTTTTTCGTGGTCGTCATTTATGTCACCTTCTTTCATGCTATGCTTGCTTATGTATGCGGAGTTACCATCAAAGGAACATTCAGACGGTACTCTCAAAACCCGAACACACCCTGAGCCTTGCCGAGCTTCCTCTGAAACTTACCGGCGAAACGTTCGAATTTGCCATCGACACCCAGCCTTGTGTTCGAACTGATTTTACCGGCGAACTCTTTAACCGTTCCCCGTAACTCGTGGAATATCCCTTTTGCGATAAATTTTCTGCTTGTCCTCATGATAGGCCTCCTTGCTGCCCATTTGACTGTTGCTTCACTGTTGATCTCAATGGTGCATTTTTATTTCGCTTGCTGACGTCATTATATCAAATTTACTGTATTGGATGTCAGAAAATTTTTCGCCCTTGCTGATACTGAGTCTATGGCAAGAATTGAAACCGCACCCGGTTCTCGGTGCGCGAATCAAAAGGCGCTCCGGGAGCCTGCCGGGCTTGAGTTGACTGCGGCGGCGCTGACAAGTGCGGCGAATACATTGCTCAGCGAACCGTTACGTGCTATATCTGGTACGCGCCTGAACCACAGGGACATCCCCTGTGGTTTTTTTTGCGGGCGCAGAATGAGAGAACCACATGAACCCGAATGCATTTGCTTCACTGCACCTGAAAGCTTCCATGCTCAAAAACCTGGCCTCCATCGGTTATGCCGAAATGACGCCGATCCAGGCCCACTCATTGCCGCTGATCCTGGCCGGCAAGGACGTGATCGCCAAGGCCAAGACCGGCAGCGGCAAGACCGCCGCCTTTGGCATCGGCCTGCTGACGGATCTGGATATATCATCCACGCTGGTGCAGGCGCTGGTGCTCTGTCCTACCCGCGAGCTGGCCGACCAGGTTTCCAGGGAACTGCGCCGCCTGGCCCGTTTTACCGACAACATCAGGATACTGACGCTCTGCGGCGGCGTTCCCTTCGGCCCCCAGTCCGGCTCCCTGGAGCATGGCGCCCATGTGGTGGTCGGCACCCCCGGCCGCCTGCTGGACCATCTGCGCCGCGGAACTCTCGACCTGTCCGCCCTGCGGACCCTGGTGCTGGACGAGGCCGACCGCATGCTCGACATGGGCTTTCAGGATGAGATCGCCGCCCTGATCGCCGCTACCCCGCCCAAAAAGCAGACCCTGCTGTTTTCAGCCACCTACCCGGAGTCGATTGCGGCCATGAGTGCGGCGATCCAGCATGAACCGGTGGAGGTCAGTGTGGACGAGACCCACGACGAGGGGGCCATCGAGCAGCTCTTCTACGAGGTGGAACACGAGCAGCGCAGCGAGGCGGTGGCGCGCATCCTTGGCCATTATCGCCCGGAGTCGGTCCTGATCTTCTGCAACACGAAGCTGGAATGCCAGGAAGTGGCTGATGCCCTGACGGCCCGGGGCTTTACGGCGCTGGCCATCCATGGCGACCTGGAACAGCGCGAACGAGATCAGGTGCTGGTGCTGTTTGCCAACCGGAGCGCCACGGTGCTGGTGGCGACCGATGTGGCCGCCCGCGGTCTGGACATCAAGGATCTGCCGATGGTGATCAATTACCAGCTGTCCCGCAACCCGGAGATCCATACCCACCGCATTGGGCGCACCGGCCGGGCCGGCGGGCAGGGTCTGGCCGTAAGCCTGGTGACGACCCGGGAAAGCCGCCTGATCGGCACCATTGAAGATGCACTGGGGAGTACGATTGCCTGCGCCGAGTTTGCCGCGCTGCCAACAGCAGCAGGCCGGCCGCCGGCGCCACCCATGGTTACCCTCTGCATCGACGGCGGCCGCAAGAACAAGCTGCGCCCCGGAGATGTCCTGGGTGCCCTGACCGGCGATGGGGGCATTGCCGGGAGCGAGGTCGGCCGGATCGATGTCTTCGATTTTCATACCTATACGGCAATTGCGCGACAGAGCATCGATCAGGCCCTGGCCTGCCTGGGGAGAAACAGGATCAAGGGGCGCTTCTTCAAGATCCGCAAAATTAGTCCCGAGCAGCGCTGATCTCCCGCTAACAATACAGTCCTTCTTCCGTAAGAGTTGTTAAATGCGGAGATTTCTGTTAATAGAACAGGCTGCTTTTCCAAAAAAAACCGGATGACAAACAAAGCGACCCCATGACCCGACACCTTCACATACTGACCTGCCTGCTGACCGCCTGCCTGCTGCTTCCCGGCAGCGTGCTGGCCGCCAAATCCAAGGGTGTAAAAAAGTCGCCGGCCTTCAGTGAACAGACCTCGGCCACGGTTCGGCCCCTGGCTGTGCTGGGGGAGATGAAACACTGGTCAAATCCCGACTACACACGTATCTCACTGGAGCTGGATCGGGATGTCACCTGGGAATCTCACGAACTGGGCAAAGGCACCCCCGGCAAACCGGGCCGGGTCTACATCGACATCAATCGAACCCGGCTCGGCAGGAATGTCAGGGATATCACCATCGGCGACGGCCTGCTGAAAGGGGCGCGCTTCGGACAGTACAAGTCCGATGTGGTGCGCGTGGTGCTGGATACGGAAAACATCAAGGACTACAAGGTCTTTCCGCTCTCGGATCCGGCGCGCCTGATCATTGATGTGCGCGGAGAGCGCCCGCTGGAGATCAGCCGCCTGGAGCCGACCCTGTCTCGCGGGGCCGAGCCGCTTCCGGAGCTCAAACATGATGAGCAGCCCGCTGTCACCGACAGGAAAGCCCGCTCACCCAAAAAACCGCTCATCTCCAAGATCCGCCGGATCGTGGTCGATCCCGGCCATGGCGGCCACGACCCCGGCGCTACCGGCCCCAGCGGCCTGCAGGAAAAGGACGTGGTACTGGCCATCGGCCTGAAACTCAGGGACCTGCTGCGGGATGAACTGGGACTGGATGTGGTCATGACCCGCTCCAGCGATGTTTTCATACCCCTGGAGGAACGTACCGCCATCGCCAACAAGGTCAATGCCGACCTGTTTCTGTCGGTTCACGCCAATGCAGCTGCCAACCGCAACGCCTCCGGAATCGAGACCTATTATCTCAACCTGGCCAAGACCGAGAAGACCGCCCAGTTGGCCGCCAAGGAAAACGGCACTTCGCTGGAGAAGGTCAGCGTACTGCAGGCGATCCTGTTTGACCTGATGGCAAACTATAAACTGAACGACTCGGCCCATCTGGCGGACGAGGTGCAGAAAGCGCTGCACCGGAAAGTCCGCGGAAAGTTCGCGGACGTCAAGAACCTGGGAGTAAAGCAGGGTCCTTTCTATGTTCTGGTAGGCGCCACCATGCCGAGCATCCTGGTTGAAACCGCCTTCGTGAGCAATGCCCAGGAGGAAGCGCGCCTGAAAAACACGGCCTACCTGGAGATGACCGCCGAAGGTATCCTTGACGGTGTCCGCAGCTATATTTCCAGCCTGAAATAGATGGCCGGCACCCTCTACATCGTCGCCACCCCCATCGGCAACCTGGAGGATATGACCTACCGGGCCGTACGCATCCTGGCAGAGGTGGATCTGATCGCCGCCGAGGACACCCGTCACTCGCTGAAACTGCTCAATCACTTTAACATCTCCAAGCCGTTGACCTCCTACTTCGATCACAACCAGCAGTTCAAGGGCGAGCGTATTCTGAACGCCCTGCGCCAGGGCAGAAATGTGGCATTAATATCCGATGCCGGCACACCCTGCGTCTCCGACCCGGGCTACAACTTGGTGCGCGATGCCGTGGCTGAAGGCATTTCCGTGATTCCGATCCCGGGCGCCTGCGCCGCAATTGCCGCCCTCTCCGGTTCCGGCCTGCCCAGTGACAGCTTCACCTTTGCCGGTTTCCCGCCGTCGCGACAGGGCAAGCGCCGCGTCTTTCTGACCGCCCTGGCACACCTGCCGGGAACCCTGGTGCTGTACGAGGCTCCCCATCGCCTGGAAGAGACACTGCTGGATATCCGCGAGACCATGGGTGAACGGCAGGTGGTGGTGGCGCGGGAGCTGTCCAAGATATATGAGGAGTTTATTCGCGGACCGGTCTCGGAGGTTATTTCCGCTGCCGCCCTGGGCAAGGCACGGGGCGAGATCGTCATCCTGATCGCCCCCGGGGAAGTGCTTCCGAAAGAGACGGAGGCGCTTGACACACTGCTGCAGCGGCTTCTGGATGAGGAGGGACTTTCGGTGAAGGATGCCGCACGGAAAGCATCCGTAATTACAGGCAGTTCCCGGAGCGAAGCCTACGCCGAAGCGCTGAGATTGAGGAACGGCACGGAATAGCGATAAATAGTGCTGGAATAACAATGGGATAATATGTTATAGAGTACCAATTATCTTGACTGCGGGAGTTTTGAATGAAAATCTGTATCTTCGGCGCAGGTTATGTCGGACTTGTGGCAGCCGCCTGCTTTGCCGAGAGCGGTAACAGTGTTATCGCTGTTGATGTTGATGAAGCCAAAATCAATGGACTGAAAGAAGGCATCATCCCGATCTACGAGCCGGGCCTGAAAGATATGGTCCTGCGCAACCAGGCTGAGGGGCGGCTCTCCTTTACGACCGATGCGGTAGCCGCAGTCCAATCCTCCCTGGTAAGCTTCATAGCCGTCGGCACCCCGCCCGGCGAAGACGGTTCGGCCGACCTGCAGTATGTAGTCGGCGTGGCCCGCCAGATCGGCCGCGCCATGACCGGCTACAAGATCATTGTCGATAAATCCACCGTCCCGGTCGGCACCGCCGACAAGGTGCGGGTTGCCATTCAGGAAGAATTGGCTCTTCGCGGCGTTGAACTTGAATTTGATGTGGTTTCCAACCCGGAGTTTCTCAAGGAAGGCGCCGCCATCGATGACTTCATGAAACCGGACCGGGTCGTGATCGGCACCGACAACGTCCGGACCGCCGAGATCATGAAAGAGCTCTATGACCCCTTCATGCGCAAGCAGAACCGCATGATCGTCATGGATATCCGCAGCGCCGAGATGACCAAATATGCTGCCAACGCCATGCTGGCCACGCGCATCTCCTTCATGAACCAGATCGCCGGCCTGTGTGACCGGATGGGCGCCGATGTGGCCGCTGTCCGTGAAGGGATCGGTTCCGACACCCGCATCGGCTACGATTTCCTGTTCCCCGGTCCCGGCTACGGCGGTTCCTGCTTTCCCAAGGACGTCAAGGCCCTGATCAGAACCGCTGAAGAATGCAGCTATGACTTCCTGTTGCTCAAGGCTGTCGAGGATGTCAACGAACGGCAGAAAGAGGTCCTGGCCGACAAGCTCATCAAACTGCTCGGCTCCCCGGACGAGGAGAAACCTCTCACCGGTCGCACGGTGGCCTGCTGGGGGCTCTCGTTCAAACCCCGCACCGATGATATGCGTGAGGCCCCGGCCATCACCATAATCGAACGCCTGCTGGCTGCCGGGGCCACTGTTCGGGCCCACGACCCGGAGGCCATCAAGGAGGCCCGCAAGGTCTTCGGTGATCGCATCGAGTACAGCCACAACCAGTATGACATCCTGGCCAACGCCGATGCACTGGCTGTTATCACCGACTGGAGCGAGTACCGCAATCCCGACTTCGACCGCATCAAGGCCGCCTTGAAAAACCCGATCATAGTGGACGGCCGCAACCTCTACAAACCGGACCGCATGGTATCCGCCGGTTTCAGCTATATTCCGCTGGGCCGCTGCGGCGGGACTGTCTGCGGAGAGGTGATATAGCATGCGTATCCTGGTCACCGGCGGCGCCGGTTTCATCGGTTCACATCTCTGCGAACGCCTGCTGGATGACGGACACGACGTCATCTGCCTGGACAACTTCTACACCGGTTCCAAGGACAACATCATTCACCTGATGGATAATCACCGCTTCGAGGTGATCCGACACGACATCGTCGAGCCCATCCTGCTGGAGGTGGACCGCATCTATAACCTGGCCTGTCCGGCCTCGCCGGTGCACTATCAGTACAACCCGGTCAAGACCGTCAAAACCAGCGTCATGGGCACCATCAACCTGTTGGGCATGGCCAAGCGGATCAAAGCCCGCATCCTGCAGGCCTCCACCTCGGAGGTCTACGGCGACCCGCAGGTTCACCCCCAGACCGAAGGATACTGGGGCAACGTCAACCCGATCGGCATCCGCAGCTGCTATGACGAGGGCAAACGGGTGGCTGAAACCCTGATGATGGATTATCACCGCCAGAACAAGGTCGATATCCGCATTATCCGGATCTTCAACACCTACGGCCCGCGCATGGCCGAAAACGACGGCCGGGTTGTTTCCAACTTCATGCTCCAGGCCCTGCGCAATGAAGACATCACCGTGTACGGCGACGGCTCCCAGACCCGCTCATTCTGTTACGTGGATGACCTGGTGGAGGGGATGATCCGCATGATGGAGTGCGATGGATTTATCGGGCCGGTCAACCTGGGCAACCCGGTGGAAAATACAATCCTTGAATTTGCCGAGAAAATCGTTAGAATAACCGGGGCAGCCTCGAGGGTCATCTTCAACCCGCTGCCCCAGGATGATCCGAAACAGCGCCGTCCTGATATTTCTCTGGCAAGCGGGAAGCTGGGCTGGACACCGGCCGTTGATCTTGAAACCGGACTCCGTAGAACAGCCGGATATTTCGCAGACCGGCTCGCTAAAGGGTAGACACGTGAAACTTCCCTTTCAGAAAAAAATGTACCTGATCCCGGCAGGATGCATTGTCTTTATCCTGTTTTTCACCGTCTTCGGTGACAAGGGGCTCTTGCGCATTTTTGAACTGAAACAGGACAAAACCAGGATTGATACCCGTCTGACCGACGCAAAAAACGAGAATGACAAGCTCAAGCTTGATATAGTCGCTCTGAAAACCGACCGCCGCTACCTGGAAAGCATTGCCCGCAAAGACTTTGGTCTGGTCCGCAGCAACGAAGTCATCTACCAGTTCCCCCAGGAAAAAAAGTAATACCGAGGTAAAGCATGTCTCGACAAAGCTGTGCCGTATGCGCCTGGCGCGAGAACTGTAACAAGCGGTTCAGTGTCTGCGACGGAGGGTCGCGCTGCCCCGGTTTTTCCCGCGACATCAGCATCAAGGACAGCTGCCGGGACTATAACAACACCACAGAGATCAAGGAATCCCACAAGAAATGATGCGCCAGAGAATAGTCGCCCTCGTTGAAACCGCCCTGCAAGCCGCCGCAACCGCGGAAGAACTTGTCTCATCACCTTTTCCTGCCGTCATAATCGGTACACCGGCCAACCCCGAGCATGGAGACTTCTCCTGCAACATCGCCATGCAGCTCGCCAAGGGTGAGCGCAAGGCGCCCCGCCAGGTGGCCGAGATCATTATCCGGCTGATCGGCAGCAACACCGGTTTGCTGTCCAAATGTGAGATAGCCGGTCCCGGTTTCATAAACTTCTATGTTGCTCCGGCCGCATGGCAGCAGACCCTGCTGGAGATAGAGGCCGAGGGTGAAACATTCGGCCGCACGAGCAGAGGTTCCGGCAAAAAGGTGCAGGTGGAGTTTGTCAGCGCCAACCCGACCGGCCCGCTGCACATCGGCCATGGACGGGGAGCGGCCATCGGCGACAGCATCTGCCGCCTGTTGCAGGCCACCGGCTGGGATGTCACCCGCGAGTTCTATTACAACGACGCCGGACAGCAGATCTCGAACCTGGCGCTTTCGGTACAGGCCCGCTGCCTGGGAATCGAACCGGACGACCTACGCTGGCCGACCGACGGCTATCAGGGTGAATATATCAAGGATGTAGCCCGCTCCTACCTGGCAAAAGAGACTGTAGACTCCGACGACCGGCACGTGACCGCCCTGGGTGACCCGGACGATCTGGATGACATCCGCAACTTCGCCGTGGCCTGCCTGCGCCGCGAACAGGATCAGGATCTGAAGGCCTTTGACGTGCACTTCGATGTCTTTACACTGGAATCGAGCCTGTACAGTGAAGGGCGCGTCGAGGCAGTGGTCAGGCTGCTGGTGGAAAACGGCCACGCCTACGAACAGGATGGGGCCTTGTGGCTGCGCACCACCGAATTTGGTGACGACAAGGACCGCGTCATGCGCAAAAGCGACGGCGGCTACACCTACTTTGTGCCGGACATCGCCTATCATCTGGGCAAGTGGGAACGCGGCTTCACACGGGTTGTCAATGAACAGGGTTCGGACCATCACAGCACCATCATCCGGGTGCGGGCCGGATTGCAGGCGCTCAACCGGGGCATTCCCAAGGGGTGGCCCGAATATGTGCTGCACCAGATGGTAACTGTTCTGCGGGGAGGGGAAGAGGTCAAGATATCCAAACGTGCCGGCAGCTACGTGACCCTGCGCGACCTGATCGATGAAGTCGGCCGGGACGCCGTCCGCTTCTTTTTCATCATGCGCAAACCGGACTCGCAACTGGTCTTCGATATCGACCTGGCCAAGGAACAATCGCCTGACAACCCGGTCTACTACGTACAATATGCCCATGCCCGCATCTGCAGCATCTTCGAAAACGCCCGTGACAAAGGCTTTACAGCATCGGAACGGCCATTGCCGTCCGCGATCACTGTGCTGGAAACCCCCGAAGAACTGCAACTGATCAAACTTCTGTCGGCATTACCCGACACGGTTGACGACAGCGCCCAGAACTTTGAGCCGCATCGCCTGACCTATTACCTGACCGAGCTGGCCGGCTGTTTCCACAGTTTCTATAACAAAAACCGGGTAATCAGCGAGGACGCGGACCTCACGCAGGCCCGGCTCTACCTGCTGAAGCGCACCGCCCAGACCCTGAAGAACGCCTTGACCATTCTGGGCATATCGGCGCCTGAGCGGATGTAATTCCGATGCGGCAAAGATGATAACCTGATTAAACTGCAATAAGACTGTGCTGGTCAGGACCGAAAAACGGAGTAGCCCATGCGGATCGATTACAGTGAACCAAAGAAAGCCTATGTCACCCATCAGGGTACTTCGAGGCCGCGCAAAGAGCCGGCCGGCCTTTTTACAACCATCCTGGTAGTCACCGCTGCCATCGCATTTGTTGCAGGATTCGGATCGGGATGGTTTTTTTCGCAGAAATCCGCCAAAAAGTCTTTTCAGGCTGCAATCGAGCAGAACAGCCTGGAAAGTTCTCCAAAAAAGGAAATCACCCCGCCACCCAAGCCGGCACAGCTGGTTCAGCCGATACCGACTCCTCAACCTCAGCCGGATTCAGCAGGTTCTCAACAGACCCCCGCGGGCACGGCGCCGCCAACCGCTGCCCAACCGCTCGGCTTCTACAAATCCCTCCCCAGTGGGCAACAGAGCGCTATGCTGGGTTCAGGAATCAATGTAAAAGACGATAAGACCAAACAGCCGCTTCAGGCTGCCCTGCCGTCGAACATGGTGAGGCCACCAACAGCCGACCCGTCGAAAGCGCCGACCGACAAGCCGGCCGGCTCGGAGAAACCTGCAACAAAAAGCCCGGAAAACTCCGGTCTTACCGTTCAGGTGGCATCCTTCCCGCTCAAGTCGGAGGCAGAGGCGCTCAAGAACAAGCTGGCCGGAAAAGGCTATAACGCCTTTATCGTAGAATCGCATCAGGGCGATAAAGGCACCTGGTATCGAGTCCGCATCGGGAAAAAACTTGAGCAGGAGGCCGCCAAAGAGCTGGCCGCAAAGCTCGGCAAAGGGTCGCTTGTTATTCCGGACAGGGAATAAACTTGCATATCCGGCAACTAATCTGTTGCCAAGGCAGCCGGTCTATGGTATATAGTTATTCTTTCGTCGGGGAGTAGCGCAGTCTGGGAGCGCACCTGCCTTGGGAGCAGGGGGTCGCAAGTTCGAATCTTGTCTCCCCGACCAGACATTACAAGGGTTTACGGCTTATGCTGTAAACCCTTTTTTGTTCATGCCGTAGTAGGTGCCGTAATAAAGTTTCAAACTCCCCCCTTCATTTGCCGTTCTATTGCATAAATCACGTATCAATATGACACGGCTCTTATCCAGCATCACCCCGGCGCTGATACTCTTCTGTTGCAGGGTGGCATTCAGCAAATCGTCTTTCGAAACTGAATCAAGGATTGCCTCTGAGAGTTGTTCAAACTTGCCAGCATGGCGTTCTTCCATCTTCGCTCTATCGACAATTACTCCCGGCTCTTTCAGCACTCTTGCAATGGTCTTGTTGTCGCGCCCTGTAAGCCGCTCTCTGCTATCCTTTGTATCGAGTTGTTGCCGCAACTTCGAGCGTAAGCAGGCACAGTGAGCAGCAGGTTTCGAAAGTTATCACACACTATTTGGCATTGCAAATATCACATTGGCTGTGTATAAGAAACAATAACTTTTTACTGAACTCATAACGACTGGCAAGCAAAAGGAGGTTCCCTATGAAGCCTACAGTGTCTGACGTGAGAGTGTTGCAAGGGTATCAGATGATCACGCTACTAATCTGCACGTTTCTTATTCTGGCCGGGTTTCCCGCAGCACCCGCGCATGCACGTTTCCCCATCGCCACCAGCGCCGCCGCGATAAATTTTGCATTTGACGGCACCAATTACCTTGTCGGGGTAGAAAACCACCAAACCTCCCCCATCACCATCGGCGCCCAGCGGATCGACGCCAGCGGCACCAAGGTCGGGGGACTGATTTCTACGGGGCACTACGGCATAGCTGCCAACGCCGCCTTTGACGGCACCAACTACCTGTTGATCTGGGAAAACGACCCGGACGGCTCTACCAACGGCCCCTTTCAAATCTATGGTCAGTTTATCAGCAAGGGAGGCACTACGGTCGGTTCCCCCTTTGCCATCACCACGCCAGGCGTCTGGTTCGACGGGATCAAGTCCATTGCCTTCGGCGGCGGCAATTATCTGGTGACCTACACCCGGCTGATCAATCCGGATCTGGGTGATGACTCGACCAACCGCTGTATTGCCGGTCGCATCGTCACCACTGGCGGCAGCATGGGACCTGAATTCAGAATCAGCAGCGGTTATGGCTCCGCAAGCGACGTTGCCTTTGACGGCGCCAACTTCTTTGTGGTCTGGACTGAAGACCAGTATGATACGGAGATCCGTGGCCGTTTCGTGAGCCCCGCCGGCGTGCCGGGGACGGAAATCTCGATAAATGCCAGCGCGGCCCCCAGCGACAACCCGAAATCGGTTACGTTCGACGGCACGAATTACATGGTGGTCTGGAACGATGAGGTTGTCGGGACCGGGTCATGGGATGTATTCGGCCAGAAGGTGAGCCCTGCCGGTGCGAAGGTTGGCGGGGTCATTACCGTCACCAGCGAAACCGGCTCCCAGATGGCGTTCAGCGTTGCGTTTGACGGCATCAACTATCTGGCCACCTGGGTGGATATGTCAAAT
Source organism: Desulfuromonadales bacterium (assembly GCA_016650295.1). GTDB lineage: Bacteria > Desulfobacterota > Desulfuromonadia > Geobacterales > Pseudopelobacteraceae > CAIPTY01. The sequence goes on along the minus strand of JAENWA010000094.1, from coordinate 18,582 downwards.
CTGAGCAACTGGAACCTGTATGGCCAATACATCAGTACGAGCGGCACTCCTGTGGGGAGCAAGGTTACGATCGATGCTGGTGCCACGAACCAGTTGGGCGGGGTCGGTTTTATCAACGGCAAATATCTGGCCCTGATCAACAACGGTGTTGTCATGGGGAGTGGCGGCCTCAGCCAGGTCGAAGGCACCTACGGCCTGTTTATCACGCCTACGGCGGTGCCTGCCGCACCGACCATCAGTTCACTCAGTTTGTCAAGCGGGTCTACCGGCAGCGCCGTTACTCTTACCGGCACCAACTTCCTCAGCGGCGGCACCACGGTCATCTTTAACGGCACTCTCAGCACCAGTGTCACGGTTACCGACCCGACACACCTGACGGCATACGTCCCGTCAGGGGCCACCACCGGCCCGATCAAGGTCGTCACCGCCGGCGGTACGGCGACCAGCAGCAGCTTTACCGTTCAAGCCGCCCAGAGAACAGGCTTTCCCATCGCCACCGGGGGCGCTGCAATGAATTTTGCATTCGACGGTACCAATTACCTGGTTGGGGTACAAAACCCATACTCCATCTCCATCGGCGCCCAACTGATTGATGCCAGCGGCAACAAGGTGGGCGGGCTGATCTCTCCTTCCTATAACACCGGCATTGCCACCAACGCTGCCTTTGACGGCACCAACTATCTGTTGATCTGGGAATACGCTCCGGGCGGCACAGGCCCCGGCGGCTTCCAAATCTATGGTCAGTTTATCAGCAAGGCAGGAGCTACTGTCGGTTCCCCCTTTGCCATCACCACCGCCGGCGTCTGGTTCGACGGGGTCAAGGCCATGGCCTTCGGTGGCGGCAAATATCTGGTGACCTGCACCCGGCTGATCAATCCGGCGCTCGGTGATGACTCGACCAACCGTTATATTGCCGGTCGCATCGTCAGTCCTGACGGCAGTATGGGATCTGAATTCAGAATCAGTAGCGGCTACGGCTCCGCCAGCGACGTTGCCTTTGACGGCACCAACTTCTTTGTGGCCTGGACTGAAGACCAGTATGATACGGAGATCCGTGGCCGCTTCGTAAGCCCGACCGGCGTGCCGGGAACGGAGATCTCGGTCAATGCCAGTGCCTATCCCAGCGACAACCCTAAGTCGGTTACTTTCGACGGCACGAATTATATGGTGGTCTGGAGCGATGATGTTGGTGGAACCGGGTCATGGAATGTGTTCGGCCGGAAGGTGAGCCCTGCCGGTGCGCTGGTTGGCGGTGTCATTACCATCACCAGCGAAGCCGGTCCCCAGGTAGCTACCAGCGTCGCATTTGACGGCATCAACTATCTGGCCACCTGGATGGACATGTCAAATCCGAGCGACTGGAACGTGTACGGACAATACATCAGTACGAGCGGCGCTCTTGTGGGGAGTAAGGTCACTATCGATGTCGATGCTACTAACCAGATGGGTGGCGCAGGATTCGTCAACGGCAAATATATTGCTCTGCTCAACAACGGCATTATCATGGGCGAGGGTGGCCCCACCGCGGTAGAAGGCGCCTACGGCCTGTTTATTACTCCTTCGACGGTGCCTGCCGCACCGACCATCAGTTCACTCAGCTCGTCAAGCGGGCCTACCGGCAGTGCCATAACTATTACCGGCACCAACTTCGTCAGCGGCGGCACCACGGTCTCCTTTAACGGCACTCTCAGCACCAGCGGTACGGTTACAGACGCAGGACACGTGACGGCATACGTCCCGTCTGGGGCCACTACCGGCCCGATCAAGGTCGTCACCGCAGGCGGTACGGCCACCAGCAGCAGCTTTACCGTGCTCCCCCCGATGGCTACCCTTACGGTCTATCTGCCTGGCACCGGTAGTGGTACGGTTACCGCCACCAGTGGCGTAACCCTTGTTTGCGCCAGTCCCGACACCAACTGCACAGCAAGCGCCTCCTATGGCACACCCGTCACCTTGTCGGAAGTTCTCAGCCTGGGATCAACGTTCAGCGGATGGAGCGGCGCTTGTACCGGTGCACCATGCTCCTTCTCCCTGGACGGCGACAAGTCAGTCACGGCCACCTTCACCTTGCAGCAGAATCTGAGGAAAGACCTTGGTCCCTATAGTTACTATGGCACTTTGAAATCTGCCTTTGAGAACGCTGTATCCGGAGATGTCATCCTTGCCCGGAAGATGCTGTTGCCCGATCTGAGCAACGATGCACACTTCGATAAAGCCGGCGTTACGGTCAAGCTGGTGGGTGGCTTTACTGACGCCGCCTTTACCACCCGCACGGCAACGGATTTCACGTCGGTTACCTATCCACTGACTATTGTTAACGGCAAATTGATCCTGGATCACATTATCATCAAACAGCCCTGATACACGACACAGTCTCATTCAAGCTTCTGGAGGGGAAAAAAGAAAAATGAGGGGTCAGCCCTCGACATAGGAGATTTTGCAAAATCTGGTAAAAATGCGGTGTTCCAACCAAATCGTTGGACCTGCCCAAAAGCTAAGGCAGGTAACGACTTGCCCGTTAAACCCTGCTGAATATATATTCAGTTCTCGGATGGTTTTTCTTGAGAGGAACCATTTGAAACCCAAAATTATAACTGAATCGTTATAAAAGAGCGCTAGCCGTAAAAACCACTCCGGACGGCATCCGGTATGCGTAGCGGCGTAGACCAGCCTGGTGAATATGGCTGGCAGGTCGAACCGGCGGTTAAATCGATACTGGCACTCACCCAGGTAGCGGTAGCCGTATTTTTCAAACCAAACGCATGGTAAGTGCCCGAAGCAGCTGTATTTAGGTTGCCAAGTATGGTGTTAACCCAGGAGAAGCATTCCATGTCTGTGCTTTTGCGGTTCTTTCCAACAATTTCGCGTTGGTGAAAGCAACCAGCTTCGGCTACTGCTGTAAAACAGTTAAGTCCATCTGAAACCACTACGGTTTCAGGGACTAAAGACCGCTTGGCCCAGGAACTGACTTCATCAAGGCTGAAGTTTTTGACCTGATGAAATACCGCATATACTGGATTGTTGCTGGCATTGGTCTGGATAGCCGCTATGAATGGGATCTTGTTCTCAGAACCACGACCAGCCTTTCCTCCGGGAAGTTCACCGCCAAAATAGGCATCGTCAACTTCGACCCGCCCGGAAAGTTTAGTTGTTGATTCGCGTTCATACATAACTTGCATGAGTTTATGCTTTACTCTCCAAGCTGCGGAATAGCCAACACCTATGTGCCTTTTCAGTTCCAGGGTCGAGATATTATTCTTGTTCTGGGTCATAAAAAACATGGCCTGGAACCACTTTATCAAAGAGAGTTTCGTAGAGTGAAAGATCGTTCCTTCGGTCAGCGAAACCTGCTTTCGGCAGTCGCTGCACTGGAATATCAACACACCATCTCATCGATAACAACAATGGTGTTCGCTATCACACTTCTGGCAGCGGAAGCCTTCAGGCCAGCGCGATTTTTCCAGCACAGCCTCGCACTGCTGTTCGGTACCGTATGTGTCGATAAATTGGCTTAAGCTCAGGCCTGCCTGTAATTGGATGTTGTTCTTTTTCATGGTAAAACCTCCCGGAAGGTAGATACCATGAGCTTACACCACACTTGTGTCAGAATAAGTCGTTTACGGCTTCAGCCGCGAATTAGAACGATTCAGGTCAAATAATAAAATTACGACATAAATCCCCAGTCATGTAGCGGGGGGCGGCCCCCCACTCCCGAAATACGGTCCGCACCGGACGGTGCCTGTGAAAATTGCAGCCGGTTGTTACAGCTCCAGTTAGCAACGGCCACCTCCTCCATCCGCTCCTGGTACATCTCAACGCACCCTTCCGCTCCGGCCGTGTCGGCAAGCAGGTGGATCGACCTCATGTTGCTGGATGCACTCGATTGGAGATGCAATGTACATTTCTGACAGAATGTTACGCCCTGAAAAAATTGCACATAGATTCCTCGATGCGTTCCGTCATATTTAGCAGTAATGTTAAACATGCCGGATTCTGCTGATGATTTCCCTCCCACCCCCTTTTCTCTTTTTTAAACTTTTTCCGTATAATCAGACCCTTGCATCCGAAGTACGCATAAGTGTTCTCCGGCACACAAGTTGCTCATCAAGTGCATATGGATTCACTTTTTGAGAAGGGTAACCCACAACAACTATTGATGGGAAAAGGAGAACAACCATGAAAAGCAACGATCCAGCCAAAGCATCCAAAGCGGCCCCCTCGAAAACGAACGTGTGCGGAAATGATACTGCCGCCACGGGAAAAGCCGCTATGAACGCAAACAAAGCCTGTAAAGAAAAAATTGATTCATCAATGGAAGAATTGAAACCACCTGGAGCCGAAGCAGCGTGAATATCGGCATTAATAACAATTGGGCAGTGAAAGTTGAAGAGTAAGTGCTACACATTTCACGAATTCAATACATGAATCTGAGAGAGAAGGTTAAACAAGATAAAGGAACACTGAAAATATCAATTGTGTAGCCTTGTCCCTTTGTATTTCATACCTGTTGGCCAAAAAGTAACAATAATGAATCTCAGTGCCGAGCGATACAAACCTGCTGGCGGAGGTCTGCTGGCTATAGAGCGGCCCAATGGTGAAATTACGCCACAAGGAGTACATTCATGAACAGCGTTAATAAAACTAAAAATCTGGCCGGTCCCCTTCGGAACAAGCGTGGTGGCGTAATTTTTATTATTATTATTTTATTGGCTCTTGTCGGAGGGTGGTACATGTATCAGTCATATACGCGGGGTCAAGTAAAGAGTAACCTGAAGTCAATTACCAATGACTATGAGCATGGTATTAAGAAAATAATTCCGTCCGGGAAATAAGCACAGCGCAAGGTTCAGGATCTCTCCGATTATCGAACAAAAAAGAGGCTGGAAACCGTTAAATCGGGAGATTAAAAAGGGGACATGCTACTTTTTTGGTGTATATCATTAAAAACCAGCCTGTCCCCTTTTATTGTGATACCAGTCAATGAGGCCATCGGTCGGTGTCAAACAGGGCGAAAAGGCTATCAATAAGCAGCCTGTTGCCCTGGTTTGACAAGGAGAATGCATGTCGAAAAACAGCGTAACCGGAAAAGATGCAGGCAGAACAGCGGCTACGAGCGTAAGGCTTGATGAAGATGAGTTCCGCACGCTTTCTTTTGTCGACAAGCGTACCTATCTTGACGGGGTACTCCCCAAGGAGAAGCTGGCCTTGGTCCTGGGGGACCCGGACGCAAAGAAACTGGCTCGGGCCATGCAGCCTCATGAGTTGTATTGGCTTTTCAAGGAAGACGGCGGTCAGGACGCCATGCAATTGCTGGGACTAGCAAGCCCGGAGCAGTGCGTTTTCATCCTGGATATGGAACTCTGGAGGGGCTGGTCGTTGTTGGAAGATAAGGCTGTCGAATATCTGGGATATATTCTGCAGGGGAGTGAGGAGCATTTTCTGGAATTACTTCCGCATCTGGATTTCAATCTGCTCTCCCTCTTGCTGGGGAGAGAGCTTCTTGTTGCGGGGGGTATCGGCGATCTCAATACTGATGAAGAACGTCAGACCGATTGGGACCACACCTTTGACGATGTATTCCTGATAAAATTCAAGAATCCCGCACACACCCCGATAATCGGCTTATTCCTGGAGCTGGTCTGCCGCCTGGATAATTCCCTGTACACGTCGCTCATGGAAAGTGTGAGCGGCGAAATTGACATTGAATCAGAGGAGGAGTGTTATCACACAAAATCGGGACGCCTTGCCGATCTGGGCTTTCCTCCCCGTGATGAGGCTCTTGAGATATACTCCCGTATCAACCCGGCCACGTTTACACCCGGCCGCAACAAAGTCCTCTTACAGGCGGTTGAAGCAACCACTCTCCCCAAGACGTTATTGACCGGTACTACATTCCTTGAGAGGGTCGTTCACCGTGCGGACTCGGAACTGTTTCGCATGGAACTGAATTATCTGATCAATACCGCACTGGTGGCCGATGAAGCTCATCTTGCCGACATGGAACAGATGAGGTCGGTAATGGAGCGGGTGTACGGTTATTTGAATATTGCTCTGGAGTACCTGAGCGAAGGGGATGAAACCAAGGGAGTGGAAATCATTGCCGACGAATATCTGAAACGGCTGTTCCAGCTGGGGTTCAGTCTGGTACTCGGCCTGAAGTTCAGGGCAGATAAACTTAGTGATGCGGATTATGCCACCGGCAAAGCTCTGTCAGGATTGAAAACCGCGCGGCCCCGCTACTATCGCGGGCTTGACTCTGACGGTATTGACGGCTACCGGGAATTCCGGGAGATGCAGGATGTGACCACGATGTCGGATTTTCTGAAAAGGCTGGAAGGTTGAACGGAGCATTATTAAACCGGAGGTAAAAAACCATGCCAGAGATCAAACATGCAGATAACGGTGCATTGTTCAGCCCTTTTTCCTTGCGTGACCTGTTGCTGAAAAACAGGGTCGTCATGTCCCCATTGACGCGATCAAGGGCCGGCAAGGAACGCCTGGCCAATGAATTGATGGCCGAGTACTACTCACAGCGGTCCTCCGCCGGATTGATTATCACCGAAGCGACGGTGATTTCGAAACAGGGGATCGGCTGGCTGAACAGTCCGGGCATCTATTCCGATGAACAGGCCGAAGCCTGGAAGCAGGTGGTCGCTGCAGTCCATGCCAAAGGGTCGTCTATCTTTCTCCAGCTTTGGCACTGCGGCAGGGCTTCCCACAGCAGCTTTCACGAGAACGAGGGACTGCCGGTCGCCCCTTCGGCCATCAAACTTGAAGGGGATGATATCCATACCCCCAGTGGCCACCAGACCCATGAAACGCCACGCGCCCTGGCAACCGGAGAAATACCGTCCATCGTGGAGGATTATCGCCGGGCCGCCGAGCGGGCCAGGCAAGCGGGGTTTGACGGAGTGGAGATCCACGCGGCCAATGGCTATCTCATCGATCAGTTTCTCCAGTCCAGAACCAACCAGCGCACCGACCGCTATGGGGGAAACGTGGAAAATCGCTTCCGGTTCCTGGACGAGATCGTTCAGGCGATTCTGACTGTCTGGCCGGCCGGCCGGGTCGGCGTGCATCTTTCACCGAACGGCATTTTCAACGACATGGGCTCGCCTGATTTCCGCGAAACCTTTCTTTATGCGGCAACCCGTCTCAGCCAGTATGAACTTGGCTACCTCCATGTGGTGGACGGACTCGCCTTCGGCTTTCACGAACTGGGACCGGCGATGACGCTGGCTGAATTCCGGGCCGTCTTTTCGGGGCCTCTGATCGGAAACTGCGGCTACACACAGGAGACCGCGGAAGCTGCTATCCGTAACCGGCATGCCGACCTGATCTCCTTTGGCCGGCCGTTCATCAGCAATCCCGACCTTGTGGAGCGGTTCAGCCATGGCTGGCCCTTGAACCCGCCGACAGACATGAGTACCTGGTATTCTTTTGACGAGATTGGTTACACGGACTTTCCCTGCTATGAAACGGAGACTGCAAAAGAAAGCAAAGAAATTCAGTAAAATTTTCCAAATCCATCAGCAAAGTCTTACCTTGTCATATTGCAGCTTATCAGTTGCTACAGGGGCTTTTACCTCAGCAGGATGCCCGATTCCCAGTATGCATTCAACCCTGGTCTGTTCCGGAAGCCCCAGCAGCTCCCGGACATAGATTTCAGCGGTATTTTTGATGTCGTGCTGCCGGTTGCGGATCTGCGTCCAGCAACTGCCGAGTCCTAATGACAGTGCTGTGAGCTGGATGATGATCGCCGCGATGGAACAGTCTTCGATCCAGACGTCTGATTGGGTGCTGTCGGCGCAGACCACAATGGCAAGCGGCGCATTTTTCAGGAACTCGGAGCCATGCTGTTTTGCCTTGGAGAGCTTGGTGAGCAGTTCAGGGTTGTCTACCACAATGAATTCCCACGGATTTATACCCCGCGATGATGGCGCCCTGAGAGCCGCCTCGATGAGCGATGTTATGGCTTCAGGAGCTATTTTCTCGGGCGTGAATTTTCTGATACTGCGGCGTTTGCGTAATAGTTCGAGCATGGTTTCAGCCTCCTGTAAAGTATACAGTTACATCAACAAGGACTGAAGTGAAAGAGGAGAGTGAAATAAACCGGGGCTGGGAACATTTATATCAAAGGCTCAGTGTGGATCGGCATGGGAATTTGACCCTGATCGGCGTCCGGGTTTGACCCAACACTTACGTAATATCGGTATGTTAGGAATGGCAGGTGGGTCAACTTAGACGCCGATAATAGTCAGATTTTAAATACTGTTCAGATGATGGCGGACTAAACCGCTGAATTATTTTCGGGCAGCTCGTACGGATCGTCTTTTAACCTATAAAAAGAATTGGTAGTATAGTACCGGTGATCTGGCATATGAGGAAATAAGTATCAACAACAGAAAGGAGTTTATATGTCGGAACCTGTTCAGTTTTGGCTCGAAAACAAGATGTCGGCGGGCATCAAGGTGGCCTCGATCGGCAACCAGGCGCTGGTGGTTTACCGTGAAAGATACTATGTGATCGAAAAAGATGCCGCCCAGATGAAGGGCGGCAGGCCGTTGCGCTATTCCCTGTCGTCCATGCCGCTGATCTGGAAAAAGGCGCTGAGGGGCGATGTCCTACCGGAGGATGCACTGATGGTGCCCGCCGACGATGCTCTCCCCGTGCCGACCGCCACAAAAAGAGAACGGGTCAAAAAAGAACGTACGCCGGCAGCGGAGCCGGCTCTGCCGAATGCCGGCCAGGCAGTGCCGGCGCCGGTTCTTGCTAAACCCCCGACACAGACCCGGCCCGCCGTAGCGGCAAAAGCAGCCGGAAACGTCAGGCCGACGGATATAAAACCGGCGGTGCAAATGAGCGTATCGACCAATTGTCCCGAATGCAGGTTCAAACATGAATTGCCGCTTGATAAAGGGAAAAACGGAAAACCGTTTATCATGACGTGCGCCAAATGCAGCGCCGAGTTTGCCGTTCGCTTTGTCCCGGTTATGGTCTACCAGGCCCAGGTGGCAGGGTTCCGGTAGCTCGCCGAACACGGGACTCAAGGCATTTTGTTTCGGGGGAGGGGGGCGAGTCGTCAGATTCAGACCTTGGAGAAGCCGGAACCAGTTGTTGTGACGATAGAAATGACTGTTTTTATACCTGCTGCCTCGTGACGTAGGCGGTGCTGCGCTGCTCGGCGAAGGTGAGATGCTCGCACATGGCGTCACGGGCCCCTTCAGCGTCCCTGGCCTTGATGCGATCGAAGATAAGGCTGTGGTGCCGGTAGAGCAGATGGTGATCTTCACTGGTAAGATAGACCGCCCGCCAGACGCTCTGCTGAAACTCCTTCATGGCGTCGAACAGGCTCTGCATGAGGTGCAGCCAGACGATATTGTGGGTTGCCCGGGCGATGACGATGTGAAAATTCGCATCCAGATCTTCGGACTGCTTCAGCCCGTCCAGGTTGCGCTGCATACCGTCAACAATCTCTTCCAGCCGCCGCAGGTCTTCGGGCAGGGCCCTTTGGGCGGCATAAAACGCAGTCCAGGATTCCATTCCCTTACGCACCTCGATCACATCCAGTGCCCGTTCCTGTTCCACCCTGATCAGCTCCATCAGCGGGTTTCCGGCGACCGTATCCACCAGCGACATGACCACCGTGCCCCCGCCCTGATAGGACATGACCAGCCCTGAGGCCGCCAGCATGTTGAGGGCCTCCCGCACCGACGGTCGTGACACCCCGAACATCTCAGCCAGCTCCCGCTCGGGTGGCAGTTTGTCACCGGGGGCAAACTCGCCGGCCAGGATGGAAGAACGGATCTGATCCGCTATCTGTGACGAGACTTTCTTTGGTTTTATGGGCTGAAATTTCATCCGGTTCCGATCATGCCATGGTAATAATGATGCAATCCCTTCTTTTTACTACATTTCAAGTATCCTTGCAACCGTATCGGCATATTTGAAAGGTACACCGCTCAATGTGCGTAACATGCCCTTTGTTTTCACTCCATTTTGTGATACCTGTTGACTATGGAAAATCTGCTCGATAATTACCACCAGATGCTTGTCCGCGTGGACGCCCTCTGCCGGGGAATCCAGGATGCGCTGTCCGGCCGGATCACCTGCAGCGAGGGGTGCAGCAGCTGCTGTACGGCTATCACCCTTTTCCCCGTGGAGGCCGCGGCCCTGAATGCCGCCCTTGAAGCCCTGCCGGAGGACCAGCAGGAGGCTATCCGGCGCCATGTTGCGGAGCAGGCCGAGGGTGAACGCTGTCCGCTGCTGGAACATCATCGCTGCCTGCTCTACGCGGCCCGTCCGATCATCTGCCGCACCCACGGCCTGCCGATCATCTATAACGAAGGAAACGAACGCAAGACCGACTGCTGTCCGCTTAACACGATAGAAGGCGAGTCGGTTTCAGGTTCGGTCATTATCGACCTTGACCGTCTCAATACGCTGCTGGTGGCTGTCAATGCGCTTTATCTTTCACATGTTGACCGCGAAGACCTGCCCGAACGCCTGACCATTGCCGAAGCACTGAAAGTCAAATCATGACCGCAATCCGTCTGAAAAAAAATGAGGACCGCCGCATCCGGGCCGGTCATCCCTGGGTGTTCAGCAATGAGATCGACCGGATTGACGGGGCACGCGAAGCCGGTGTTGCTGCCGAGCTGTTCGATGCCGCCGGCGGGTTTCTCGGCTGCGGATACTACACGCCCCATTCGCTGATTGCGTTCCGGCTGCTTTCCCACCAGCGGACGGATATCGATTGTGCCGGATTTTACGAACAGCGCATCCGGGCCGCCCTGGCTCACCGTCAGGCCGTCTATCCCGCCCTGCACAGCTTTCGGGCCGTCTACGGCGAGAGCGACTTTCTGCCCGGTCTGGTGGTGGACAAGTACGGAGATTGTCTCTCGATCCAGATGCTTTCCGCTGGCATGGATCTGCGCCGCGACCTGATTCTGGAGGCGCTGCAGCGGGTCTTTTCCCCGCAGGGGATCATAGCCAGAAACGATGTCTCCGTGCGAAGCCTGGAAAAGCTGGAGGAAAAGGTCGAGCTGCTGGCCGGGGAGATCCCCGAACTGGTGGAGATGCAGGAGAACGGCCTGCGCTTTCTGGTCAACCTGCGCACCGGACAGAAGACCGGCGGTTTTCTGGACCAGAAGGAGAATCACCTGCTGCTGCGGGGCCGCTCCCAGGGGAAACATGTGCTGGATTGTTTCTGCTACAGCGGCAGCTGGGCGATTCATGCCGGGGCTTTTGGCGCGGCCTCGGTCCTGGGCATTGATATCTCGGCCCGGGCCGTGGCCCAGGCTGCCGACAACGCCGCCCTGAACGGGCTGAGCGACAGGGTGGCGTTTGAGGAATGCGACGCCTTCGACCGCCTGCGCAGCCTCAAGCATGAAGGCCGCCGCTTCGGCGTGGTGGTGATGGACCCGCCCGCCTTTGTCAAGAACCGCAAGAGTATCGCCGAGGCCACCAAAGGCTATCTGACCATCAACCGCCGGGCCCTGGAACTGCTGGAACCGGGCGGCTACCTGATCACCTGTTCCTGCTCCTATCACATGGGACGCGAACTCTTCCGCGAGCTGCTGGTCAGCGCAGCCCGCCTGGCCAAACGCGACGTGCGGCTGGTGGCCACCTGCTCCCAGGCCCCGGATCATCCGATCCTGCTCTCCTTCCCGGAATCCGAGTACCTGAAATGTTACGTACTTCAGGCGGTGGAGTAGCGGTCCATGCAACCAAACGGAAAGGATGCGCCATGATCAGGGGGAGTGAGAAGCGCACGATCGAAAACAATGTGGACCGCCTGTTCGTCGATCGCTGGTCGCCGCGGGCCATGTCGGGCGACGGGATCCCCGAGGCAGAGCTGCTGACGCTCTTCGAAGCGGCCCGCTGGGCGCCGTCCTCCATGAACAATCAGCCCGGACGGATACTGTATGCCCGCCGGGATACCGGACAGTGGCCGCTGTTCTTCAATCTGCTGGTGGATTCCAACAAGGCCTGGTGTGCCCGTGCGGCTGCCCTGCTGGTGTTTGTGTCAAAAACCACCTTCGAGAGCGGCAAACCCTGCCGCACCCACTCCTATGATACCGGTGCGTCCTGGATGAGCCTGGCGCTGCAGGGGAGCCTGCGGGGCTACGTGGTGCACGGCATGCAGGGCTTTGACTATGAGCAGGCCAAAAGCGCCCTGAACATTCCGGACGAGTACCAGGTGGAGGCCATGGCCGCCATCGGCCTGCCGGGCCTGATCCAGGAACTGCCCGAGTCGCTGCAGGCCAGGGAAACGCCCAGTGAGCGGCGTCCGCTGGCACAGACGGTCTGTGAGGGCCGGTTTTCATTTTGAACCGGTCCGAGTGCCATCAACCAGAATTGCAAAGAAGAGAACCCATGTCCTCCCGTACCTTTGTCATAGGTGATATTCACGGCTGTGCCGCCACGCTACGGCGGTTGGTCGAAAAGCAGCTCCGCCCGACTCAGGCGGACCGCATCTGCCTGCTGGGTGACCTGATCGACCGGGGACCGGACAGCCGGGGTGTTCTGGACTTCATCTTCGAGATGCAAGACACAGGACTTGAAGTTGCCAGTGTCAGGGGCAACCACGAGGAAATGCTGCTGCAGGCCGAATTTGGCCAAAGTTATCTGGACATGTGGTACAACAACGGCGGCCTGGCCACCCTGGCCAGCTTCCAGGCCGACGGCCCCGGCGACATCCCGCACCTCTACCGCGCCTTTCTCGATTCACTCCCCTTCCATATCCCGCTGGACCGCTTTATCATCGTCCATGCCGGTCTCAATTTTGACCGGCCTAACCCCTTCGAAGACACCTCTGCCATGCTCTGGACCCGCTCCCCGTTTGTAGACCGTCAACGCATCAACGGCCGGCAGCTGGTCTGCGGCCATACAACCGTCTCCCGCAGCCAGGTTGAAGCGTCCCTGACCAGCGACAAGATCATGCTCGACAACGGCTGTGTTTTCGTGGATCAGCCCGGGAGAGGCTGTCTGGCGGCGCTGGAACTGGAGAGCATGGCGCTGTTTTTTCAGGAAAACGTTGACCTCTAACACCAATTTCAAATCAAGGACGAAATCACACGGCATGACCCTGTTATTCCAAGCTTTCAGGGATACTTCATCCGCAATTACCGGTTTGCGGAAAGCCCGTAAAGGAATAAAATAATCATGTAGCACAGGAATCTCTCCTGGTCACACACGTAACAATCGAGAGGTGTTACCATGACATCATTCATGTCGAAATACAGTCCCAACTGTTATGCGCTGATGCGGATCGTGGTCGGTTTCCTGTTTCTGTGGCACGGCTCCCAGAAACTGTTTGATTTCCCGAGCGGCATGCCGGCAGGAGTTCCCGCATTCATTACCTATGTCGCCGGTCCGATCGAACTGGTGGGCGGCATCCTGGTAATGATCGGCCTGTTAACCCATTGGGCAGCCTTCATAACCAGCGGCCAGATGGCATTCGCCTACTGGATGGTGCACGGGACCAAGGCGCTGCTGCCGCTCCAGAATAATGGCGAGCTGGCAGCGCTGTACTGCTTCGTATTCCTGTTCATCGCCGCACAGGGGGGCGGCATCTGGAGCGTCGATTCCCTGCTGGGTAGAGGCAGCAGCAAAGCTTTGAACCGATAACGGCCGGGCGGCCTCTGCGCGGTGAGGCTTCCGCTCTTTGCGATTCCGACATTGAGGGCTTGCGGCGGTCGTATGTCCAGTGACTAGGGCAGAGAGGAACGTGGAGATTGGTACGGAAAGAGCTTCTCTATGATCCCGACTCGCAGCCTGCCCCCGTGACAGCACATGGGTCGGGCTGCCTTTTAATAATTTCTTTTGCTGCAATTTACCGGCCTTGTCTTTCTGGAGAGGGAGTATAATAAGTATGGGTAATCGCTAGCGCTTCCCCAGGATGGAACCTATGCCCGCATGACAAACGCGGGGAAGCGGGAAAGGAGATGCACCATGCCAGCCATTGAACTGAGCCCACAGGAAACGGCAGCACTTGTCGCCGCTCTTGAATCGTACCTGCCCGAGCTGACTACGGAGAGGGTCGGCACTGACAATCGGGAATTGCATGCGGAACTGAAGAAACAGGAGGCCATTCTCGGCGGAATCCTGAATCTTCTCAAAGCCGTGAAGTCCTGATTGAAGGCCTGTAAAGATGTCCTGAAGGCAGGCTTCAGGATCGAAAGCCAGGGAAGGAGTATGGCCCATGACCCCACAGTTCCACCCAAGTCTTGTAAACGGCCCCTTCGACGACCCGGCGGTCTACGTCGATTTCCTCCACGAGCGACGGGCGCTGCTCTTCGACTTGGGGGACATCCGGGCACTCCCGCCCCGCAAGATCCTGCGGCTTTCGCATATCTTTATCTCCCATACCCATATCGACCACTTCTTCGGCTTCGATCATCTGCTCAGGCTCTGCTTGGGGCGCGAAAAACTGATCCGCCTGTTCGGCCCGCCCGGTTTCACCGACCGGGTAGAGCACCGTCTGGCCTCCTATACTTGGAACTTGGTGGACAGCTATCCCGGTGACTTTATCGTGGTTGCCGCCGAACTCCATCCGGACGGCAGGAGCATCTCTGCCGAGTTCCACTGCCGCAGCGGGTTCAAACGTGAGAATGAGCTGACGGAGCAGTTGCACGACGGTATCCTGCTGGACGAGGAGACCTTCCGTATCCGCACGACCTTCCTCGACCACAAGACCGTCTGCCTGGCCTTTGCCCTGGAGGAAAAGAGCCATGTGAATATCATGAAGAACCGGCTGCTGGAGTTGGGTCTGCCGGCCGGACCATGGCTGGGGGAGCTGAAAAGGGCAATCCTGCGGGGAGAGGCTGATGCAAAGCGCTTTCGGGTCTGGTGGCGCGCTGCCGGAGAGATGGTCGAGCGCCACTTCACCCTTGGGGAACTGAAGAAAGAGATCCTGCAGGTCGTACCCGGACAGAAGATCGCCTACGTCACCGACACTGCCTGTACCCCGGCCAACGCTGCCAGGATCGTCGAGCTCATCCGTGGGGCTGACTACCTCTTTATCGAAGCGGCATTTCTCGATGCAGACCGTGAACGGGCCGGCGAGCGGCACCACCTGACCGCCCTCCAGGCCGGACAGCTTGCCCGTCAGGCAGGAGTCGCCCGGACGATTCCGTTTCATTTTTCACCGCGCTATGAGGGGATGGAGGAAAGGCTGATGGAGGAGTTGGGACTATGACACGCAGAGACAATCGCCCGGATATGTGTATCGAGATCTGATCTTGATAACCTTGGGGATGCCCCGCAGTGCCACAATCGAATCACTATACGCCAGTAAAAAAAATAAAAACAGACTGTTTCTTGGGATCGGAAAGGTTATAGTGAAATCAAGGTAGCGCTACCTGTAGTTAACACTACGCAGTAAAAGGAGTAAAAACTGCAGTAGATGTTTCAGGAAGTACATCAACATACCAGGGAGGCTCGCATGAGCGAAGATACTCCACCTTGCAGTTCAATTACATAGGAAGTTGATTACAGGCTGGTTGGTGCAGTCTGAATCCCAAAAACATGGGAAGAGTTTCAAAGGCCCGCGATGATCATCGCGGGCCTTTCATTATCTGCTCATTACAACATTAGATCAACTGCTCCCCAATAGATATTTGTTACATAAGCGGCCGGAATGGCCGTCATTTGTAATTACGTTTTCTGTTCAGGGATTTCCCCCGCAGGACTTTCGGAGCAGCAAATGTCCGAAAGCCTGACCTGACTCCGCAGCCTTCGCGCCGACTCTTTCGCGAATAATAATCTCCCCGCGTCATTTGCTGATTGACTTATCGTGTAGAGAAGAGCGTAGTGGCATTAAGTCTGAAATAAATCAGACAAAATCGAACAGCAGGATCAGGAGAAAGTACACATGGTAAACGGAACAGTAAAATGGTTTAACGACAGCAAGGGTTTTGGATTTCTTGAGCAGGAAAATGGTGACGATGTATTTTGCCATTTCTCCGCTATCGCGGGCGACGGATTCAAATCGCTTGCCGAAGGTGATAGTGTGACGTTTGAAGTAACCAAGGGTCCGAAAGGGCTTCAGGCCGCAAACGTAATGAGAGCCTAAACAACGACTCCATCAAACATCAAAGGCCCCGGGGTAACCCGGGGCCTTTTTTATGGGTATATCACAAGGAATACAGGATGAATACGGGGACCGGATGCTTTTCTCATAAAGTAGCTTGTCCCTTTTTTGCACTCCTGTTCTCTGCTTTACCCGGAATTTTTACATGGCGAAACCACATTCCTCCATGTCGTAGTATAATGGATGCAGGGTACACCATTACACGGGAATAAAGGAGTGAAAGTCATGGCAAATCCGTTCGTGCATGTGGAGTTAATGACCACCGATGTGGCAAAGGCCAAGAAATTTTATTCGGAGCTGTTCGATTGGAAACTGGAAGACGTTCCGGGGATGGACTACACCGTGATCAATGTGGGCGAAGGGACCGGCGGCGGCATGATGAAAACCGTCCAGCCCGATTCACCGTCCTACTGGATGGCCTACGTCGCCGTGGACAACGCGGTCGTTGCCACCGAGAAGGCCCGGACCCTCGGAGCGAAGATCTGCAGGGAGGTCACCGAGATTCCCGGAATCGGCTGGTTCAGCGTCATAACCGATCCGACCGGGGCGACACTGGCCTTGTGGCAGATGAATCCGGACTATAAGAAACCTGCGGTGTGAGCAACGGGTGAAACAGTAAAGGCGGCCAATCGGCCGCCTTTCAGCAAAACAATCATGACTAAAAGGAGGCAGTTATGCGCATTCTCATGAACGTCACAATTCCGACAGATCGCTTCAATGAAGCGCTCAGAAACGGAACCGTGGGCCAGAAATTAAATCATATCCTTGAGGAGCTAAAGCCCGAAGCGGTCTTTTTTACCGAACAGGATGGATCGCGCGGGGCAGTCCTGGTCGTCAATCTGGATGACCCGGCAAAAATACCGACTCTTGCCGAACCGTGGTTCTTGACCTTCGATGCCAAAGTGAAGTTCCAGATCGCCATGACTCCCGATGACCTGAAACGCGCCGGGTTGGAGGAACTCGGCAAGAAGTGGGGATAACCCTTGAAGATACTGACGGGACAGGAACAGGGATCAAATCAAAGGCGGCCGATTGGCCGCCTTTTCTATCCGATTTCAACTTTTTATTCTGGGAGCCTTCCCCAGATTATGCCCTAGTGACGATCGCGATCATATTCGTGACTTCTGTTATCATCACGCTTTTCTTTGAAGATATCCCTGTCCAATCTGTCCAGGTCACGATTAATCTTGTCCCGTTCCCTTTGACTGAGACGGCCATCGGATCTCATGCGGTCAATCTTGCTGAGAATCCTGCCTAACTCTTTGTTGAGCTTGCGTGCTTCATGCCGGTTGAGAGTTCCCTGGTCTATACCCTGTTCAATCTTTTGCTTTGACGCCTGAATCCTGGAGCGTATGCCACCACGCCAATCTAACTGCACTGCGGGGACTGTTGATACGGCATCATGCTTTTCTTTGAAAATATCCCTGTCCAGTCGATCCAGGTCATTTTTTATACTGTCCCGTTCCCCTTGATCAAGACGGCCATCTGCTTTCATGCGGTCGATCTTGTCGAGAATAGCGCCCAGCTCTGCATTGAGCCTGTCTGCTTCATGCCTGTTGAGTGTCCCCCGTTCGATACCCTGGTCAATCTTTTGCCTTGATTCCTGAATCCTGGAGCGTATTCCCCCGCGCCAATCTCCCTGCTCTGCATAGCCGGTTGCCATCGTACCAAACACAAATACTGCACAAATTACTGCTAAGATCACTCTTTTCATGCGATGCCTCCTGAAATTTATTTTGTACACGGAATTGATAGAAAGCAACTACCACGCCAAAAAAGGTCTGCGGATACTTCGAGTATAACATGCTGAAAGTAAAGGGTGAGTTGTAAGAAGTGTGCGCGGGGGTGAAGTAAAAACCACGAGCGGCATCTGTACTATAGTACATAACTGCCATATGTGGCGGATCACGTTATGACAAACTTCATTGCATGTTCGCTTAAGCAGATTGCGGTGATCGGGGGCAGCGTGGCAGCCTGGACAAACTGCAGTCCGGGGCTGGCCGCATGGGTGATCCCGCCCGGGATGCCTGCAGTCCCGGCCTGGCCTGCCCAACCTGCCGCATAAACAGCATAGGCGGCCGATCGGCCGCCTTTTGAATTACCTATGCTGTCCCGGGAATTTCAGCGCTCACACGGAAAAAGCCACCGATTGAAATCAGTGGCTTTCCAAAAATTCAGCAGACCATTCAGGTTCAGGTTTTTTCTTAATCGATTAGTTGCTGATCGATTATTTTTTTCAAGTGATCAAATCCGGAGGCCGCAGTGGGCCACCCGGCATAAAATGCGATATGCGTAATCGCAGCCACAAGTTCCTCCTTTGTGAGTCCGTTCTCAAAAGCCTTCTTCAGATGGAAATCCACTTGTTCGACACGATTGAGCGCAACCAGGCATGTCACGGTAATCAGGCTTTTATCTCGCTGCGAGAGTCCGGGACATTCTATAATCCATCTGTCAACAGAAAATAATGCTCTTTAAAAATCAAATAG